>SICP01000006.1 GCA_009691415.1 Candidatus Margulisiibacteriota bacterium
CGATACAGAGCCACATCTAATTTCCCAACTTGTACAGGAGTGCCTGTTTCTTTTTCAAGAAAAAATGCGAGACGCTGTGCCAGTGGATATCCCGATGACAAAATGCCAACCAAAACAATCTGATCCAAAGCCGGATGGGCCGACAAAATTTGCCGGCCCATTTGCTGAATTAAATCAGGGATGACGCAGTCAGAACCCATTTTTATAGAAGTCCCTTTGTAGACGGGATCGCCGGTTTTCTGGCATCAAACAACGATGCTTTATCCAGAAAAAAACCAACCCCCTTAAAACAAGACTCAAGCACATGGTGTAAATTATTCCCGCGCACCACATCAATATGAAGCGTAATGCGTGAGTTATTCACAAACGCTCTAAAAAATTCTTCAGTTAATTCAACATCAAACGAACCTACTTTAGATTTAGGTAGCGCGCAGTTAAAATCCAGATGAGGGCGATTAGAAATATCAATAGCCACTTGGCAAAGGGCTTCGTCCATTGGTAAAAATCCAGAGGCATATCGTGCAATCCCTTTCGCGTCACCAATGGCCTCGCGAAATGCTTGCCCCATACAAATACCCACATCTTCCACCGTATGGTGAAAGTCCACATCCAAGTCACCCTTCACTTGCAATGACAAATCAAAAAGCCCGTGGTGTGAAAATAAATCTAACATGTGGTCAAAAAAAGGAATGCCTGTTTGAATCTGATTTTTTCCGCTGCCATCCAAAGAAAATGTCATGGCGATTTGGGTTTCTTTTGTATTGCGATTTATCGTAAATGAACGTGTAGACATAGAGCCTCCTAAAACAATGAATTTTGTTGGGTTTGATCAGGTGTTCGTGCTTGAGCAGTGCCTAAATGTTTATAGGCAAGTCCTGTAGCGAGACGTCCACGAGGTGTCCGTTCAATAAACCCTAGCTGTAATAAATAGGGCTCATAAACATCCTCTATAGTATCAGAATCTTCGGAAATGCTAGCAGCAATGGTGTCGAGACCCACAGGGCCGCCACGAAATTTTTCAATAATCGTCAGCAGATAACGACGATCCACTTCATCTAAGCCCAGCACGTCAATGCCAAATCCTTCGAGAGAGCTCTGAATAATGTCGAGTGTAATGGTGCCATCACCTTTTATCTGCGCCCAGTCACGAACCCGCTTTAATAAACGATTCGCAATACGAGGCGTTCCGCGAGACCGCTCACCAATTTTTTCGGCGGCTTCCGCATGAATGCGCGTCTCTAAAAGAAAAGAAGACCGATGAATAATCTGCGTCAAATCGGCAGGGGTATAAAATTCAAAACGTTCAATAATCCCAAACCGATCCCGAAGCGGCGCCGATAAGCTACCCACTCGCGTCGTCGCACCAATCAAAGTAAACTTCGGCAAATCCAATCGAATCGATCGCGCCGAAGGTCCCTTTCCTATAATAATATCCAATTCAAAATCTTCCATCGCCGGATAAAGCACTTCTTCAACAGCCCGATTGAGACGATGAATTTCATCAATAAACAAGACATCCCCAGGCTGCAAATTTGTCAAAATCGCCGCCAAATCCCCCGGCCTTTCAATAGCTGGCCCAGACGTAATCTTAATCTGAACACCCATTTCAGCCGCAATAATACTGGCCAAAGTCGTCTTCCCAAGTCCGGGGGGGCCATACAGCAACACGTGCTCAATACTCTCTTGGCGTTGCGAAGCTGCCTGAATAAAAATCCCCAAATGATGCTTTAATTTTTCCTGCCCAATAAATTCAGAAAGTGTTTTGGGGCGAAGGCTTCCCTCTTTAATGTCGTCCATAACACGATCGGACGAAACCAATCTTTCGGGGATTTCTTGAGGGTCGTTAAGGTTTTGTGACGCATCTAGTGAAGTCATTGGTCAGAGAGTATACAGTATTATTTAGGTTCAAGTGAGGCTTGTATTCATTTCGCTTGTCAAAAATACTAAGTCTCTCGTAAAATATTTTTTAAATATAGATTTTTATAAAAAATATAATAATGCAGGATCAGAAATGAAACGGGAATGGATTTCAGAGCTACACAAAAACTTCGAAAATTCCTCTTGTGATCATAATGGAGTTGACTATTGGTTAGCCCGAAATTTGCAAGAATTGCTTGGTTATACCGAATGGCGTAATTTTATTAACACAATTCAGAAAGCAAAAGAGGCTTGTCAGAATTCAGGGCAAGAGGTTCAAGACCATTTTGTTGACATCAACAAAATGGTGGGGGTGGGGTCAGGAGCGCAACGTAAAGTTGAAGACATTATGCTCACGCGTTACGCATGTTACTTGATTGCTCAAAATGGAGATCCTAAAAAAGACCCCATCGCTTTCGCGCAAAGTTACTTCGCTGTGCAAACAAGAAAGCAAGAGCTTGTAGAAGACAGACTGAATCTCATCGAACGCGTACAGGCACGAAAAAAACTGATAGAAACAGAAACGGAACTTTCCAAAATCATTTATGAGCGAGGTGTCGACAGCCAAGGGTTCGGTAGAATTCGTAGCAAAGGTGACCAAAATAATGCAGATGTTCGACAGTTGCTAAATAAAAGTGGGGTTAAACCTGAAGCGCTTCCCTCGGAAGAAGATATCAAAAAATTGGAGCGACGAGTAACCTCTAGCGATAAAAAATTAGTCATTAATTCCAAACGGTTAAAAATCAAATGAACAGAACTAAAAAAAATGTATTAGTCATCCTGGTGTTCTTGACGATATGCACCCGGAGCTTTGCCACAGAGTCAGTCTTGTCAGATTTTATAGAGCCGCTCTTTAACTTCTATTCTCAAAATGAATTTTCTGCCAAAGGTCTGGCATTAGGGAATATAGGGGTTTCTTGCAAAAATAACTTAAGTGGAAGCCTGCTCAATCCCGCGACATTATTGGTGAAGAAAGGCATCAGTTTCGAGGCAGAGTATTGAAGCCAAAAAGGCAAAGTAAATTATAATAGTTTTTTTGATGATCTCTATCTCAGTCAGGGGGCAACAAATGTGATGGTGGGTATGGCGACTCAACTTACTGATAAAGTATCTACAGGCATCATTTATCGCCTCGAGCGAAATATTCAGATTAGGGAGGATGATCTCCCTGGAACTGGCCTAAACGAAGATGGGTAGATCGTGGAGATTATTGTAATAATAGGCACTTTTGATTATGTGTCAGAAATGAAACAGAGCTCTTATACAATTCCGCTGAGTTACCAGATTAATGATCAGTTAGCTATTGGATCAGGCCTAACCTACTCTCATATAGAGTTGAATCAGTATGTAGCTGATATCCATGGCTCAGGAAGGGTAGATGCCTTTTATCCTCAACTAGGCCTCCTATTTTCGCCTCTAGAATTTCTATCTCTAGGCGCATCATATACATTTGAGACACGAGCTTCTAGGAGTACGATTGACTATGAAGGGGATGCCCATGAATCCGTATCATCCAAAATTCTTCCGTCTAGTTATGGATTAGGGTGCACCTTGAAACCGGTAGACAATCTTGCCCTTTCACTAGAGTTTCAGCAAAAAAATTATTCCAAGGCCAACTCAGAAACCTACAACGATCAATCTATTACAAAAGCAGGAATAGAATATTCGCCTACAAATTTTTTGGCCCTAAGATTAGGCTATTACAACTTGCCAAGCTACATAAAAAAAGGACAGGCCGGGTATCTCATTGATACAACACAAGAATTTCTAACCTACGGAATAGGGGTTAATTTCAATGAAACGATGGCGCTGAACCTTGGGGTACAAGATAGCAGTATTTTTAAAAGTGGTGATATTCATAAAGCCAGGTATCTAGTAAACCTGCAAATAGCCATTTGAATAGCGTAAAGAACCTGGATTGCGAAAAAGAAAGAGGCTATGTTGCAATGTCTGCCTGTGCTTTGCATATAATAATGACAGGGTCCCAATTTCCCTGTTCTTAGAACATTCCTAAGAATGTTTTTTCGAGATTACAGGTTAACCCTACATAGGGGAATATACCTTGTGGTGTAAATATTGGATTGGGATTTATTTCGGTTGTTGTGCCAGATTGCAGGAAAGTAGCACTTGTTTGGAATGTGTTATTGCCCATTTGAATGATGCGGTAGTCTACTCCGGCAATAACGGTTATTGCTCCGAATTTTTTGGCATATTCTGCACCGATAGAGGCTAGGCATCCAATCTTATTAAATTTTACTGTATCTCCAGCTTTGATAGGATCTTCCTGATATGTAATTCCTGATACGGCACCTTTTTCGAGTTTTCCACTGAGTAAACTTAAAAACAAAAAGCCAATTGCTGGTTTTAATCTAAAGAGAGTATCGGTGTTGGAGAAGAGGTTGATATTCCCGCCTATCTGGCATGTGATGATACTGGCTTTGGAAGTGCCTGAAACCTCGCAGTTTGCAAATAATGGCCACTGGGTGGACTCTGCGCCAAACATAACGCCCCACGGATTAATGGTTTGATTTTCTTTTGAGCCATTCCATCTGAGTTTTTCTGCAGTTGAGAAGAATGAGGTGACATCCATGTCTGTTAGCCCTGAGATCGCGTATTGGCTATGGGTTAGTGCAATTTTGTATTCGGTGTTGCTCTCAGAGTGCAGGAGCGTGTGAGTAGCTTGGTGGACTAGAATGATGATTGAGAGCATTAACCAGAATTTTGCGAGTGTCATGGGGGTTCCTTATTAGTGGATTGTTTTTATTTTAGGTTGTATGTGCGGTTCAGGGAAGTCTATAAAGGTACCAAGCAATAGAAATCAGCCGCAAAGAACCTGGATTGCGAAAAAGAAACAGGCTATGTTACAATGTCTGCCTTTACTTTACATATAATCGCGTTTAAGGAGTTACAGGTACCATGAAAAAAGCATACGATATCCTAGTGATCATCAAGGCCCACTTGGGAGATGAGAAAATAGAAAAGCTAACGACAAATTTCAAAAAATGGATCACAGATAACGAAGGTGAAATCCAATTGTTCGAAGACCAAGGCGTAACTGATATGCCAATCACTTTCCAACCCGCACTACAAGGTCATTACCTTCACTGCGAATTCGAAGGAACCAACAAAACGTTGGATCAATTGAAAGAGAAAATGCGCGTAGACGAAAGCTTTTTAAGACACTTGATCGTGAACATGGATTCTATTCGTGACACACGCCCAGCTGTAGTAGAAGAAAAAGTAGCACAAGATTAATCGTGTCTAGCTTAAACAAAATCATTCTCATCGGGCCCCTCGAAACCACCCCGGAAGTGCGTGTCACAAATGCGGGTGATCAATTCGCAAAATTCACGATTAAAGCAAATCGTCCCGAGCGTTCAGATGGCATACCTGTCCAATTTGACATTATTGATATTGTGGCGTGGCGACAAGTTGCTGAGCAAGCAGCTACACTCCAACAAGGTGACTCGGTTCTTATTGAAGGCCGCATCGTTACACGCACAACAGAAGACGAAGCTGGAAGAAAAAAATATTTTACTGAAGTTGAAGCACGCGAACTCAGACCTCTTTCTATATCTCAAACACCCTCGACCTCTTCTCCTACACCTGTTCAATCTTCTATCAAACCTACCGTTCAGAAAAAACAAGTGGAAGAAATTCAAGAATCCGACTTTGATTTCGGTCCAGCAAAAACGCCTGCTCCATCACCATTTGCACAAGCGCCAGATAACGAAACAGATCTTGATGAAGAGGTGCCATTCTAATGTACAATAAATGTTTTTTGATAGGCCGATTGGTACGTGATCCTGAAATGCGCGTGACACTTTCCGGTGTTACCGTAACCCGATTTACACTTGCAATAGATCGAATACGCGGAAAAGACGGACAAGAGAGCGTCACAGATTTTATCCGTGTAGTTGCCTGGCGCAGACTCGCAGAAATTTGCGGAGAATACCTTAAAAAGGGTAAGCTAGTTGCAATTGAAGGACGTTTACAAGTAGACAGCTACGAGAAAGATGGCGAAACCAAAACCAGCGCGGACGTGATCGCGGATAGCATGCAAATGCTGGATAGAGGCATTCAACAAATGGAAGAACACCCTGAATTCGCAAGTCAGGAATTTTAAGAAGGAGACTAGAAAATGGCAGCAGATCAAGAGCAAAAAGTATTTGTAAAACGTCGCATGAAACGCAGAAAAGTGTGTTTTTTTTGCGCAGAAAAAATTGAGGTTCTAGATTACAAAGATACACAAAAATTTAGAAGGTTCTTAACAGACCGCGGAAAAATTGTTCCTAAGCGCAATTCTGGCGTGTGTGCAAAACATCAACGTATGGTAGCTACCGCTATTAAGCGCGCTCGTTATATTGGTGTATTGCCATACACAATGGACTAATTAAATCAGGAGTTAAATGAAATGGCGAACGTAGAAATTATTTTAATACGAGAAGAAAAAGGACTTGGGAAGCTAGGTCAAAAAAAACGGGTCAAACTGGGTTATTTTAGTAACTATTTGCTACCTAATGGCATGGCATTACTCGCAACAAAAGGGAATCAAGACCGCTTTAAACTTTTGGAAAAGAAAGAGCAAAAACGTTTAGACCTTTTGAAGAATTCTGCAGAACAAGTTAAATCAGCGATCAATGGCAAGAGCATTGTCATTGCAGTCGCAAGCAAAGAAACCGGCAAACTTTTTGGCGCGGTTACACCAACAAGTATCGCTCACCACATTTTGCATGATTTAAAAGTAGAAGTGGCAGCAAGATTGTTAGAGCTTTCTGCACCTATCAAAGAGCTTGGCGAGTTTCCAGTAAAAATTATTTTGCATCCTGAAGTACAAATAGCGATCACTGTAAAAGTGGTCAAAGAAGAAAAGGAAGTTGCAAAGGACGCTTAATACAGCGGACATACTTCTCCCTACAAAAGAACATCTCAATAGACTTCCAAGCCATCCGGGAGTCTATAAGATGCTCGATACAGCCGGTAAAATCCTCTATGTCGGCAAAGCAAAAAATATCAAAAAACGCGTAAGCTCATATTTTTCTAATACACAAAAAGATCTCAAAACCACACTTCTTGTCACACACATTAAATCCATCGAAATTCTAGTTACAAACTCCGAAAACCAAGCCCTCATTCTAGAAAACAAACTCATCAAAGCCTTTAAGCCACGTTACAATATTTCGCTTAAAGACGACAAAAGTTATCCCTATATCAAAATCTCTACACAAGAACCCTTCCCAAAAGTGAGTGTGACACGCCAAAAATACAAAGACCAGGCGACCTATTTTGGTCCCTACGCGTCTATCGGTTCCACCAAAACCCTCCAGCGTTTTCTCAATGATCTCTTCCCCATACGTGATTGCAAACAATCAATCAGTCTCAATAAACTAGAAAAAAAATGCATCAATCTCGACATTGGTAGATGTCTTGGCCCCTGTATCTATAAAGACATAAAGCCAGACTATGATCGTGTCATCCAAGAACTAAGTCTTTTTCTAAGGGGACAAAATAAAACCCTGTTAATTCAACTTAGAAAAGAAATGCAACAGCACGCTAAAGCACAAGACTATGAAAAAGCAGCGAAGCTTCGAGATCGCATTCAAAAAATAGAAGCCCTCGTAGCCAATCGCATGGTCATGCCAGAAGAAACGGCCAACATCCAACTCTGGGTTTCCTATCACGCAGCTCCGTACACCTACGTAATGGTACAGACTATTGTTGCCGGAACACTTCTCTTTCAAAGAGGTCTTTATGAAATAGACTTACTAGAAGAAGATAGGGCTAAATTTTTACAAGATGCGTTCCTAGAAGGCGTCGATAGTTTAGGCGAGTTGCCAGATGAAATTTTATGCGATGAAAGCATGTTTCAGACCATACAAGACGTGCAAGCACAAACAGGAAATCTTCTAAAACAAAAACTGCATCTTCCGCAAAGAGGTGATAAAAAACAATTGCTAGAACTCGCTCAAAAAAATGCAAAAATAGCGATTGAAAGACTCAAGCTAGAAAAAAAACCAGACAAATTATCAATGCCAGGTCTCCTGAAAAAAATGCAAAGTTGTTTCGAGTTGAAAAATCTTCCAACAGAAATCGTCGGGGTCGATATTTCACATTTACAAGGAACAGATATAGTTGCATCTGCAGTTTATTTTAAAGACGGGAAACCCGATAAATCAGGATATCGACGTTACGACATCGCAACGGTATCAGGAAAAAGTAACGATCCCAAGTCCATTTATGAAGTGGTGTATCGCCGATTAAAAAGCGCAGTAGAATATAAAGCCCCGATGCCAAAACTCATGCTTATTGATGGCGGAAAAGCCCAACTGAACTTTGCCATAAAAGCCCAGCAGAAATTAGGTCTCGAAGAAACAGTTGATTTGCTCTCATTGGCAAAGAAAGATGAAGAAGTTTATTCCCCGAACTCTCCGAATACGATAAAATTAGAAAAGTGCGATCCCATTTTGCACCTGCTTCAGCAAGTCAGAGATGAATCCCACCGTTTTGCCGTCAGTTTCCAGAGAAAAAAACGTAATAAAGAAATAAAAAATCTATCAAAATGAGCTAATTAAGAACATGAAAATAAATAAATTAAGTCTCGGTATCCTAGCGCTTCTTCTCGCAAGCATTTGGATAGTCCCTGCATTTGCAGAAAAAGACGATGAAGAGGCCAAAGAAAAATTAGATGTTATCAATTCAAAAATCGAAAAAAATAAAAAAGTGATTGGCGAAAAACTTAAAGAACGAAAAGAAACCCGTGTTAAGTTAGGGGCGCTTTCACGTCAATTGAAATACACAACGTACCAACTTAAAAAAGCCAAAAATGATTTACAAGTGACCCAAGTTAAAAAAGAAAAAACACAAGAAAAGCTAACGGTTGTTGCGCATAATTTTGTAGATAAACAATCTCGATTTGAAGAAAGAATGCGGCAGATTCATAAAAATAAAAATCTCGGATTTATGGACTTTTTATTCTCGTCTCCAGATTTATTGTCTGCCATGGAATCTGAATATTTTTTTAACAAATTATTACGTGCTGATGTGGGCTTGATTACAGACATGAGAACAGAGCAAAACCAACTCAGTAAACAAAAAACAGTTTTAGAAAGTCAGACAAAGCAAATTTCTGTACTCAAAGATCAAATCGCCAAAAAAGAAACACAAATTTCGCAACAAGAAGTAGAAAAACGAAACGAGCTCATTTCGTTAGAAGCGCAAATTAGACACATCGAACAACAAAATCGAGAGCTCGAAGAGTCGTCACAAGAGTTGACCTCGTTTATCTTGAAAGGCTCCAAAGGCAATACGCAGTTTTATGGTTCAGGCTCATTTGTAAGACCTGTGGATGGATGGATATCGTCTCCATTTGGCACCAGAATGCACCCGATATTTAAACGAAGAATCAAGCATAACGGCCTCGATTTTGCCGCACCAAGTGGCTGTAGAATTCGCGCTGCTGATACGGGTATCGTTATTGTAGCGGGTGAAAAACCGCAATACAGAGGCTATGGAAAAGTTACCGTAATTGACCACGGTCTTAGAAAAGATGGACGACGATTTGCGACTGTTTACGCACACCAATCTCGAATTTTGGTGCATGAAGGGCAATTGGTTAAACAGGGTTCAGAGATCGGATGGGTAGGGTCTACCGGATATAGCACCGGCCCTCACTTACACTTTGAAGTCCGGGAAAATGGGGTCCCTGTTGACCCGATGCGATACATACGAAGATAAGCTTCACGAATATTAACCTTATTTGCTAAACTGTAACCCTTGTAGTAAGAAAGGTACCCACTAATGAAAAGTTTTTTTTCTAATAAACACCTGCTCATGATCATGGGCATCATCGGATTTTTGGCTATAGCAAGCATCCCCTTTATTCCACTCAAAACTGAGGCAAAAAGTTCGGACCTTCTAGAAACAGTCAAAGGCTATGTCAAATCAGACTTTGTTAAAAAAGATGTCACCGATAAGCAATTAGAATATGGTGCAATCAAAGGTCTATTGGCCTCTCTTAATGACCCCTATACCCGCTTTATTGACCCCAAAGGCTTCGAGCAAATGCAAGACCGACTAAAGGGAGAATTCTTCGGCATTGGCATACAAATTGGCATGCATAAAAATCACCTGGCTGTTATTGCACCCATTCCCGGAACCCCCGCTGAAAAAGCAGGTCTCAAAAGTCTCGATCTCATCGTATCGGTAGACGGAAAAGCAACCGATGGCATGGGGCTTGAAGAAACTGTAAGTTTAATTCGGGGCGCAAAAGGCACACCGGTAGTATTAGAAATTAAACGCGCCGATCAGAAAAAAATATTCAAAGTCACCATTCTGAGGGACACCATTCGGACAACGGCTGTCGATAAACAAGAAGTCTTTCAACGTAAAGAAGGCCGAGTGGGATATATTCGACTCACTACCTTTGAAAACCAATACGCGACGCGTGAAATGCAAGTGGCCATTCAAAACTTACACAAAAAAAACATAGACGCACTTATTGTAGATTTGCGTAACAATGGCGGAGGTCTCCTCAAAAACGCAATTGGTATTGGCGGTTTATTTATGGAGAATGTCGTAATTGTTCACACGGTAGATCGGGATAAACATCGTCAAACACAGTCCGTTTCAGGGACGCCCCAATATGCTACTGGCCCACTCATTATGCTAGTCAACGAAGGATCTGCATCCGCATCCGAAATTTTAGCCGGAGCAGTTAAAGATAACCATCGTGGCATCATTGTCGGTAAACACACTTTTGGCAAAGCATCAGTACAAAAAATTATTGATTTAGAAGACCACTCTGCGGTTTTACTCACCATACAAAAATATCTTACCCCTAACGGAATCGATATTACCGAAAAAGGGATTACCGTAGATGTACAAGCGGATATTCCCACGGCAACAATCAAAGCAGCAGAAAAACCAAACTACACGTATTCCTATGACAAAGACCCCCAATTACAAAAAGCAATCGCCGTAGCCCTACAAAAAATTAAAGAAACCAAAACCCATCTCGTTAAAAAATAAGTAAAGCATCAATGAAATTTGGACTCCTCTCAGCAGATTATCAGCACACCTCCCTGGCGAACTTAGAAAAAATATATCTAAGCAAGGACCATATCGCGCATCTTTTAGAGACGCTAAAGCCTAGCGAAAGCATTAAAGAAATCGTCATGCTTTCTACGTGTAATCGGGTTGAAATTTACTTTGTTTCCAATACGCTTGAAGAAGCTGCTCGTGAAATAAAAATCGCGATATCCAATTTCCGCGGACTCGATCCAAAAGAATTAGAAACAATCTTCTCAGAACACAATGACCCGCATGATGTTTTAAACCATTTATTTGATGTCGTCTCTGGCTTAAAATCCATGGTATTTGGAGAAACCGAAATTTTAGGGCAAGTAAAAGCCGCCTATGACATCAGTCATCAACATGGATTTACGGGGGCAACGTTTAACAAACTTTTTCAAACCGCTATTGCAACAGGAAAACGTGTCCGTCACGAAACCGATATTTCCAAAGGTGCATATTCGATAAGCTCCATTGCAATCGAAGGAATAAAAAGTCATATAAAAGACTTTAAAGACAAACACATTCTTATTGTGGGCGCAGGCACCATGGCATTACGGGCTATTAAAAAATTAGCTGCACTAGGGCATACAAAATTATCTATTTCGAATAGAGGTGAAGACAAACTCAATCGTATTTCCAAAAAATATGGCATCCATATTATTCCCTATGAACAATGGGTGTCTCAACTTAATACCGTTGACATTGTGATCATGGCAACTGGAAGTGAACAGTATCTTCTCGACAAAACAGCCAAAACCCCAGAGATGGTCGTAGATTTAGGCGTGCCCCGAAACGTCAATCCCAACGTTTCAGAAAATACGGGCACCCAATTATTATCACTGTACAATCTCCAAGAAATTGCAGATAAAACCATTCACAAAAGAAAAAAAGCGCTTGATAAAATTGCAATTATTTTAGACGAAGAAAAAGCCAAACTTTGCAAATGGCACGAGTACAAAGAAAACGCATGTCAAAAACAATCCGCCTAGGCACCCGCGGATCTGCACTCGCACTTGCCCAAGCGCATACCGTTAAAGCTGCCCTAGAAAAACAAGACACAGAAATACGCATTGAAATTTGTCCCATCAAAACAGAAGGGGATCAAGATAAAAAAAGCACTCTCTCAGAAATAGGGGGCAAAGGGGTTTTTATCAAAGCGATCGAACGTGCCCTCAGTAAAGGAGAGGTCGATATCGCCGTCCATTCTCTAAAAGATGTTACGACGCATCTAGAATCAACACTTTGCTTAGCTGGATTTCTAAAGGCAGAAAGCAACGCCGATGCCATCGTAGGGGGCACTCTAAAATCTCTCCCAAAAAATGCCACAGTAGCCACAAGTAGTCTCAGACGCCGTGCACTTCTCAAATTACAGCGACCAGATCTAAACTTTGTAGATATTCGAGGAAACGTCGAAACTAGAATTAACAAAATAAAGCCAGGTAGTATTGACGCCGTCATCTTATCCGAAGCTGGTCTCATCCGATTAAATCTCACTCATCACATCCAAGAAAGACTCTCTCCCAAAACGTTTTACCCCGCGCCAGGACAAGGTGTCATCACCCTAGAAACCAGAAAAAACGACACGATAAATCTCAAGCGCTGCCAGACTATTTCAGATCCAGCACAAACGTTTATTGCAGAAACCGAATTTGCACTTTTACAAGCGCTAGGCTTTGATTGTCGCATTCCCCTTGGCGTTTATTCTACCCAAAATCAGATGACAATTTTTATCTCGGATCATACGTTAACAAAACATATCACACACACCATAGACATCTCTCCAGAAACCAGATGGCAATCACTCGAAAAGGCAGTTCAAGTATGCAAAAAATTCCTAGCGGATACGTCACACTAGCGGGTGCGGGTCCAGGGGATCCTGATCTCATCACCCTAAAGGCCAAGCGTGCCATTCAAAAAGCCGACGTCATTTTATACGACTACCTCGTCCATCCCAATCTCCTAAATGACGCCAAGCCAGACGCCCTCGTCATTTGCGTCGGAAAACGAAAAGGCTACCACAGCAAAAAACAAGACGAAATCAACCAACTCATGAAAGAGTATGCAGAGGCCGGAAATAACGTTCTCAGACTTAAAGGCGGTGATCCCTGTCTCTTTGGTCGTAGTGGCGAAGAAATGTCATTTCTCAAAGCGCACAACATCCCATACCGACTCATACCAGGCGTGACCTCAGCTCTCGCAGTTCCCGCCTACGCAGGCATCCCTGTCACCCACCGCGACTACGCCAAATCTGTCGCCATTATTACCGCCAGTTCCAAAGAAGGTGAAACCCTCAACGACATTCATATTCCTGACGCAGAAACACTCGTCTTTCTCATGCCCATGACGCCACTTGCGGATCTCTGTAAGCGTCTCAGTACGCACGCCAAATTTACAGAAAATACACCAGCCGCACTTCTTTACAGGGGCACCACTGCCGATCAAAAAACACTCATTGGCACACTCAAAAATCTCCCGGAATTACGTGATCAAAATGCCATCACTCCTCCCGCTATTTTAGTCGTCGGTCCCGTCGCGAAACTCGCCCAAGAATTAAATTGGAGAGACAGGCTTGCCCTCTTCGGCCAACGCATCATTCTTTTGCGAACCCAAGAACAATCCGAAAAAACCATAGAAATGGGAACCGATCTTGGTGCAGAAATCATCGCAATACCCCTTCTAAAAATCCAACCCAATACCCAAGAGAACAACGCGTTCCCACTATCCAAACTTCAAGCTGCAGATACCCTCATTTTTACAAGTGCAAACGGCGTTGTCGAATTTAAAAAATGGCTTTTCAAGCATCGCCAAGACACTCGTATTACAACAAAGAAAATCATCATAGCCATTGGCCCAAAAACAGAAGAAGCTCTAGCGGACATAGGTCTAATCGCTGACAAAACGCCAAACAAAACCAAAACATCGGACGATATCCTAGATCTTTTTGATATCGATCTACATAAAAAAAACATTCTATTACTCACGGCCTCTGGATCGCGAGATGTCTTAGAAACCGAACTCCAAAACCGTGGGGCCACCGTAACAAGATTCGAACTTTACACAACTATTCCCACAACACTTCCACAATCTATAGACATCAGAGACGGCGACTGGGTTTTCTTTACCAGCGCCTCCACCGTCACACATTTTTTCGCCTCCAATCTCTATCAAAATCAAAAAATAAAACCTGTCTGTATCGGCATTATTACCCAAACGGCGCTGCAAGAAAAGTTTGCAGGAAAAGTATATCTTTCCGCAGAAACAACGCTAGAAAGTATGTTTGATGCGGTTAGAAAGAGCACTTAAAAAAAATGAACTCTCAAACACAACGCATTATCTACTGGTTAAACCACCAAGACTATTCACAACAACACTGGGCAACAGTTGCCGCAGAATGTCTAGAAAAATCCTGCCAAAATACCGAACAAGCGACGGTATTGTTATCCGAAAGCCTCCATCAATTTCACGAAAAATTCCGAGACGCAGTTGTCAAACCAGGCAATGCATTGCATGATTTTATTTCTATGGGCTTGGATGAAGTGGATTGGGAAGAGGTCGCGAAAAAAGTATTAGACAACGCTCACCTCAGCGGGTGATAGTTTAAATCTTCTTTTTTGCCACTTTAAATCTTAAGATCTTTACAGGTACTTCCTGAAACTTGTCCTTACCCTTTGATGTTTTTTCTTTAGAGAAGCCCCCCAACCCCCTAAAGGGGGCGCATGAATTCTGATGTGAATTAGTCGCCCCCTTTAGGGTAGGCCTGTCCGGTCTTCAAAGAAAAATCTCTGTAGAGATTAAGCATAAAACTCAAGCCATTCGATTTATAGACACCCAATCTTTTGGGCTGTACGTAATACTCACCCTCCAAACCTCCCTCTCTGTAAACAAAGAGGGAGGCTTTTGTACTTCTAAGCTACTTTTTTATCCATGGGAACTTGATAATAGCGTATATATTCTCCCCTTCTTTCGGAGAGAGAAGGGGATGAGTATTAAAAAAAGACCGGACAGACCTGCCTTTAGGGGGTTGGGTGTCTTTCTTTACGGGGCTACCTTTTTGGCTGCCATAATCAGTCTTATGGCAAAAAAACAAAATATTGTTTTAGGATTATTGATAATTTTATCTATTCCTTTTATTTTGCTATATCAATTGTTTGGTGCAATTGGACTAATCATATTTACTATTCTAGCAATAGGCATGGGGATGATTTTTATAAGCTCATCGAATAAAAAAGAAGTTGAAGCCCTCAATACTTTAGTTCGAGAATATGCAAAAACGAAACAAGACCATAAACAGGTTGCTAAAGTAATTTCTCAATTATATAAAAGAAATTTTCAGCATGGGCAGCTTGTGAGATCTGCTCAGATCATAGGTGAATCTATCGACATTGCGCTGACTAGCAAAAAAAAAGAAATAGCTGAATCAAGAATGAATCTTGCTCAAGAAAATTTTTTAGAAATAATTAATAGCCAAATGCAAGTTCTGACAGATGAAACTATTTCTTTTCTTAAAAATCTGCTCGAATCTTCTTTAAAAACTTTCCATACCGAAGTTTATATCAATCTTGCGAAAGGAAGCCTAGAAAAGTTAAGAACTCTCAAAACAGATCAATCTAAATTCAAATATATCAATCTTGCAAAAGAAGCAATTGAGGAAGGTTTAAGAGATGAAAAAAGCAACAAAGTATTTTTAGAGAAATATTTAAAAGTAATTGAAGCCTCTCTTTAAAAAGCTCATTCTTATTTTCTGGGATGCCTACCGCGTCTCATCCAACCCAACCACAATTTCCTGCTCTCTCAAAATCTCCAAGAAATTCGGAAACGAGGTATTAATACACTCGCAATCCAAAATAGTCGCATCCACTTTCCCAGCTAATGCCGCAATAATCCCAGACATCGCTAACCGGTGATCCCCTTTACTATGAAGCGAAAAATCCAACGGCCGTCTCACCCCAGTCAAATCAAACCCATCTTCCAATTCAACAATATTTCCCCCAATCGACATGGCCAAATCGATAATGCCATGAATCCGATCGGACTCTTTTACTCTCAGTTCTTTCGCCCCTCTCACAACCAAAGTCCCAGTCGCAAAAAGTCCGGCTACAGCAAGAATTGGAATTTCATCAATAATAAAAGGAATAACATTTTCAGGGACAGTGATGTTGTGAAGCCTTGAGGTTTTGATGCGAATATCACCATAAGGTTCGAGCGTATTGTTTTTTGTGGGGGTAACCGTGATGTTTCCGCCCATTTCTTTAAGAATATCGATGAGTGTCGCGCGGGTTGGATTAAGTCCAATGCCCGTAAGTGTAAGATCTGTATTAGGAACCAAAAGTGCCAGAACAATAAAAAAAGCGGCGGATGAAAAATCGGACGGAATCCAAAGTGGCTCCGTGGAAGGAGGGGTTAGTTTTTGTGGAGGTTGCATCGTCGTCCCATCTATAGAAACGCCATACGCTTTCATCATGCGTTCGGTGTGATCACGGGACTGGCTGGGTTCTGTGACGGTGACCGGGCCATTGGCGTAGAGGCCGGCCAAGAGAACAGCAGATTTCACTTGGGCACTGGCTACGGGAGAGTGGTAGTGGATAGCATCTAGCGGTGTTTTCCCTTGGATTTTTAGAGGAGGATAGGTGTCTGTTGTGCCAGAGCCCGTAAGTGTTGCACCCATTTGCGAGAGCGGATCAACGATGCGCTTCATCGGGCGTTTTTGTATGGAGTGGTCACCTGTAATTTCTGTTGCAAAAGACTGTCCCGCTAAGACACCTGAAATAAGCCGAATACCCGTGCCAGAATTGCCGACGTCTAGTGTTTCTGCCGGGCTTTTTAAGCCGTGGAGACCGACTCCATTTATAGTCATTTCTTGTGCATCTGGGTCAGTGTGTATCGTGACGCCTAATGCTTGAAAAATACGAATCGTATTAACGCAATCTTCGGAAAACAAAACATTTTTAAACGTGCTACTACCATCTGCTAACGAACCAAAAATAACAGAACGATGAGAGATAGATTTATCGCCTGGTATGCTAGAAATCACAGGTTGTAAGTGAGCCGATTGTGCGGGAATATGAATGATGTTCATCGTAGGTTTATGGTAGCAGTTCTTTACTTTTTGTGACAAGTTAGTCTATGATTGCACATCATTATTTTGCGTGATTTTCTCTTAAAAACAAAAAGGATTTTGTATGGACTTAAAAGAAATTAAGCGTTTGGTTCAACTTGTTGAAGAAGCCAATATTTCCCATTTATCGATTGATTCTGATGGCACTAAGATTGAAATTAAAAAAGAATTAGGGCATGCGCCATTTCCACATCAGTACCAAACGCATGCGATTCATCATGCACCTGTAGCACCTGCACTGGCACCGGTTGAAGCGGAGCCTGTGGATAGCAATGCACATCTTACGCCGATAAAAGCACAAATGGTAGGCACATTTTATGGCTCTCCAAGTCCTGATGCACCCCAATATGTAAAAGTGGGAGATCGGATTAAAGAAGGGCAGGTAATTTGTATTATTGAGGCGATGAAACTCTTTAATGAAATTGAAGCCGATCAATCGGGTGTTGTTGAAAAAATATGTGTGAGTTCTGGGAATGCAGTTGAATTTGGCCAACCGATGTTTTTGGTTCGCCCTGAGTAAATGGAACTTCGCCAAAAACGTTGGCATTTGTATCCGTCTCAATCTGCTTTATCTGAAAAAATAAGTCATCATTTAACGCTTGATCCTGTGATTGCCCAATTGTTATTGAATCGGGGCATTCGGTCTTTGGATCAAGCGACCTCGTTTTTGCAGCCTGAAAGTTTAGGCAGTCCCAACTTTCCTGAAGACGTATTAATTGCAGCCTCTAAATTGGTACAAGAGGCGATTGAAAACCAGATTTTAATTTTTGTCTATGGGGATTACGACGTAGATGGCATGACATCGACTGCGATTATGACTTCGATGCTTCGAACATTGGGCGCACGTGTTCATTTTATGATTCCGAATCGGTTTTTAGATGGCTACGGCTTGTCCAAACGGGCGCTAGAAATGGTGCGTCAAGAAGGTGCCAAGTTACTCATCACATTGGATTGCGGCATTAGTAATGCAAAAGAAATAGACCTGTTAAAAGCCGATACAGATTGCAAAGTGTTGATCCTAGATCACCATACCGTGCCAGATCGTCAGCCCAGTGCGGATGCTATTTTAAACCCTAAATTTCTTGCCGAAGACCACGCCCTATCAGGACTTTGTACTGCCGGCATTGTGTATAAATTTTGGGAATTTTATTGCCAGTATTTTAAGTTGGATGTGACGCCAGATCGGCATTTGGATTTGGTGGCATTGGGAACAGTGGCTGATGTCGCGCCGTTAGTACAAGAAAACCGTCGACTCACTTTGCTTGGTTTAACAAGTTTGTCTGCACGAAAACGGGTGGGCATTAGGGTGTTACTAGAAGTGGCCAAATTTACACACAAGACTGTATCTCCTCGGGATATTGGTTTTACAATCGCACCTCGCCTAAACGCAGCCGGTCGCTTGGGTGACGCTAAGATTTGTGTGGAATTAATGATGACAGAAGACGAAACGGAAGCGCTTCGACTGGCCACTATGTTGCAACAATTAAACGAAGATCGCCGATTTTATTGCGACCAATTATTAACAGAAGCCCTACAACAAGCCGAGCAAATTCCGGGGCTTGCAGACCATCGCGTCATTGTTTTACATGCCGAAGGGTGGCATCCTGGAATTATTGGCATTATCGCGTCTCGCATTGTTGAAACCTATTCGCGTCCGGCTGTGATTATTTCGGTTGAAGACGGCCTTGCACGTGGGTCTGCAAGAAGTATTGGCGACGTGAATATTTATGAAATCTTGAAAGAATGCCAGCCATTTTTTTCATCCTTTGGTGGCCATAAAGCGGCGGCCGGATTTAGCCTCACCCCTGATAAAATAGAAGCCTTCAAAGCACATCTTATTTCGGTGGCTGCCGAGAAAGTCTCTCAAGCAGATTTAATGCCCGTTTTAGATTTGGAATGTGAGCTAGATCCAAAACAGTTAACGCTTTCACTCGCAACATCATTACAAACTCTAGAGCCTTATGGCGCAGAAAACCCGGTACCTCTTTTTTATACCCAATCTCTAAAGGCCATTGATTTTAAGACAGTAGGTAACGGAAAACACTTGAAAGTAACATTCACGGACGAAGCTAGATCCGTAGTAATAGATGCCATTGGTTTTGGGCTTCATGATAAGTTGCAATTGTTATATAACCCGCAAGTAGAGCTGGCTTTTTCGCTCGAAATTAATACGTGGCTTGGTCGGGAAAGCCCACAACTTGTGTTGGTGGATATTAAATGACCCTTGAACAGTCTACAGAAGGCAGTCTCGCCTCTCTAATTGAAAAATGTACGGTGTATCTTTCTCCAGAAGATCTCAAAACGATTGAACGTGCTTATGTTTTTGCAGAAGTCGCACATCAAGATCAGTCACGACATTCGGGAATTCCATATATTACGCATCCCGTACTTGTCGCGAGTATTTTGGCGGAATTACGGCAAGATGTTGCCACGATTTGTGCAGGTCTTTTGCACGATACGATAGAAGATACGGTTGTCGACCAAAAGGGGCTCACCAAAGAATTTGGTGCCGATGTATGCCAATTGGTCAGTGGGGTAACCAAGCTAGGAAAAATTTATTTTGGGTCTAAAGAAGAACAACAGGCTGAGAATTTTCGCAAGCTTTTTCTCGCAATGGCCAACGATGTGCGCGTCGTTATTATTAAATTAGCAGATCGTTTACATAATATGCGAACGTTAAAATCTTTACCGCAACACAAGCAGGAACGCATTGCAATTGAGACGCGCGAAATTTTTGCGCCTCTGGCACATCGCATGGGAATTTGGTCATTAAAGTGGGAGCTAGAAGACCTCTGTTTCTTCTATTTAGAGCCCAACGAATTTCAAGAAATCAAACGCCTCGTTGCCTCACATCGAAGTACACGCGAGCAATATTTACTGGGCTTCATCAACCATATGCAGACCTTATGCGATGACCTGAAAATCCCAGTTAAAATTTCCGGGCGTCCCAAACACTTTTACAGTATTTATCAAAAACTTAAGAAACAGCATATTGCCTTCGAAGATCTGTATGACACGCTGGGCGTTCGTATCATGGTCAATACCGTGGGTGATTGTTATCAAGTGCTCGGCATTATTCACTCAGCATATAAGCCCATTAGCGGACGCATTAAGGATTATATTGCAGTACCTAAATCCAACATGTATCAATCTCTGCATACGACCGTGATTGGGCCTGAAGGCAACCCTGTTGAGGCACAGATACGGACAATGGAGATGCATCAAGTTGCAGAGAATGGTATCGCAGCGCATTGGCAGTACAAAGGAGGTGCCCCGCAACGGGGTAAACAACAAGGTGATTTTTCATGGCTTAGAGAAATTATCGATTTACAACAAGACGTCAAAGCCCCGCGTGATTTTTTACAAGAATTAAAATTAGATTTATTTATTGATGAGGTATTCGTCTTTACGCCACTCGGGGATTTGTACACGCTGCCCAAAGGCGCTACTCCGATTGATTTTGCCTATCGTATTCACACAGAAGTAGGACATTGTTGCGTTGGTGCCAAAATAAATGGTGCCATCACGACGTTGGATCAGGTATTGCGAAGCGGAGATAGAGTAGAAATTTTAACCACCAAGCAAGGCCATCCCAAATTAGATTGGCTAGATTTTGCAAAAACATCCCAGTCTAAAAATCGTATTAAGCAATGGTTTCGGCGTCAAGCCACCACAGAAAATTTACAACTAGGTCGCAAAAAACTTGAGAAAGCATTGATTCTTGCAGGCTATTCTCCCAAAGAAACACTTACTGCTAATTATCTAGACAAATTAAAATCTCATTTTGCAATAGAGCGTTATGAAGACCTCTTCTTACATATTGCGCATGGTGATGTCCAAGCGCGTGAAGTCATCACATTCTTAAACAAATTACGTCATCCAGAAGGTGAATCGTCTGCACTGAAACATGATATTCCGCTTAGTTCAAAATCAAGTAAATCTGATTCGGATGACTTGGGTATTCGGGTCTTGGGTGAAGAACATATTAGCGTACGCATTGCAAAATGCTGTCATCCTCTTCCTGGTGACGACATTATGGGCTTTATCACACTAGGATCAGGCATTTCAGTCCATCGCAAAGATTGTCGGCATATGCGTTACAGCATTGATGAGACCACCAAATCGCGTATTATCGAAGTCTCTTGGGATCCCAGAAAGAAAATACTCTATCCTGTTACATTGTCTGTAGAAGGGTTTGACCGAACCGGGATTTTGCAAGATATCTTGCAAAAAATTGCAGACCGCAAAGCAGCCATTCGCAAAGTAGAAACCGCTTTATCTCCAAACGGAGGCGGCATGAGTGCCACGATCGTATTAGACATTCCGGATCTCGCCTATCTAAAGCGTATAATGACCGCTCTAAACAGTATTTCAGATGTCATTTCTGTAAGACGGGTGAATCATGATTAAAGTGGCAGTCGCTTCCGGAAATGCAGGAAAAATAAAAGAAATTATGGCCCTGGTTTCAAGTGATCTACGCACAGCCTGTTCAATCCAAGACGTATTGGGAACTTTCCCAGAAGTTATTGAAGATGGCAACACATTTATCGAAAATGCCATAAAAAAAGTAGCCGATCTTCCAACGCTTCCAAACGTGATCTATCTATCAGACGATTCCGGTCTTTCGGTTGATGCCTTAGACGGGCGACCAGGTATTTATTCAGCCCGTTATGGTGGCGGAAACTTAACAAATGCCGAACAATGCGACTTACTATTAAAAGAATTAGGAACGGCACAAAACCGAAACGCACATTACACCTGTGCGATTGCCATTAAATTTCCTTCAGGGCAGGTTGAAGTTGCAGAAGGCCATTGGCATGGTCAAATCGGATATGTCTTAAAAGGTACAAAAGGGTTCGGCTATGACCCTATTTTTATTCCAGCCGGACTAGAAATTACAGCCGCAGAATTGGACCCAGAAGAAAAGAACAAAATTAGTCATCGGCACCACGCCCTCTCAGCCGCCAAAGAGATGATCTTGCGCTTTTGTACGGAATCAGTATAAACTAAGTCCTTCTTTTATGTCGGGGCGTAGCGCAGCCTGGTAGCGCACCAGTTTTGGGAACTGGGGGTCGGAGGTTCAAGTCCTCTCGCCCCGACCATTTAATTTAATTTTAGAAACATTAGTTTAAGATCTGTTTGCTATTAAGATAAAGAAAAACTTGGGTATTATTCATTTTTTTCGAGATTACCTGCATAAATCAAATAGCTTTCTTGCACGCTAGGGTTGTATTTCTGGTACCAGTCTAGATTCTTGATCAAATTTTTCGAAACTGTTTCTGAAGATTTGATTTCAATAGGCAGTAGACGCGTTCCTTCCTCCATTAACAAATCAATTTCATGATTATTGTTTTCACCAAAAAAATGAAAATCTGGGCTGACTCGCCTGATTATAATGGTGCTTCAAAAGATCTACTACGACAAACGATTCAAAAATATTCCCCTTCAAAGAGTGATTATGGAGTTGCTCAGCTGAAGTAATACCAAGTAAATAACACGCCAGTCCTGAATCAAGAAAATGCAGTTTCGGAGATTTCGTCAGCCGTTTATTGAGATTTAAATGATGGGGATAAAGCCTTGTCAGAATATAACTGGTTTCTAGAACAGAGAATCATTGTTTTGCCGTAGAAAATGAAATAGCACACTCATTGGATAAGCTTTGTATATTTAATACCTGCCCTGTTCAGCTTGCACAGGCTCTTAAAAAACGACCAAATGTAAAAAGATTCTTTACATTAATAAGTTCTCTTATATCTCGCTCAAGATAGGTTGACGTATAAAACGCTATTGCCTCGGTAGGGTTTAGAGATTCTTTATGGATTCCAGATTTTTCCCTAAGGAATTTTCTGGCAATTCCGATGTGGAAAAAGGGAGCGGTGTGAATAAGGCGGTGCGCCTTGCCAAGGATTGAGAAATTACCTTTGTTTGAATATAGGACAGTAAGGTTGGTGCCCTTTGAATTTCATCAAAAATGGCCCCTCAGTAAATTTTCGTAAAAAACCCGTTTGTACAGCGTTATTTTACCCGATTGCCTAGGACTTGTTATGGTAACAACAGGATACTGTTCGGCCAATCGTAATAAGCTTGCTTCTATCTCTTGTTTGATAATATCCATTTGAAGGTAAACTTGCATTATTCTGTACAGAATAGCAAGTCAACTTATCAATATGTATGAAATAGTGAGGGTCACCCTACCAATATCCGTTCCAACTCCAAATACTTTTCTGATGCTTTTTTCACAATATCCTCTGGCAGTACTGGCCCAGGATAGTGTTTGTTCCATGGTGTGGACTCCAGATAATCTCTTACGATTTGCTTGTCAAAACTAGGAGGAGAGCTTCCTGGCTGGTATTCAGCTTTCGGCCAGTAGCGCGAGGAATCTGGCGTAAGAACTTCGTCGATCAGAATAAGTTGATCACCAATGCGTCCGAATTCAAATTTAGTGTCTGCCAAAATAATGCCACGTGTTTCTGCATAGTCTCGTCCTAATGCGTAGAGGTCTAAACTTATTTTTCTTAAGTTTTCTGAAAGTTCGGCCCCAATGAGGCTTTGCATTTTTTCGAATGAAATATTTTCATCGTGTCCACCATCCATCGCTTTGTAGGCAGGTGTAAAAATAGGCTCGGGAAGTTTATCTGCCATACGCAAGTTGGCTGGCAGTGCAATTCCGCAGACAGTGCCGGATTGTTGATATTCTTTCCAACCGGTCCCAATCAGATACCCTCTGACAACACACTCTACTTCGATTAAATCGGTTTTTCTGACAAACATAGACCGCCCATGCAAGATTTCCTTATAGGGTTGTGTTTCGGCTGGAAAGTCGTCTACGTTTGTGCTAATTAAATGGTGATCGTAGCGGGGTCCAATTTTATCGAACCAAAATTGAGAAACGCGCGTAAGAATTTTACCTTTTTCTGGAATACCATTGGGCATAATGACATCAAAAGCGGAGATGCGATCAGAAGCAACAATAAGTAAGTGCTTATCCAAGTCATAGACATTGCGCACTTTACCCTTTCGGAAAAGTTTGAGAGTGGGTAAATTTATTTCTGTAAGTATATTCATATGTATCTCCTTTAATGGGGTAACCACTGTTTGGGGTGTCTTAAATAGCCGGTGATTTGGATATCAGGGCCTATCCTTTCCATTTGCATATCCCGAATTTCCGAAACATCGGCTAATGTATTAACTCCTTTTGTAGCAAATACAGATCGGTCATTTTCACCACCAAACAATTTGGGAGCTAAGAAAAAAATCACTTTATCTACAGCATGCTGATCGAGTGCAGAGCTATACACGCCAGGGCCACCTTCTATCAAGATATCTTGTATACCCGCTTCATAACAGTTATGCAGAATATCTGGCCACGTGATTTTTCCTTCAGAATTCACATCAAATGGCCAGTGCGTTACGAGTTTTTTTAGAGCCTCTGGAAGGGCCGTTTTTTTGGCGGTTAGCAAAATAATCGTGACGCCAGGATTGGCTTTAAAGAGCGCCGACGACTCTGGTAATCTTGCTTCTGGATCCAAAATTAAAATGGTGCGTTCTCTTTCTAAATCAGGGCCGTCATCATCTCTACAATTTAAGAGAGGATTATCAGCCAAGACTGTTCCAATACCAATTAATAAGGCCTGATTTTCTCTGCGAAGTTGGTGGACTTTTTTCCGAGATTCTACAGATGTAATATATTTGCTTTGTCCATTTGAAAGTGCGATTTTTCCGTCAATACTCATCCCTGCTTTTAGCGTTACAAAGGGCTGTTTGAGAAGATGCGTTTTAAAAAATCCGGCGTTAAGTAAAAGGGCTTCTTCTTGAAGAAGACCACTCGCCACTTCTATACCTGCAGCAGAAAAAAATTCTTTGGCCGATTTTTCTCTGACCTTGGGATTGGGATCATCGATCGCGTAGACCACTTTCGTGATACCTCTTTCTATAATCCGATTGGCACAAGGCGGTTGTTTTCCCCAATGAGTACAGGGCTCAAGAGTGATATAGAGCGTAGCCCCTTGCGCAGCAATCCCACAACGATCTAACGCAATAGATTCTGCATGAGGCTCACCCGATTTTTGATGAATCCCTTCGCTAATCACTTTTCCATTTTTAACAACAGCAGCCGCTGTCACAGGATTGGGAAGCGTATAGCCTTTTCGGGTTTTAGCCGCTTCGATTAAACGCGCCATCACCATTTTTTCGAAGGGAGTAAAAACGGTGTTCATGGATTGGAGTTATGTTGATCAGGATCTACAGGATGTACATTTTCTGTAGCGACGATCGGATTCTCGGTACTAAAAATGGCACAATTGTCCGAACCATTTCCTTTGGATAAAAAAAGACGAATACGGCGATTCTCTTTGACATTACGTCCTTCCGGAGGACGGCTTTCAATGACGTATCCTTTGGGATATTGCGCATTGTCTCGCTCTCCAGCAATCTCTCCAAGCAACCCGTCTTCCTTCAAGACCCGCAACGCCCTTTCTAAGGACATACCCGTAACATGAGGAACTGCTTTTTCTGGAATAGAAGTCGAGTAGGATACAAATTCATGGTACAAAACACCCAACACGGACAAGATAATAATAGAAGCAATTGTGAGAATGACCCACTTTCTATTTTTTTTATTTTTTCTTCGGTTCACGTCTTGTTTCAACTCCTTCCTGAAAGTCTCTTCTTGATTTAAGGGAATATAGTGTGGAGGCTTTGCCGTCTTCGGAGATTGTAAATTTTTTAATAAAACGGCAAACGATGGATATCGATAATTAGGATCTATTTGTAGACAAATTTGAATCGTTTTTTCGATATGATTCGGTGTACTCTCAAAACGTTTATAAAAAGGTAAGGGTCCTTCTAATAATAAAGTTGTTATCCCCGTAATTTTTGAAGTATTGGGATAAGGCCACTGCTTTCCAAATAGAACATAGAGCAGAATACCCATACTATAGATATCCGATTGAATTGTATACGTCTGAGACTGCACCAATTCCGGTGCGATAAAAATCCCCTCATCGATAGCATCTAATTCGAGAAGCTGGTGTTGCAAAATAGGTATCGGTAAACTGACTGTGCTGAGCATAATATTTTGATCTTGATCTATATAAAGGTCATGGATATTCAGTTGTCCTCCACAGAGATCTTTGGATTCTAATAGCATCATGGCCGACACAATTTGCGTACTCCATTTGCCTCGAATCGCATCAGAGACATCGGGGTTTCCGTTTAAGTAATCTCCCAAAGAGACTAGATCTTTTTCAAAAGGATAGATGGCATAAAATTGGGAGCCAGTATACTCAAATTCTTCTAAGGACAATATATTTGGGTGTCTGATATACCGAAGTTTTTGCGCCAATTTAATCAAGTCTTGAGTCACTTCTGGACTCAGATACTGGGCTTTAAATTCCCAGACATAATATCGATCCTGTTTGACAGTATGCTTGGTATCATAGAGACGCGTTAAAACACCCTCGGAGAGGCAGTTCTGAACCTCATAGTAGCCCCTAATCAGTTTGGGTTCTGACATCATTTACTACGCTTTTTAACGATACCCTGTTTACTCTTGAGATTCCGTCTAATATCCACTTGTTTCTCTTCAGACTTCTTAAGAAATGCACTTATCTTTGTATCAAAGTCATTATTTTTTGGTGCTTTTGCCGGAATATATTGGGAGACGATCTCTTCTGATTCTGTGGCTTTTTTGATTGAAAATTCAAGCTTATTTTTTTTATTGCGCATCAGAATTTTAACAGTCACTTTTTGACCAATACTTGCAAATTTAGTAATGTCCGTCACATATTCATTGGCAACCTCAGAGATATGCACAAGACCCTCTTCTCCAATATCCAATTTCACAAAAGCGCCAAATGCCGCAACATGTGTGATCACACCAGAAAATACTTTTCCAATAAGAGCTGTGTCTGTATTTTCTAGGTCACTCATTTCGAATCCTCAGATAAGCCAATAATTTTCACAACATGTTCTCCGGGATTAATGAGACCTAATTTTTTTTTGGCTTGTAGTTCCCAATAATCTGGATTTTGCATGAATAGGAGTTGTTGTTTATAGTTTTTATTGAGACGTAACTCTTCCAAATAAGCTGCCTGTTGCACTTTATAGGCAATTTTGAACTCATTATATCGAAAAACATTTTTAAGTCCAATATAGCTCGTATAGCCTAAAAGGAAGAGGGTAAAGAACAAGAAAGCAGGCTTATGAAATTTCACGCAAGATTATAAAATGCGGCTTTACCTGGATACTGAGCCAGTTCGGCTAAATCTTCTTCTATTCTGAGAAGTTGATTGTACTTAGCAATACGATCGGTTCTGCATAGTGAGCCTGTTTTAATTTGCCCCGCATTAGTAGCCACTGCAAGATCTGCGATAAACGTGTCTTCGCTTTCTCCTGATCGGTGAGAGATAACAGTCGTATAGCGAGCACGGTTGGCTTCTTGAATCGTAGCAAGTGTTTCCGAAACAGTTCCGATTTGATTCACTTTCACCAAGACCGAATTCCCAACATGTTTTGCAATACCTTCTTTTAAGATTTTTTGATTGGTAACAAAGAGATCATCTCCAACCAATTGCACTTTTTTTCCAAGACGTTCCGTCATGCGCTGCCAACCATCCCAATCGGATTCTGCCAGACCATCTTCTATAGAAATAATAGGATACTTGTTACAAATTTCCTCGTAATAATCGATGAGTTGATCCGACGTTTTAATCACGCCCTCACCCTTCAGATTATAATTGCCATTTTCATAAAATTCAGAGGACGCCACATCCAGTGCCAACGCAATTTGTTTCCCGGGTTCATATCCAGCCAGTTTAATAGCTTCTAGTATTAATTGGAGAGCCGCTTCATTGGTATTGAGTGACGGCGCAAATCCACCTTCATCTCCCACAGATGTACTAAGTCCTTTTTCGTGCAAGACTTTCTTGAGAACATGAAACACTTCAGTCCCCATTCTAAGCGCTTCTGAAAAACTAAGGGCGCCAACTGGCATAATCATAAATTCTTGAAAATCAATATTGTTATCTGCGTGTTCTCCGCCATTTAAAATATTCATCATAGGCACAGGCATTTGATGAGAATACGGCCCACCAAGATAACGATAAAGGGGCTGTCCAGATGCGGCTGCACCCGCTTTTGCAACTGCAAGAGAAACGCCTAAAATGGCATTCGCGCCTAAATTGCTTTTATTCTCTGTGCCGTCCAAAGCAATCATATGTTGGTCGATACCCAGTTGATCCGTAACATCAATACCAATCAGTTCTGGTGCGATAATATCGTGTACATTATCAATGGCATTTAAAACACCTTTCCCGCCATATAGACTGTTATCCCCATCACGCAATTCAAGTGCTTCTCGTGAACCTGTAGACGCTCCCGATGGCACAATCGCTCTTCCAAAATAGCCACTTTCTGTTAGCACATCAACTTCAATAGTAGGGTTTCCGCGCGAATCTAATACTTGTCTTGCAATAATATCCGTAATTAATGGCATTAAAAACTCCTTAGGTTAACATGCGCCCCCTTAAGGGGGTTGGGGGGCTCATAGTAGCAAATAAGCCGTAATTGTAGAATGACATGTTTCATGATAGATAGGGGGTATGGATCCCTTATTAATACTCTTAAAAGATGCACTAGACGAAGATATGCCAAACGGTGACATTACCTCAGAATTAATGGTGCCAGAAAATCTGACTCAAACAGCGCGTATTACAAGCAAAGCCCCCGGTATTTTTTATGGCACAGAAATTATTTCTGGGATATTTAATTTATTAGATTCCAGTACACAAGTTGTCTTTCATTACCAAAACGGAGATAGGCTTACGAAAGGTGACGAAGTTGTGACGATAACAGGAAAGAGCCGCGTAATTCTAAAAGCAGAACGCGTCATGCTAAATTTAATTCAACGGCTTTCAGGGATAGCAACACGAACATCTCAGTTTGTAGCGGCACTGGATGATGCGACGATTCAGGTTTTGGACACACGCAAAACGACTCCTCTGTTTCGGTTCTTAGAGCGCCGTGCAGTTGTCGCTGGCGGAGGCACGAATCACCGACTGAATTTATCAGATATGGTATTGATTAAAGAGAACCATCTCGCTGCTTTTTTAGCGACATCCCGTGATGATTTATTGCCAGATCTATTTGATCAAACGCGCGCAAAATATCCTGGCAGTAAAATTGAAATAGAGATCGAATCTTTAGAGCAATTAAGATCCTTTGATTTGTCAAAAGTAGACATTATTATGTTTGATAATTTTTCGCTTGAAATGATTCGGGAAGGTGTTCAGATTTGCCGTCAGAAGTCGTATGCGGCAAAACTCGAAGTATCTGGGAATGTGACGCTTACAAGCATCAGCCAGTATAAAGGCATCGGCATCGATCGCATTTCTGTTGGGAGTTTAACCCATACAGTTGAAGCCTTGGATCTAAGTTTAAGACTAGAAGAATACAGACGATAAGACATGCTGGTTTTTAATAAAAAAACTGAATTTTCTGACCTAACCTATGAGTCATTTGCGGCTATATGCAAAGCCTGCACCAAATGCGCACTTCATGAAACACGCACCCAAGTTGTCGTCGGAACGGGTCCCGTCCCCTGTGATGTCATGGTCATCGGAGAAGGCCCTGGCGAACAAGAAGATTTACACGGAAAACCCTTCATAGGAAAAGCCGGACAACTCCTCACTAAAATTTTTGAATCAGCCGGTATCGAACGTGAAACACAAGTGTACATTACCAACACCGTTAAATGTCGCCCTCCAAAAAACCGCACGCCGTTTGCTTCCGAAATGGAAGCCTGCAAACCCTATCTCATTCGCCAAATTCAATTGGTTCAGCCCAAAATTTTAATTTTGCTAGGAGCGCCTTCACTCAGAGATGTCTTAGAAGAATCTCTCCCCATTAGCAAAGTGCGCGGCCAATGGTACAAAGTCCCCGTAGACTATATGACCGAACCGTTTTATATCATGCCCATGCTTCACCCTTCCTATTTACTGCGGAAACAAAGCAAAGAAAAAGGCAGTCCAAAGTGGCTGACATTGCAAGACATGTTAGAAGTAAAAACGACAATGGGATTTTATAAGACGTTATAGATGATTTCCTAATCCTCAAAGACTCGTTATAATACGTTTACTTATGGCACGTTCACGCAATCGTAATAGAAATTGGAATGCAAAAAAGCCTCGGTTTACGTATAAACTTTCTGAGCATTTTTCAAAAAAAGATTTTATGTACACGGCAGAAGACGGCACTGAAAAGTGTCGGATTAGCTTGGGATTAGTGGGCGGTTTAGAGTTATTGCGGTCACTTGCAAATAATCGCATCAATATTGTTAAGGGATATATCACCCCAGAAGCCGCTGAAAAACAGGGCAACTTCAAACGCAATTATCATCCATTAGGCCTTGCTGCAGATATTACGATTGATAATTTATCGCCTAAAGAAGTTTTTTTACTGGCAGAACAAGTGCCAGAATTTAAAGGCCTCGGTTTAAATCTTACTGCACAGCATGTTCACGTAGATACCCGAAAACAACCAAACCGAGAAATATGGATCATAGAAGAGGGTCGTCGCATTGACCTTACAGAAGAGAACAGAAAAAAATATTTTGAAACCCCAGTATCATAAGTGGGTTTCTGAATTTCTTGATTTCTTAACTTTCGATAAACAGTTTTCATCGCATACGCGCACAAATTATGCACGTGATCTTAGCCAATTTGAGACACAAGACTCTCTGTCCTCACTTTCTACTACCACCTGCCGCGAATTTTTATATCAATTAGATCAGCAAGGCTACTCGTCTAAAAGTATCGCGCGTAAGTTATCTGCCTTTCGATCTCTCTGGAAATTTTTATTGGCCAAGTCCTATGTTTCCGAAAATCCGTGGGAATTCTTAAGTTCTCCCAAGATTCCTACGTTGTTGCCAACCATTTTGGTGCAAGAAGAAATGGCCCAATTTCTCAAGGCTATTACGTCTCTTCGCGATCGGGCTATCTGTGAATTATTATATGCCTCTGGGCTTCGGGTATCAGAATTGGTGTCGATTAATATGGAAAATATAGATTTTTCAAACCAAGAATTACGCATTATCGGAAAAGGAAATCGGGAACGTATTTGTCTCTTCGGAGAGATCGCCAAACAATGGTTGGATCGATACATCAATGAAGCACGTGTAACATCCGGGACAGCGGTTTTTGTTAATTTAAAAGGTGGACGCTTAACAGTAAGAAGTATTCAAAGAATGATTCGACACTATGCAGATACCGCCGGACTTTCACACGCTATTACGCCCCATACGCTTAGACATTCTTTCGCAACGGACTTATATAACGGGGGTGCAGATTTGCGTGTCATACAAGAACTATTGGGGCACCAAAGCTTAAGCTCAACACAGCTGTACACACACTTGTCAGACGACGGATTAAAAGCCGCCTTTCAAAGGGCTCACCCTCGGGCGTGACTTGGTTATTTCATTCTCTAGGTAGTAGCCTGGGGAGGGGTGCCCTAAGGGCGGGGTGGGATGATATACTTTTATGATGTCTTCTGATTTTGCGTCGCGTGGTGATAGGGTACTTTCTCCAGTATTGGGGCACTATACCCGTTTGAATATTGTTTCTGGAAAAGGGTCCTACTTATATACCTCTGATGGAGCAGCTTATTTGGATTTCTCAGCAGGTATTGCAGTGGCGTCCACAGGGCACTGTCATCCAAAAGTTGTTGAAGCAATTCAGGCTCAATGCGCGCAATTGATTCATGCCTGTGCAGGGGTTGTGTATTACGGTACCAATGTCACATTGGCAGAGCGCCTAGGTCATATTCTAGGCAACAATTTAAACTCTGTATTTTTCACACAGAGTGGGACAGAAGCAATTGAAGCATGTATAAAATTGGCAAAATACGTCACTAAAAAACCAGGCATCTTGGCCTTTGAAGGGGGTTTCCATGGACGTAGTTTGGGCGCACTTTCTCTGACTACTTCTAAATTAAAATATAGAGATGGCTATGCCCCGCTTTTAGAACACACCTATTTTTTTCCCTATCCACATACCGATACATCCGAAGAATTAGCCCGTTATTTTGATACGTTGCCAGACACAATAGGGGCTGTAATTATTGAGCCAGTTTTGGGGGAAGGTGGATATGTTCCTGCACCTACACCCTTCTTGAAACACTTAAGAGAATTATGTGATGCCCGTGGCCTGTTACTCATTTTTGATGAAATTCAAACAGGGTTTGGACGCACAGGTTCTTGGTTTGATTTTCAAAATCATAATGTTGTTCCAGATATTATTGCTTTGGCAAAAGGCATTGCGTCGGGCATGCCTTTAGGCGCATGTATTTCACGCCCAGACCTGATGGCCAAATGGTCAACAGGTGCGCATGGTGGAACCTATAGCGGAAACCCTGTGAGTTGTGCGGCTGGTGTGGCAACGATTGATGTGATTGCAGAGGTTTTGCCTACCATTTCAGAAAAATCTAAGCAGGCCGAAACACAGTTGCGTCAGGCACTTTCGGATCACCCACTCGTGTGTGATATTCGTGTGAAAGGTCTCATGATTGGTATTGAGCTTCGTGATGCCGCACTGACAAAACAGATCATGGCAGTGTGTCTTGAAAAACATGTAATTGTGGTTTCCTGTGGCATTCATGATAATGTGATACGTATCATGCCCCCACTGACTATTTCACCTGAAGAATTAAACCATGGCATTTCCTGCCTCACAGAAGTAATCAATGCACATCGTTAAAGGGAAACGTGCAGTGATGGAAGCTTTACAAGCGTCTGTTCCTGTAGATCGGCTTGTAGTAGCGCAAGGGTTTGATAAAAAACCGGACATTCAGACACTTCTCAAAATTGCAGGAAGCCGTCGTATTTCTATAGAAACGTTGTCCATGAATGCCTTCGAAAGAGTGGCTTCCGACTCACACCATCAAGGCATTATGGCGTATGTTCATGAAAAACAGCAGGTTACATTAGACGCTTTATTAGAAACTCCAGAAGAGTATCCGATGGTGATAGTCTTGGATCATTTGGAAGATCCCTATAATTTTGGTGCCATTTTACGCACGTGCGATGCCTTCGGATTAAAAGCAGTTTTATACCCCAAAGACCGCAATTCCCAGATTTCTCCCGGAGTGATTAAAGCCTCTTCTGGGGCAGTCTATCACTTGGATTTGATTAAAGTCGTCAATGTCGCACAGACGATTCAGAAATTAAAAACGGCTGGGTATTGGATATATGGAACAGATGTCCAGAAGGGCGTGGCACTACATGATTTCAAACCTGTTTTCCCTTTAGCCTTAGTAGTAGGGAACGAATCCAGCGGACAGTCTCGTTTGGTTTCAAAATTGGTGGATGCTAATTTACACATTCCGATGCATGGTCAGTTGGCCTCATTAAATGTGTCCGTAGCAACGGGTATTTTAGCCTACACCATCTCCCAGGCATACGCGAGGCTATAACCCCCATGCGCATGGACTCCCTCAAGGGATATACCAGCATACGTACCAAGATTTTGCTGCCGTTTATTTTCATCATGATTTTCGTGTCCATTTCGTCGGTTTTTTTGTCTACGACGTTGGTTTCAAAATCCATGAAAAATCAGTTGATGTCAGAACACCTCAAAAAATTATCTTTTATGCAAATGCAAATGGCGCAAATGTATCGCCTCTCGGAAGTTTATAATCGCATTATCTCTGCAGGAAACATGCTTCCGTCAGATGTTTTAAAACGTGATGAAGTTGTCTTAACAGACGCCGCATTATTATCTCCTGAAAAACGCGTGGCATATGCTGATTTTATCAACACAGCTTCAAGCGGACGAGGACACTTCGGCGCACGACTTTTAGAAGATAAGAATGGCTATTCATATACATTGGTTTCCGCATCACCTCAAAAAGCCAAGGTTGGTTCTAAGGTGATTGTTACAGAACAGGTCATTAATAGCGCCCGTGCAGAGGCGATTCATCTGGGCTATGTCAATAAATTTGTCTATGCCTACAAACGTGATAGTGATATCAATTTAGTCGCAGCTTCTTCATTAGTTGTCGAGTCGGCGACCATTCAGTCTGATATTAGGCAGCTTCTCAAAACAGGGATATTAGATAACCGTAATCGGATTATCGGTTCACTCCATACGCCACATGATGGAGAATTTGAGGTGATTTTTGAGCCTTCCCGATTTGATCCTCATTTTTTTGTAGGCGTTTTGGTGCCTCTAAAAACTATTCAGATCACGGTCTACAAAATTATCTTTGGGGCGTTTTCATTTTTGCTTTTAATTTGTATCGGCATTCTATTTATTTATTCCGCCATTGTCCGAAAAATTACGACGTCTATTGAAATCTTGGCCGCTGTTTCCAAAAAAATGGCCGACGGAGATTTAAATCAGCAAGTCTATGTCAGCTCTCAAGACGAAATAGGTGCGTTGTCCGCGACATTCAATCAGATGATTCGCAATCTACGCGAATCTGCAGCCAATTTATTAAAAGAAAAAACACAATCTGAAGCCATCGTTTCTTCAATACCCGAAGGCCTAATTGTGACCGACTTACACAATCGAGTCATAATGGCCAACCAACGTGCACAAGAAATTTTTCGGTTTGATTTACAAAAAGCAAGAGGCCAACTCATTAACGAGCACATCGATAACCCCATTTTATTAACCTCTTTAGATGAAATTTTAAAAGACCAAAAGCCTCCGCTACGCAGAGAAATTACATTACTGGGATTAGATAAAAAAAATCGTATCTATTCGATTCACAGTAGTGTGGTGCGTAATGCGCAACGGTATATTTTGGGACTCGTTACTGTATTTCGAGATATTACGCGTGATCGGGAATTAGAAGAATTGCGGGATAGTTTTTTACACACCGTTTCTCATGAATTGCGTACACCGCTCACATCTATTATTGGATTTATTGAATTGGTCAAAGGCCCCAAATTATCCGAAGAACAAGATGCCTATCTTCAAATTGCGTTAGATGAGGCCATGAACTTAAAAAATCTGATTGATGATCTACTCGATTTATCTCGCATCGAAGCAGGTAAAATTGCATTGTTTTACAGCCAAGTAAATTGCAAAGAAATGATAGATCATCTGATCTCCTCAATGGGACCCCTCGTCAAAGGAAAATCCCTCACGCTCACCTCTCTTTTTACAGACACTTCTCTCATAATCGATGCCGACTTACCAAAGCTTCGTCGTGTCCTAGTAAACTTAGTCTCAAATGCGATTAAATTTACCCATAAGGGCTCTATAGTTATCGAATGCAAGGTCGAAGACACGTCGGTTGTATTTTTTGTAACAGATACAGGGGTAGGCTTACCAGAAGACGAGAAAGCCGTGATATTCGAGAAATTTAGGCAACTCGATTACTCCTCAACACGACAATACGAAGGCATTGGTTTAGGCCTTTCCATCGTAAAACAACTTGTAGAACTACACGGTGGTAGCACGTGGGTTGAAAGTATCTACGGAAAAGGCTCAACGTTCTATTTCAAAATTCCAATGAGAGCGACGCCTGCTTCCTAAATTGACATAGCAGGTTTGAAACGGTATTCTTTTTCCCTGCCGAATCTTTTTGGAGGGATGGCGGAGCGGTCAATCGCAGCAGACTGTAAATCTGCCGGGTTTATCCCTACGTTGGTTCAAATCCAGCTCCCTCCACCAGCCTTTGCCAAGGCTACGGTTGGCACGCTAGCCCAGTAGACATAGGCATGAAGGCTGTCCGTCTTAGTGCTTTACAAAGCGAATGACGGCGGCGAACCTCGCAAAACAACTACCCGTTCTTATATGTTTCAATTTCTTAGGTATCTCAAGAGGCACGATGTTTATTTAATCCACTCATTCAATTTCGATTGTTATTAGGACTAATTATCACTCCCCACTCTCTCGTCATTCCCGTGAAGACGTGAATCCAGAAAGGCCTCTGATAAATCTCTCCAAATAGGATTTTGTTTTTCAATGAGCTTTAATTTCCAAGAACAATTCCATTTTTTGATTTGTTTTTCTCGATATATGGCAGATTCGATGCTAGTGCCACACTCGTAGTAAACAAGAGTTTTTACCCCATATTTTTTTGTGAATCCTTCATAAATTCCTTGTTGATGGTCATAGACTCTGCGCGTTAAATCAGAGGTAACTCCGATGTATAGAGTGCCACTCCTTGATCTTGCCATAATATAAACATAAGTTGTTATTTCCACGATGATGAAAGCCTGCTGGATTCCCGCCTTCGTGGGAATGACGAGGGAAGCGGGAATGATAAAGGGTGTGTAAGTTTTTTGATACTAATTTGGCCTTCGCCAAGAGTGTAAAGGGCAGAGAAAAATTAAACACGATTATTGATGCAGACTTCCTCTTGGTTGCAAGTATTACATTTTCAATGACCCCTTCAGGGAGATGCAATCCATCAGGGACATATAATACAACTTCTTTATACAGAGGCATTTTAGGGTTGCTCGATATATCGTTTTTAGATTGTCCAAACCACCTGTCTACTTCTCTTCTTTCTTCAAATTCTCAACAAACGAACTAACGCCCTTTTTCAATAGATGCTTAGGAATCGGGAATGCGGCTGGTATAGAGCCGGCCTGGAGTTCTGGGAAGAAGAGGTAGAGATCTGCCATATAGAGGGGTTTTTCTTTTTGGGTGCGAATTTTCCAGAGGGTTTCTAGTAGGGAGAGTCTGGCATCTTCAGTAAGAGACTCTTGGATGAGTTTTTGACTTAGCTTTGGAAAAATCGTGGTGAGATATTGTTTTTGAAGTGCTTCGGAAACTGTTTTTAAAAGGTCTTCTTTTAGGAATGGCTTGTTGATGTAATCGCACGCGCCTTCTTTGAGGGTTTTCACTGCGATGTCTAAGAATTCGAAGGCCGTAACAACGATAACTTGGCTTAGCGGTGAGAGCTGTATGAGTTGGGGGAGTAAGTCTGCACCTGAGATATCGGGCAAAAAGATGTCTAATAAAATAATGTTTACAGATCCTGAAGTCTGGAGAGCCTCTAGTGCAGTTTTGCCATCTTCTACCGTAATAACATCATAGTCACCCTTGAGAAAGTCGGTGAGAATTTGACGATACATTTCTTCATCTTCAATCACTAAAACGCGAGGTTTTTCGGTTGCGTATTGTCGAATAGATTCAGGATGTAATAGAAGATCTTTGAGTGTATCAATAGAAATAGATCCTTCTGTAGAATTGGCGATAGATTCTGAAAGATCAGATAAAAAATCAGGCTCAAGCATGATCAGGCGATCTTGTTTTGAAAAGGCTTCTAGTTTTTTGACGATGTCAAATTCTTCGAGTGCTTGGTCAACCACACTCATTAATTTTGAGATTAAAAATGGCTTTGCTAAATAAGAGAAAACGCCTTTCTTCATAACAGAAACGGCTTCTTGAATATTTTCTTTTTCGGAATAAACAATAATTTCAGGAAGGTTTCCAATGGACCTTAATTGATCAATCACATCGGGAAGTTTGGCATCAGATAACGTATCACTTAACAAGACGATACGTACTTTAAGATGAAGAGTTTCATAAAGATGTAACGCTTCAGAAAACGTTGTTGCGACTTCTACAAAAAAGTCCTCGGACATTGCTTTAGACAGTTCAGCGACCCGGTTTGTATCTTGGTCAATAATCAATAACATTGGCTTACTCATAGTAGGTTCGCCTCCCTTTTTAAATTTTATTTTATCATATATAGTTGCCCTATAATGAACGTTTACACGTCACAGGACGCTTTTACCCATTTTACATCACGTACCTCCTCAGGTCATCTAGAGTCTCATACTGATGTTTTTCCTATCGTACAGAAAATTCAATCTGACATTTTACGTGATCGAGACAAGGCCTTATTTTCTTACACGACATCCCTTGATCGTTTGAATGCACCTCTTGAAAAATTACGTGTTTCTACGGATGAAATTCAGTCTGCGTATAAAGAGGTCTCCCCAGAATTGGTAACGGCACTACGCAATGCCAAGAAAAACATTGAAGACTTTCATCGTCATCAACTTCCTAAAAATTGGGAAGAAAAAACACCCTATGGTAGTCGCTTGGGGATTCGCTATCAACCAATTGAAATCGTAGGACTTTATGTTCCTGGTGGTCGCGCAGTCTATCCATCAACAGTTTTGATGAATGCAATTCCAGCAAAATTAGCAGGCGTTTCTCAAACCATTATGGTGACCCCACCCCGACCTGATGGCACCATTCATCCATCACTTTTAGTCGCGGCGGATCTCTGTGGAGTAGATGTCGTTTTAAAATGTGGTGGTGCACAAGCCATCTTTGCTCTTGCCTACGGGACAGAGGGCGTTCCCAAAGTGGATAAAATTGTGGGGCCAGGAAATAAATATGTAACGCTGGCCAAGCAATTGGTTTACGGCCAAGTAGATATTGATAAACCTGCAGGACCTTCTGAAGTTTTGGTGTACGTAGAAGATAGCGCTCAAGCAGCTATTGCAGCAGCCGAATTAATTGCGCAATTGGAACATGATCCCGATGCGATTGCGATTGGAATATCTCCGTCGGAATCTGTTTTGCGTGAAATTTTTCGTGAAGTGATGATACAAAAAACAGCTTGTTCTCGAGAAGCTATTATTGATCAATCACTTCGTAACGTGATGTTAATTGTGACGGAAAATAAAGACGATACGATTGCATGGATCAACCGAATTGCTTCTGAACATTTGGTATTATTGGTAGAAGATTACGAGCCCATTCTAAATCGTGTAAAACATGCCGGCGCTATTTTCTGTGGGCTTTACAGTCCTGTGACGATTGGGGATTATTATGCAGGATCTAATCATGTATTACCTACAGGTACTACAGCACGATTTGCATCACCTTTGGGGGTAAGTGATTTTGTAAAATATATGTCTGTTGTGTCGTATACAAAAGAGATGCTCAGTGCCTCTGCGTCAGATCTTAAAATTCTGACAGACACAGAGGGGTTTGATGGGCATTATCGGGCTGTTTCTATTAGATTGTAACCGCGTGGTACCGAGGGCCGGAATCGAACCGGCACGGACTTTATAGGTCCATTGGATTTTAAGTCCAACGTGTCTACCAATTCCACCACCCCGGCTTGTGAAAATGTAAAGAAAGGGCAATATACATTACAAAAAAAGGTTTTGACAAGCGATCGGACTCTCGTTAGAATATTCAGCCGCTAGCACTCGTGACTTGAGAGTGCTAAATACGACCTAGGAGGAAAGCGATATGAGTTCTATCAATTACAAACCTCTGTCAGACAGAGTGATCATCGAACCTGAAACTGCTGAGGAGGTTACGCGCTCTGGAATCGTTATTCCTGATTCCGCAAAAGAAAAACCTCAAACTGGTAAAGTGTTATCTGTAGGCCCTGGTAGGGTTTCGGATGAAGGCAAGCTTATTACGCCTTCTGTCAAAGCTGGCGATATCGTTATCTATGCAAAATATGGCGGGACTGAACTTAAAGTAGAAGGCACCACTTACCTAATCGTTCGTGAAAGCGATATTTTAGCGGTTAAATCATAGTCACCAAAAGGAGAAAAATCATATGGCAGCTAAGCAAATTAAATCTTCAGAAGATGCATGGCGCGCATTATCAAGAGGCATTGATAAAGTAGCAGATGCAGTGGGCAGCACATTGGGACCAAACGGAAACAATGTTGTTCTAGAAAAAAAATGGGGATCACCGACCATTACTAACGATGGCGTTACGATTGCTAAAGAAATTGAATTGGCAGATCCGTTTGAAAATATGGGGGCGCAACTTCTAAAAGAAGTGGCCTCTAAAACAAATGATGTTGCTGGAGACGGTACAACAACAGCAACGATTTTGGGCCAAGCTATTTTTAAAGAAGGTCTTAAAAACGTTGTAGCTGGTGCAAACCCTATTCAAGTTAAAAAGGGTATTGAGAAAGCCGTTAAAGTGGTGATCGCAGGTCTTGAGAAAAACAGCACGCCTGTAAATACAAAAGAAGCGATTGCTCAAGTAGCGACTATTTCTGCAAACAACGACGAAGAAATCGGCAACATGATTGCAGATGCAATGGACAAAGTGAAACTCGAAGGGGTTATCACAGTTGAAGAATCTAAAGGTATCAACACGGAGCTTTTAATCGTTGAAGGTATGCAGTTTGATCGTGGCTATGCATCACCTTATATGATCACAGATAAAGATCGTATGGAAGCTGCGTTGGATCAACCTTACATCTTGATTACAGACAAGAAAATTTCTTCTATCAAAGATCTTCTTCCGATTCTTGAGAAAGTCATTCAATCTGGTAAGCCATTGGTTATTTTGGCTGAAGATATTGAAGGCGAAGCGCTTGCAACACTAGTTGTAAACAAACTTCGCGGCACGATTAATGCGATTGCAATTAAAGCTCCTGGCTTTGGTGATCGTCGTAAAGCAATGTTGGAAGATATTGCGATTGTGACGGGTGGTGAAGTGATTTCTGAAGAAAAAGGGCTGTCTTTAGAAACAGTTGAACTAACACAATTGGGTCAAGCTGCGAAAGTGAAAGCGAATAAAGATAACACAACCATTATCCAAGGAAATGGTAACCATAAAGCAATCGAAACACGGGTTAATGAAATTAGAAATGAAATCAATAAATCTGATTCTTCATACGATAAAGAAAAGCTTCAAGAGCGTCTTGCTAAGTTGTCTGGTGGTGTTGCGGTTATCAAAGTAGGTGCAGCAACAGAAACAGAACTTAAAGAGAAGAAGCATCGCGTAGAAGATGCGGTTTCTGCAACACGTGCGGCTGTTGAAGAAGGGATTGTTCCTGGAGGCGGCGTTGCATTTATTAACTTGATTCCAACACTAGACGCAGCGATTGCACTAGAGTCTGGAGATCTTCAAGTAGGTATGAAGATTGTACGTAAAGCACTAGAAATTCCTCTTCGTAAAATTGCAGCCAACACAGATCTCGAGCCTTCAGTAGTTTTGGAGCGCTTAAAAAATGAGAAACCTGGTATTGGATTCAACGCACGGACAGGTGAATATGTAGATATGATCAAAGCGGGTGTTGTTGATCCGGTTAAAGTAACGAAGTCTGCACTTCAAAATGCAGCTTCAATCGTTAGCCTTCTTTTAACAACCGATGTGCTCATCGCAGATCAACCTGAAGATAAACAAACTGTACAAGCTGGAATGAATCCTGGCATGGGTGGAATGGACGGGTTCTAAACTCTGACATCTGCTCTATTTTAGTAAAGAAGCCGACCTTATTCTTTGGGTCGGCTTTCTCCTAAGCTTTTTACAACAGTGCCACCCACTCATCCTCAGACAAAATCTGAATAATAGACTTTCCAGCTTTTTGATTAATTGCTTTTGCCTTGTTTACTTTTGATCCTGGTGAATCTCCGACGATTAGATAGGTGAGGTTTGCCGAGACTGCGGAAATAATTTTCCCACCTTGCTCGACAACGGCTTTTTCGGCTTCTGTTCGGGTTCTGTGTGAGAGTGTGCCTGTGAATAAGAATGTGCTCCCTGATAGCTTTCCGGTGGCGAGTACTGCATCGGATTTGGGAGAAAGACCCAGTTCAGTAAGATCGTTTATCATGTCTTGAAATGAGGGGGCAGATAACGTTTGTGTGAGAATGGCAGCTATTTTCTCTCCGATTTCAGGTACGTTAAGTAGTGCTTCATAGGACGCTGATAGTAGCGTTTTCATGTCAGGAAAAACTTGGGCAAGTAATTGGGCTGTGCGCTCACCAATAAAGGGGATACCTAATCCGAAAAGAAATTTTGAGAAGAGTTTTGTTTTAGATTTTTCTAATTCATCATAAATATTTTGGGCTGATTTTTGTGCCATGCGATCTAAAGAGGTCCACGTTTCCATGGAGATACGATAAAGATCTGGAAGTGAATGGACCAAGCCAGAGTCTACTAATTGTTCTACCAGCTTGTCGCCAAGGCCTTCAATGTCCATGGCTTTTCTAGAAGCATAATGGAAGATGCGGCCTTTGATTTGTGCGGGACAATCAAAATTGGGACAGCGTATCGCAACTTCTTCGGGAACATGCAGAACAGGGGTTTGGCATTCGGGACAGTGGGGTGGCATTTCAAATGCTCGTGAATGTGAAAATGTTTCGAATGATTTAATAATTTCTGGTATTACCTCTCCGGCCCGTTGCACGAGCACTCTATCGCCAATTAAAACTCCTTTTCGGAGAATATCTTCTTGATTATGAAGTGTCGCGCGATGCACGCTGACTCCAGAGAGTTGGACGGGCTCTAGAACTGCGACGGGAGTGAGCACCCCTGTGCGTCCGACCTGAACAATAATATTGGTCAATGTCGTGATGGCCTTTTCAGTTTCAAATTTATAGGCAATGGCCCATCGCGGAGATTTGCTTGTGAAACCTAATTCATCTTGCCATTTTTTTTCGTCGACTTTAATGACAGCCCCGTCAATACCCCAGTCATAACTTTCTTTGTTATTGAGAATCGTTTGGCAGGCTTCTTGAATATCAGAAAATGTCTCACAACGCTGAACATCGGGAACAACAGGTAATCCCAATTCTTTAAGATAAGTTAATAGCTCATGATGAGTTGTGATTCCTGAGTAGAGTCCCTGATAAATAAAAATATCCAGTTTTCGTGAAGCCGTAACTTTGGAATCCAGTTGTCTCAAGGCTCCGGCAGCTGCATTCCTGGGATTGGCGAATTGGTCTTTAAACGTTTCAAAAACACTTTTTCGCATGAAGACTTCTCCACGTACTTCGATTGTTTCTGTGCTGGTTAGAGTAAGAGGAAGAGACCGAATCGTACGTAAATTTTGGGTCACATTTTCCCCTGAATAGCCATCGCCACGCGTAGCCCCAACTTTGAATTGGCCATCACGATAATGAAGTGCCACGGCGAGGCCATCAATTTTAGGTTCTACCGTAAATATAATTATTTCTTGAGGTAATGCCTTAAGAACACGGTCATAGAACGCACGTAATTCGATAGCATCAAATACGTTTCCTAATGACGGTAGTTTTTGAATATGGGCATAGGATTCAAGCTTGGCTGAAGATTTCCCTCCAATGCGACGGGTGGGAGAATTCAGATCACTTAAAAGGGGGAAAGTCTCTTCAAATTCAGCAACTTGTCGATAGAGCTGGTCATATTCGAAGTCACTGATTACGGGCGTGTCTAAGACGTAGTAAAGATGCGCATGTTCAGAGAGAATTTTTAAGAGTTCGTGATAGCGGGACTGAGAAATCATGTCTTTTTATACAAACACATGCCCAAGCAATTTGGTAACCCACATAATATAAATTGCAAAAGGTTTAAAGAAAATCTGGCTAATTACAAGTGTTCCAAGAATGCGACCCGCTTGCAGAAAAAATACAACAGATTTAACATCGGATTCTGGGCGTACACCGTGTGTCGCTTGGTCCGTAATACGGGCACCCGAAGGATCTACAAACATTGTAAAAAGTATAGTCGCCATCCCGTTGACGATACCAGACAATTGGCTGGCTGTAGCGCGAAGATGAGGCAGGGCGGCGCCCGCATAAAGAGAACATAGAACACCGATCGTGTAGATAGACGTGACTACAACATTGATAATGAGAGATTGTTTGGGTAGGCGTTTTAGTGAAATATTATCGAGCATTTTAAGCGAAGGCATTTGAAAATTTTGCGCAATAATTTTCCATGTGCGTGGCAAGAATAAACGTAGCATCAGTTTGGGAACAGAACCATTTCTCAGAAAATTTTTAATAGCCAAAGAAAAAAGACGAGCAAACGTAGGCCCAAAAAATGCACCTACTAAAGACCCTAGAAACGCACAAAAAATGACCATTCTAAAATGTACCTCTAACATATTTAGGGCAAGCACAGAGCCAGACTTACTCACTGCATCTACAGAGGCCCCAAGCAGTGGCGATTGAAACATGTTAGAAAGACGAGAAATGAGTAAAGTACTTGTAACAAATGACATGGCAATAGCAATTTGTTTGGTACGCACCCCCGCCAAGCGCATACAATACGCGAGCGACTCCGCTACATGAATGACAAAGGTAAAAAAGCAAATGATGATAAAAGGGTTAAAGGTCATTATTAAAATCCTATTTGGTTTTATTCTAACGTTATATTGCTGCTTTTAAAACCCGCTGGCTTCCGATATAATTCTCACTTATGTTAAAAATTCTCTTACTCATCATCGAATTTATTTCCGCGATACTACTGATCGGCGCAGTATTATTGCATTCCCCAAAAGGAACTGGCTTAGGCGGAGTCGGTGGGCAAGCGCATATGTTTAGTTCCAACGGCGGCATGGAAGCCGGGCTCAATCGATTTACCACTATTGTAGCGGCTGTTTTCTTGGTGTCTGCCGTCATCTTAAGCCTCCTTTTTTAAATGAAGCGCTTTTTATTTTCGCTTTTTTTTTGCACGTTTTTTAGTTCTTTCGCTGTTGCTTCGTCTACAATAAAACCTGCACTAAATTTGCAAGAGATGATGAAAGCTGCGAGCCCTATCAGCGTCTCTTCAGAGAAACAATCTGATGCAGAAAAAAAACAAATAGCACAACTCAATGAACAGCGACCCACTGTTTCCGAAGTTATTATTGAGGGACAAATAAACGTTCAACTGGGTCTGATTCAAAACGCTATTTTTCTTAAGCCTGGTGATCGTTTGAATTATTCAAAATTAATACGAAATGTTAAAAACATTCAAAGCTTGGGTGTTTTTTCTGAAGTGACACAGCAAATTGTTCCCACAAACAAAGGCGTTAAAGTAATCTTTAAAGTCACCGAAAACCCACTGATTAAAGAAATTAAACTTTCTCAGAATAAAGTGGTGAGTCGGGATGCTATTTTGGCGATTATGAAATCCCACGCTGGCGATATTTTGAGTCTGGATTATATCCGCTCTGACGTAGAGGCGATACAGGACCTCTATAAAGAAAAAGGGTATTTTCAAGCTCGTATTAAGCAAGTTAAGTTGCCACAGAAAGAAGGCGACTCTCTAGAAATCACTATAAGCGAAGGCACTATTTCGGCCATCTCAGTTACCGGAAATACCAAAACAAAAGCCTATGTCATTACACGTGAAATGACGATAAAAACAGGGGATGTCTTACGGGCCGATCTTCTTAGAGAAGACCTCCGGCGAATTTATAACTTAAGCTATTTTTCAGACTTGCAACCTCGTATCTTGCCAACATCAGACGATTCATATGATTTGCAAATTGACGTCACAGAAAAACCAACGAGTGGTCAATTTAGTTTTGGTGCAGGATATAGTCCTCAGACAGGCGCTAGTATTTTCTCGGATCTTTTTTGGGAAAATGTTATGGGCACAGGACAATTAATCTCGCTTAAAGGACAGTTCGGTTTTGGGGGCTCTAACTCTGCTCAAAACACACGATTCCAATTTAAGTACTTCACCCCTTATGTAGGAGAGAGTCATGTATCGTTTTCGACAAAAGTCTGGTCCACTAACGGACAAACCATCAGTGGTCTTCCAGGATTATCCGGCGAAGACAAATACCGCACGGAGCACCGAAAAGGTGTCGAATTTGAATTTGGCGTGCCTCTTTCATACGAATGGCGTCTCACACATGCGTTTAAATGGGAAACTGTAAATATCCCCGCATCCACTGTAGAGCCCGTCCATGCCGATGATCGCGATTATGAAATTAATAGCTATAAATTTGGCGTAGAGAACGACGCCAGAGATGTGCGTTTTAATCCACGTGACGGACACTATATTTCTTTCGACATAGAAAAGACACTAAAAGTCACAAGCCGGGCCCTAGATTTTACACGTTACGATTTGGCCATACGGAAGTTTATTCCAACGGTCGAGAAACAGACGCTTGCACTTCGTCTTGATTTGGGGTTATTAACAAGTCATGAAATCAACGATACAGTGATCTATCAGCCAGAACTCTATCGCGTCGGATTTAGTGATACCGTACGTGGTCAGGACGAAAAAATATTTCAAGCTGGGAACAAAAAAATTGTAGGCAGTGTTGAATATCGTTTCCTATTTAACGAGGCATTCTCCATGGTTTTCTTCGTGGACGCAGGATTGGCGCCTTCCACATTTTCACAAATTCAATGGGGACGTGATTTTGTTGTTGGAAAGGGACTCGGTGTTCGATTCACCATCCCTGGCTTGGGACCATTACGCGTGGATGCAGGATCAGATAACAAAGGATCTATTCGCATACAAGTGAATATGGGCCAGGCCTTTTGAAAAGCATGACATATAGGATATAGTAAAAAAAATCTTAATTCAAAGCAAGGAGCTCACATGAAACGTCTTTTATTTTTAGCAACAGCACTTTTACTTTCTTCACAAATTTATGCAGCAGATAACATCGGTTATTTAGACATGGATCGCATTTTGCAGAGTTACAAAGAAGCTGACAGAATCATGCATGACATTAAAGGTAAACGCGAAGAGTATCAAAAATTCCTAGAAGAAAAACAAGCCGAAATTGATAAAGCAAAAGAAAACAAAGAAAAAGAAGAGAAAATAAAAGAACGCATTCAAAAATTAGAAGCTGAAATCAAACCCAAGCAAGAAGAAATTTTAAAGCGTGAGTCAGAAATTCAACGCAGCCTATTTTCTAAAATAATCGAAACAGCAAAAGTAATTGCCAAAGAATATGGTATAGATACCGTTCTTGATAAACGGGTTGTCTATATTGGTGGATTTGATTTAACTGAATTTGTCACTGATAAATTAAATAAATAACGCGTTGTTTCGATTATCTGATATTGCGACTGTTACAGGAGGGGTGTTAGTCGGTGACGCTAACCTCGTGCTCGAAACCATAGCACCCCTACAAGATGCCAAACCAGGCTCACTCAGTTTTGTCCTTGAAAAAAAATACGTCACAGAAGCAGAGAGTTCTTCAGCCTCCGCATTTGTCACATCTGAAGACCTGCCGGCACACATACCCCATGTGCGTGTTCAGCATTCACGCGAAGCATTGGCGCAAGTGATTGCGTGGTGGAGTTCTCACTCCTTTAAACCACAACGTACCATTTCAGATAGAGCCTCTATGGATTCTACTGCCAAAATTGGAAGCAATGGTTCTGTCGGCCCAGGATGTGTGATTGGCGCGTTTTGTACCATAGGAAACGACGTCACTCTACATGCCAATGTCACGCTTTATGACCATGTAGAACTAGGGGATCGCGTTATCATACATAGTGGGGTTGTGTTAGGCGCAGATGGATTTGGTTATTATCAAAAAGACGGACGCCATAATAAGATCCCCCATATTGGCCAGACTATTTTAGAATCAGACGTAGAAGTGGGCGCAAACACAACGATTGATCGGGGATGTTTGGGCGAAACCCGCATTGGAGCTGGCACCAAAATTGATAACTTGGTGCAAATAGGACACAATGTCCAAATTGGAAAAAGTTGCATTATTACAGCTCAAGTCGGTATCATTGGCAGCACCCAAATTGGGGACTATGTGATGGTCGGTGGTCAAGCTGGGATTAGCTCTGTTAAGATAGGAAACCGTGCAGTGATTGCTGCAAAATCTGGGGTTACAAAGGATGTGCGAGAAGGTACATTCGTTTCTGGTTTTCCAGCACAGCTACACCGCCAAGAACTTGCCGATCAAGCACGATTAAAACGCTTAATTAAACAGTCAAAACGGAGTCCTTTATGAAAAAATTTCTTGCTACTTTCTTGATTTTTTCCAGCTTTATTTTCGTCTCATCTCTTGAAGCACGCTCGACACTGAATGGTCCCACGGGACTCGTCACAATGCCCACTGCAGAAGCCTTAAAGTACAAAGAATTTAATCTTTCGTATGACTATCTATTTGCTAAAAAAGCCACCAATGATTCCTGGTCGTATAAGGCGAATTTAGGGACATTTAAAAGCTGGGAATTGGGTGTAGTTGGTGGAAGCAAACCCAAAGAAGGCATGTTCTTAAATGTAAAATATTATTTAATGTCAGACGAAAGCCGATTTCCAGTGATGGTTGCCGTGGGCATACAAAATATTTCATCCAACGATTTAACCAATGTGTATATGGTGGCATCCAAACAATTCCAAGGTGGGTTGGGCGCGCATTTCGGATTTAAAGCTACATTCGCAGACTCCATTGACCCGTCTATTATGGTCGGACTCGATTATGCTATTAATGATGCATGGGGTGTGATGGGAGATGTGGGCGGTATTGATAAACACTATACCCTTAATCTAGGAACTGATTTTTTATTAACCCCTGACGTTGCACTTCGGGGCTCTTTTATAGATGTTGCAAATAGCAGCATCGAAGGATTTCGATGGGGCATCGGGCTTGCCTATGGAAAATCTTTATAGAAAGACGTAGATTAGACAAGCTCATGACAGTATGTTATGCTCATTTGCTCCGAATTTTTTTACTTATTGAAAGGTAGCCCTGTGAATTTAAATTTCGCTTATTTAGAAATAAATATAAAACTACATAAAAGTGGATTCAAAGCCACTTGTCCAATGTTTCCATCCTGCAAAGGTATCGGAGAAACCCAAGAAATTGCTACATCCAAATTAAGCCGTTCTATCACAACGATACTTACAAAAAAACTTCGTGATTCCGTAGACCAGATTGTCGCGTCATCTGTAAAAAATCTCTGTATAAAATTACCTGTAATGTATGAACTCAAGAAATCCCTTCGCAAAAAAGATGCCCCTCGTGATATCTCAGAAATCGAATCTCTTTTACACGCCTCGGGTCTCTTTGAAGAAGATGACTTGGGACTCAGTAACGATATGATTCCAGAAGAGCTCATGTTTGGCTTTCCAATGAGTTATAACTAGACCGTGTATGACCCACTATTTCCACTATCTACTATTAGACACAGCGCCGCACACGTTTTGGCGCAGGCCGTTCTGCGTCTCTTTCCAGATGCCAAGCTGGGTATTGGCCCTGCAATTGATGAAGGATTTTATTACGATTTAGAGTTACCACGGACACTCATTCCTATCGATTTACTTAAACTAGAAAAATACATGCGGCAAATTATTCAAGAAAAACAAGTTTTTAAACAATATGATATGACACGCAAAGACTCTGAAAAACGGTTTTCCGATCTTAATCAGACTTACAAACTAGAAATTATTCAAGATCTTAATTTAAATGAGTACTCATTTTTTGAAAATGGACCGTTTATAGATTTATGCCGTGGACCTCATGTGGAACACACCGGTCAAATTGGGGCGATCAAATTACTCCGCGTTTCAGGTGCCTATTGGCGTGGGTCTGAAAAAAACAAAATGCTACAACGTATTTACGGAACCGCATTTCATACACAAGAAGAGTTAGAGATTTACATAAAACAACAAGAAGAAGCCCTCAAGCGGGATCATCGCGTCCTAGGGAAAGCCTTGGATTTATTTAGTATTCAAGATGATATTGGAGGCGGTCTCATTTTATGGCATCCCAAAGGCGCCCGTATAAGAAATATTATTGAAACCTATTGGAAAGACCAACATTTCGCAGCCGATTATGATTTGCTCTATACCCCCCACGTTGGAAAAGCTAATCTCTGGGAAACCAGCGGACATTTACAGTTTTATAAAGAAAATATGTTTGCCCCAATGGTCATAGATGAACAAGATTATTTTGTTCGTCCCATGAATTGCCCTTTCCATATTTTGGTGTATCAAAATGCCCAGCGGTCTTATCGGGATCTTCCTATTCGCTATGCTGAACTAGGAACAGTCTATCGTTTTGAGCGTTCGGGAGCACTACACGGGTTAATGCGTGTCCGTGGATTTACCCAAGATGACGGTCACATAATTTGCACACCAGATCAAGTGCAAGAAGAAATCTTATCCGTCTTAAAGTTAGCCCTAAATATACTCAAGAAATTTGGTTTCGAGAAATTCAAAGTCTTCTTATCAACACGGCCAGAAGAAAAATTCGTAGGTCATTTAGACCAATGGAAAATGGCCGAAGACTCTCTAAGAGCCGCGATTGAGACAGTTGGCTTGCTGTATGAAGTAGACAATGGCGGCGGAGCGTTTTATGGACCTAAAATTGACATTAAAATTGAAGATGCCATCGGACGTGAATGGCAATGTTCCACGGTGCAGTTTGATTTTAATTTACCCGAACGATTTGACATGACCTACATCGATACCGATGGCCAGAAAAAGAAACCGGTCATGATACATCGTGCGTTATTTGGTTCTGTAGAACGTTTTTTTGGTGTATTGATAGAGCATTATGAAGGCAAATTTCCCATGTGGTTGGCATCGGTTCAGTTCAAACTTTTAACCGTTTCGAAAGAAGTGCAACCCTATGCAAAAGAAGTACTCGACCGGTGTAAAGCATGCGGATTTCGGGCCGTATTAGATGATTCTTCTGAGAAAATTGGATATAAAATTCGGCAAGCAACCCAAGAGAAAGTTCCCTTTATGCTCGTGATCGGACATGCCGAAAAAGATTCGGGTCAAATTTCAGTACGAAGCTTAAAAGACGGTGATTTGGGGCAAGTGCCTCTTGAGAGCTGGTTAGAGTCGCAAATACTTGGGCTTAACAAGTGAGCTTAAGAATGGTATACTCCGCGTTCACGATTTATCATGAGCTGGAGGAACGTCAATAAAAAATCATATCATTAACGAGCAGATTCGGTCTAAGGAAGTCAGACTGATCGATCACGACGGCGGCCAATTGGGCGTAGTTACGATTCAAGATGCACTTTCTAGAGCAGCCACATCGGATCTTGATCTGGTAATGGTAAGTGATAGCGCTAAACCTCCTGTTTGTCGGCTAATTAACTACGGTCAGTTTCGATATCATCAACAGAAAAAAGAGAAACTAGCCCGAAAAAGCAATAAAGGCCAAGTTGTTAAAGAGTTAAAAATGAGTCCCAAGATTTCCGATCATGACTTCATGGTCAAATTAAACAGAGGAAGAGATTTTTTGGGTAAAGGATTTAATATCAAATTGGTATTATCTTTTAAGGGACGCGAAATGATGCATCCCGAATTGGGCGAAGTCCTAATCAAACGGTTCATTGAAAACATTAGTGATATCGGCGTTCCAGAGCAAGGCATGTCTCGTACAGGCCGCGCAATGATCGTCATGATCAACCCCAAATAACCCTATTTTTAATATCATAAAGGAAACAAGTCATGAAAAACAAACTTAAAACACGTAAATCTGCTGCAAAACGTATCAAGGTTACAGGTACAGGTAAATATTTACGCAACAGTGCTGGTATGCGCCACCTTTTGGAGCATGAAAGTTCAGAAAAAAAGAGAAACAAAGGCAATTCAACAGAAGTGAGTCCTTCGGACGCACGTAAAGTGAAGCTCATGCTTCCTTATCAAGCATAATCTAAATCGCGCACTGGAGGAATAAACAATGTCTAGAGTTAAACGTGGTAATGTCGCAAGAAATCGCAGGAAAAAAGTTCTAAAATTAGCAAAAGGCTTTCGTGGAGCGTCGTCAAAATTATTTCGTCCCGCACACCAAGCTGTTCTTAATGCACTAACACATGCTTACAAAGACCGTCGTCTTAAAAAGCGTGATTTCCGTGTTCTTTGGATTGCTAGAATCAATGCAGCACTTGATGTTCTAGGTGTTTCATATTCAAAATTCACAGGCGCATTAAAGAAGAAAAATATCTTGATCAACCGCAAAGTTTTATCTGAGCTTGCCATTCAAGAACCTGCTGTATTTCAACATATTGTTGAAATTAGCCGTTAACTTTACCCATGATTGAAATGCATCTTGGTGGCTTAGGGTTTGATCCCAAGAACATGTCCCCTATTGTACTGCTGCGAGATGCAGAAGATCGCAACTTTTTACCTATCTGGATTGGCATGTTTGAAGCAGCCGCCATTGCGATGGAACTGCAAGACTTTAAATCTCCCCGCCCAATGACCCATGATTTATTAACAAAGATGGTCACAGTTTTGGGTGGAAAAGTTAAGCGTATTATTATTAACGAAATTGTAGACAATACGTTTTACGCCTTAGTTGAAGTTGTCCAAGCCCAAGCCCCCGATACGGTAATTAGTATTGATGCCCGTCCGTCAGATGCGATTGCTATTGCAGTACGCACGAAAGTGCCTATTATCGTTTCAGAAGCGGTCATGCAAAAAGCCAAAATGGTGAATTCTGAAAAAGACGAAGAAGAAACGCAGAAGTTTAAAGACTTTATTGATACAATAAACCCTGACGACTTCTCGAAATATCTTGATCAACGCTAATTCATGCGCTCGTAGCTCAGTTGGATAGAGCAACGGACTTCTAATCCGTAGGTCGTAAGTTCGAATCTTACCGGGCGCACCAAACCTACAAGAAAGTGGACCCAAATGGCAACCCAAACTGACCGTTATCCTGATAACTCACCCGGAACCTACTATGTGGACACAGATTGTATTGCCTGTGACACCTGCTTTGGTTTAGCGCCACGGCATTTTCGTCTAACACAGACACATGATCATGCCATTGTCTTTCAACAGCCGTTTTCAGCGCAAGAAAAAGCAGTGTGTGAATTAGCCTTAGAAGCATGTCCTGTAGGAGCGATAGGCAATGACTGCTGATGAATTATTCGAAAAATTAGGCGCTATTAAAATAGGCGGATCTACATGCTTATTTACACGCGAAAAATGTGAAGCACTAGTACCTCAAATCAACGAAATCAATCGCCTAAAAAAAGAAAAGAACGCCATTATTCTCGCCCATTCGTACGTAAGCCCAGAAATTTTGTATGGGGTTGCAGATTTCGTGGGTGATTCGTTCGAGCTCAGCAAAAAAGCGGTTGAAACAAACGCAGATGTGATCGTCTTTGCCGCTGTAAAATTTATGGCCGATACAGCAAAATTGTTAAATCCCACAAAAGAAGTTCTAGTTCCCAGTAAAAATAATGGCTGCAGTTTGGCCGATTCTATCACCGGTGCAGATGTGCGACGTCTCAGAACCGAATTTCCAGACTATACATTTGTCTGTTACATCAATACAACAGCAGAGGTAAAAGCCGAGTGCGACGTCTGTGTCACATCTTCCAACGTCTATGACATTTTAGAACGTATTCCCAATAATAAAATTTATTTTTTACCAGATAAACTAATGGCAAAAAATGCTATCGTAGAACTCAAAAAACGTGGCGCCCATAAAACAATTAAATACTGGGAAGGCACCTGCTACGTACATGAAGATTACGACGCCGACATGATCAAATATTTGCGCTTATCCTACCCAGATTTAGACGTAGTAAGTCATCCAGAATGTAATGAAGAAGTACTCGCAGAATCAGATTACGTAGGCAGCACATCACAGATTATTAATCATGTAAAAGACTCCAAAAAAGACACGTTTTTTATTTTGACGGAATGTGGACTGACAAATCGGTTGAAGGCAGAAATTCCGGGAAAGACGTTTGTGGGATCCTGCACGATGTGCCGATACATGAAATCAAATTCGCTTGCAGATATCAAACGGGTTTTGACAACGCCGGATGTTGAGGATCGGGTGGATATTTCGGAGGAAACAAGAGAGAAAGCATTGACGTGTTTGCGTGAGATGTTTCGGTATGTTGGATAATTCTCTAACCCATCGAAAAGCTACACTACAAGATCTTCCCCATATCATTTTCTTACTCCAAGACGATAACTTAGGCCAAACTAGAGAATGGTTGTTTTCCGCCCTTGAATCTAGCTACACCCGGGCATTCAACCTCATCGCTAAAGATCCCAATCACTACCTCATGGTAGTTGAAAGGAATCAGGAAATTCTTGCCACCTGCCATCTCACTCTCTTGCCGTCTCTGACATTCAAAGGTGCAACAAGACTGCAAATAGAAGCTGTACGTGTGAATGCAAACTATCGAGGTCAAAAAATAGGCAACTGGATGATGAGCCAAGTCATGCAATATGCTAAAGAACTGGGTGTCTCCACTATTCAATTGACTACCAACAAATCAAGACTCCAAGCTATGAAGTTTTACGAAAATCTCGGATTTAAGGCGTCACATGAAGGAATGAAGTTGTACCTTTGAAATGATGGGGTTGGAGCTTAAGTCCAGGAGCATTTCTACGAAAAAACTTCTTTCCTATGATCGACCCCACCCTAACCCCTCCCCATTCTGACAAATGGAGAGGGGCTTTTTTGATTTTGTTTTTACCCTCTCTGGGTGTTAGCACGGAGAGGGTCGCACCTTGGTGCGGGGTGAGGTGGGTTTTAGTGTATGCTTGCTTTTGGATTGTGCGTTAAATTAGTAGTGTCGGAATCTTGTTCTTTCGGAATATTACATGAACTCAAAACAAAATCTTAAAAGTATAGAAACCAATCGCCTTATCCTAAGACTTTGGACAGAGGCAGACTTGGTTCCCTTTTTTGAAATGAACCAAGATCCTAAGGTAATTGAATTTTTCCCGGGGGCGATGAGTCATGATCAGGTGGAACTATTTTTTAAAAAGGTGCTGTTGCAATTTGAAACAAATGGGTATGGATTCTGGGCGGTAGAATTGAAGCGGACGGGGGAATTTATTGGGTATACGGGATTGGCCCATGTCATGTTTGACGCGCCATTTACGCCTGCGGTGGAGATAGGGTGGCGGTTGGCGAGTGAGCATTGGGGACAGGGGTATGCTACCGAGGCGGCGTTGGCGGTGATGAATTTTGTGGGGGAGTTTTTGTCTCTTTCTGAAATTGTGTCTTTTACGGTACCGCAAAATTTACGTAGTCAGAATGTGATGAAAAAGATTGGCATGGAGAGAGATGTTTTAGGGGATTTTAATCATCCTCGTTTGGATGAAAATCATCCCCTTTCTCTGCACGTTTTGTATAGGAAAGGGATTTGATATGTCGCCTATATATAAAAATAAAGCTTAAAACATAAAAATATCTTTCTTAAAATATTCCCATGACAGATAGAGGGGTCTGATCAAAAGTCGTTAAAGCCTGTATTCCAATTCCTCCATCTGGCGTAATCATAGGCTGTAGGAGAAAAGCTGGGGTCATGGCTTCTGGTTGTTTTTGCGGCTTTGTAGAAAAACTTTGATCTGCAATTTGATCTCCAATCGTTGTTCCAATCCATGCACCAGCCACCATATCAGACACCCAATGGTTGTGACCTTTAAAATCAGGGAGAAGTCCGACTGCACATATGCCGTACGGTATAATCCAGTCGCCATAAAGCCTTTGTAAAACTTTTGCTACCGCAAAATAGGCAGTGAAATGAAAGGAAGGAAATGCCGTTCCTTTCGTTTCACTTTGTATATAAATAGGGTGGTATTGTCCAAACTCCCACGGGTTGCGTGTAAATTCTTCAGGAGTGTTTCCTCCAGCACCCAAATTGGGATCTGGCCTACTTCGCGCGAACAACGTTTTGAGAATGATATGAGAGGAAAGATAGGAATAAGCGAAGGCCTTTGTCACACCAAATGCTGCGAGTTGAAGCTTAGAATCTTCTAAAAAAACGCCCGTAACATAGCTTAGCCCAGCCCCTACGAAAAGAGCTCCATTTACACCTGCCACGCCGGGAGCAAGATCGAATGCTTGGGGATAATTTATCTTGCTGTCGAAAAGTGGATTAATATGTTCCTGAACAAATTGCGTTGTGGGTCGATCCACTGCTATGAGCGTTAACGTTGTGCCTGTAAACAACCAGGTTTCGTTTGGATGATTAATAGGATACGTCAAAATACCTAACAGTTCTTGCGGTGCCACTCTTATCTGATTTGCGGCTAACGATAAAGGATCATCATGCACTTTATCATACGCATTCGTTATCCGAACGGTGAGTCCCAAACATATAAAAAAAACTACAATGAACCGCATCTTTTAAGTGTACTATTCTCGCTAAATTTATCAAAAAAATATTTAGATTCAGTGTCTAATTCTTTCTAATATATAATCACCTCTACCATGATGAAATGAGAAGAACCGCTCATTCGGACAAATACCAAAATTGACCCGTTTCATGATTTGTTTTACTGGTTAATCTTATTAATATGGCCAGCATTCGTTGGCATTTTGATGCTATTTTTTGTGATCTTAAATCTCATCTTTGGGGGCATTTATTACCTGATTGGAGGTCTCGCTAATGTGGGCGCTGGGTTTGCAGATCACTTCTTTTTCTCAATCCATACATTGGCCACGGTTGGATATGGCCACGTCTTTCCACAAAGCGTACTTGCCAATACAGTAGCTGCTCTAGAAATCATTTTGGGATTATTTTTTGTCGTAACACAGTGATTCATAAACGAAATGGTGTCGAGTGTTTGGTGTTTCGTGTCGCCAATCAACGGGATCATCACATTGCAGAAGCCTGCTTGAATGTAGTCGTTTTAAAGAAAGATCCTACGCCCGAAGGAGATAGTATGCGCAAGCTCCACACGCTTAATCTCGAACGCTCTCAAACACCGTTATTTGTTTTGAGTTGGATGGTGATCCATCAGATTACTCCCGACAGTCCTCTCTACGGACTCACTGCTCAGGACATGATCGATGGTGACATCAGAGTCCTACTTAGCTTAGCGGGACATGATTCTGTTCTAGGACAAACGATGCATGCACGACACATTTATCAAGCAGACCAGATTAAGTTTGGATATCGTCTTAAAGATGTATTAAAAACAGTAGAAGGATCAATCTTGCACTTAGATTTTGATGTATTTCATGAAATAGAAGTTGTAAACTAGAAAATAACGTAGAACTCATCCACCCCAACCACGAAGACGAAGAACAGAAAATGAAAAAAGTACTCTCAGGGCAACAGACCTTAAATATTATTCGTGTGAAACCTATTTCGCCAATAATCCAACAGACCACTATCGCCGCATTAAATGCTTGGGCAGACAAAGCTTTGGCTCATGAGGGCGACCAAATTTCCAGCCTATTCGCACCTCATAGTACCTTTTCAGGAACCATGGCAGATCGTGTAACAGGTGATCTGAATGACATTAAGATCTACATGTCTTCTTTTTTAAAAGGATTAAAAGGCATCAGCTGGAACCTCATTAAATTAAACCCAATCGGTGAGAATTTTTGCTTGGCCACGGGATCATATACTTTCGAAAAACAATATGGCACGGGGCCTATCACTAAAACAACGGGGCATTTTAGTTTTATTGTTGATAAAGAGGGCAAGCTTCGGCATCACCATAGTGGGATAAAGTTGAATGAGGAAGCTGTAATCACATTGGATAAAATCACAGAGCATCCTCCCGTTTTGGTGGTCTCTGACCCGTTACATAAGGCAGAAGAAATTGTGTGTGGCGAAATGCAATGCGTTAGTCCAACAACAGTGGAGCAACGACATCTGGTTTTAACCGCTCTAAAGCGTTGGGAAAATATAGTCGGTGAAAATAAGTTTGAAGAAGCGGACTCGTTATTTAGTCCACTTAGCACGTTTTGTGGGATGAGAGCAGACAGGGTGATCAAGCTGAATGATGGGAGTAATTCCAAGCTTTTAGAATTTTACTTAGAGCAATTTCTAACGCGAGCCAAACAAAACACTTTAACTTGGAAAGAGCTTTTGATTAATCCATTAGAAAATCATATGCAAAGCCCTATCGTTGCAACAGGCACATATCGTCTCACCACAGGTTCAGACACGCTGGAAGGTCACTTTACATTTATTTTAGAGGCTAAAACTGGAAAATATCTTCACTTTCACAGCGGACTCAAGGCAGATAAAAGTACGGAAATTGTCTTACCTAGAAATGTATAGGGCAAAAGACCTTATCTGGATTTCTCCGCCCTAATTCTCAACCGTTTATAATCTGCAAACCAACTTTCACTTCTAAACAAAACTGGGTTCATCTGATCCTCAATAAATAGCATCATTTCCTC
>SICP01000007.1 GCA_009691415.1 Candidatus Margulisiibacteriota bacterium
GCCTGTTAGTTTGATTTCTGTCAGTTGCGCTTCGTAAGCTTCGTTTTCTTTTTCATAATGTGCAATCAACGTTTCTTCTTTTTCTTGCGCGGCTTGTTCCAGCGCTTCACGCGCTTGTTGGCCGGTTAGTTTGATTTCTGTCAGTTGCGCTTCGTAGGCTTCGTTTTCTTTTTCATAATGTGCAATCAACGTTTCTTCTTTTTCTTGCGCGGCTTGTTCCAGCGCTTCACGCGCTTGTTGGCCTGTTAGTTTGATTTCTGTCAGTTGCGCTTCGTAAGCTTCGTTTTCTTTTTCATAACGTGCAATCAACGTTTCTTCTTTTTCTTGCGCGGCTTGTTCCAGCGCTTCACGCGCTTGTTGCCAAATCGTTTCTTTATCTTCAAGCTGGCGTTGAAAAATCCATTTTTGACGATCCTCTTCCATCACAAAACGTTGCTCTTTTTCACCATAAAACATCTCGAGCTCAATGCGTTTTTTTTCCCACTTCGACCCCAATTCTTCGTCCAAAAAAACGAATTTTTTTTCAGGATCTTGAAAAGCAACTTCTAATTCCTGGACACGACTTTCAAAAGATACTTCCAACAACTCCTGCTGACGCAAAAATTCTTCTTTACGACCCTCATCCTGCAACATATATAAAGATTCTTTCTCAGAATAAGCAGCCTCCAACTCCATCCGTTGCCGCTCAAACGCCTCTCGCCTCGCGCCATCCTGCAACAACCACCACTGCTCTTTCTCAACATACGTCGCTTCTAAACCAGCCCGACGCATCTCATATTCATGTTCTTTTTCATCATACGCCTCATCCATTTCGATACGCCGACGATCCAATTCTTCTTCTGCACGCTGCTTGTCAAAATAGGTTTCTTCCAACGTCATTTCAGAAGCCGCCAAACGTTTTAACAACAACCGCTCTTGATGCTCTAATCCTAAAATACGATCTTGCCAGACATGCTCTTGCCCAGACCACTCTTGTTTCTGATCCGAAAGCCGCTGTTGCAAATCCCGATCTCGCACTTGCAACGTCTCATATTCAGCCTGTTTCTCTTTAAGAACGACCAATACTTTAGACAACGTTTCAACAGAAACACGAAATTTATACAACTCTTCTAAAGAAGCTTTTTCTCGATCATAAGCCAACTTCACTTCGTCAAGCTGACGGATTTGATCAAAAAATCGTCCTTCAAATTTATCCAGAACACCAGAAAAATCAGACCTCAAATTTTTAAAATCACTCGACACAACCACATCTCTAATCTCCGATTTAACAGGCCGAGAAAAAAAGCGAGTTAAAAAAGCAGCTAAAGAGACACCTGATCGATCAAGCTTACGATGAGACAAATGTATCAATTCTTGATTATCTTTCATAGCGAGTAGCAGTATTCTATCTTGTAGATTAGAATAATAAAAGATGCCAAATCTGAAAAAATTTAAACGATTTTTAAAAATAGGAACGATCACCTTGATCTCCATCTATTTACTCATACTCATCGGAGGCATCGTAAGAAGCACTGGCGCAGGAATGGGATGCCCTGATTGGCCTAAATGCTTTGGAAGTTGGATACCCCCACTCTCCGCATCTCAATTACCTGACAAATATCATGGCCAAACATTTAATGTATTCAAAACCTGGACAGAATATCTTAATCGTTTAGCAGGCATGATCGTAGGCCTCCTGATTATTGCAACGTGGATTGCCTCCTTCCCTTTATTTAAAACAACTAAAAAACCTTTTTTCCTCACACTATTAGCCGTCATTTTAGTCGGTTTTCAAGGTTGGCTTGGATCAATGGTTGTAAAATCCAATCTGACACCTTGGATAATTTCGGTACATATGATCGTCGCGTTACTCTTACTTGCACTCATGATCTACACACTCAAAACACCAGAAAAAAATGCGTTGCCCAAAAAATTAAAATACAGCTTACTTTTGGCTCTTTGTTTTACTGCGATACAAATTTTACTAGGGACTCAAGTCCGGGAAAAAATAGACGTTCTATCGCTTTCTTCTGTCCCTAGGCAGCACTGGATAGAAATAGCGAAAGAACCGTTAATCTTTCACAGAGAAATGGCCATTATAGTCTTAATTATAAACTTATGGATTGGACTCGAACTATTAAAAGCCAAAAGAAAAAATACAGGTCTACAGATTATCAGTATTGTATTGTTTGAGTTTTTATTAGGACTAATTCTGGCATATCGCGCACTACCTGCATACGCACAACCACTTCATCTATTGCTAGGTATCTTACTTTTTGGAACCCAGTTTAATGCGCTTATTCGTGGTGAGCGCCACTAATCGGTTTTACCGGATGCGCTAGACCAAAGTATTCACCTTCCACTTTATCGCGATAATCTCTAAAGGCAATATCAGAAAACGTAAATCCAATAAAAATTATTAAAAATAAAATGCTGCCAACAAATGCAACAAAATTAAATCCACGATCCCATTTCATACCCATAAATATCCAAACCACTAAACTTGCTTTACAAAAGGCAATCAAAAGAGCGATCGATAAATTCATAGAACCAAAATCAAACCGTGAAGCAACAACGGTAAGAATTGTAAGCACCAAAAGTGCAGAAAATGTAGCAACAAAAGTTTTAACAGGAACAATAACGTGATGTGACTCTGAATGTTTTGCCATAACCCTACCCTACCAAATAAAATAATGGAAATAAGAAGATCCAAACCAAATCCACAAAGTGCCAATACAATCCGACCATTTCAACCGGCGTATAAAACTCTGAATTAAACTCTCCGCGAGAGTTTCGATACATCAGCCAAGCGATCAATCCAATTCCAATCAAGACGTGAATACCATGGAGCCCGGTCATTACAAAATAAAGGCCAAAAAAGATAGGTAATGTTTGATGAACTCCCTCACCAAAAAAGAAATGCGGTGGCAACAACCCATGATGAAATTTAGCTGCATATTCAAAGTATTTAACAACTAAGAATGAGCACGCCAAAAGCATAGTTGCAAATAAATAATTCTTTGTCGCACGCCGTTGATTGGTCTGGGCAGAACGAACCCCCATCACCATGGTAAAACTACTTGTGATCAGAAATATAGTATTTAATGCCCCCATCTTCCAAGATAAATGATGATGCGCTTCGACATACATTTCTGGATACAAATACTTAAAAACAAAAAAAGCAACAAACAATGCTCCGAAAAACAATAACTCTTGGACTAAAAAAACCCACATTCCTAACTTAGCTGTCGAAAATTCTTGTTCGGCTGTATCAAAATGATGCGCAACATGATGCTGCACTAAACTTTCTTTTTGCTTGCTCATCCGTCAATCCTTCTATAATCATAGGGGTCATGATCTACAACGGGGGCAACATCAAAATTATGCGTCACTGGAGGTGACTGTGTGTGCCACTCCAATGTCATACCGCCCCAAGGATTGGCTGGTGCAGGGGGGCCGTTAATTAAAGAATCAATTAAGTAAAAGGCCATAATTAAAAAACCTAAACCTAATACCCAAGTCCCCATTGTTGAAAAAGCATGTAAGGGTTGAAATTGATCTAAATAATTAAAATAACGTCTTGGCATACCCTTGGCACCCAAAATAAATTGCGTAAAGAAGACCATATTAAATCCAACAAAAATAAAGAAACAAGCAACCGCACCCCAAAATTCACTGTACATTTTTCCAAACATTTTAGGCCACCAATAATGTAACCCACCGATAAAGGCCATCACCGTTCCACCCATCATTACATAATGAAAATGCGCAACAACAAAATAAGTGCCATGAAAATAAACGTCCAAAGAAAGCGCACCTAACATAATCCCTGTAAATCCACCCACACAAAACAACACCATAAAAGAGAGGAAATATAAAAAAGGAGTTTTCAAATTAATACTGCCGCCATACATCGTAGAGAGCCAGTTAAAAACTTTAATAGCAGAGGGTATCCCCACCAAGAATGTAAGAATCGAAAAAATAGTAGCTGCATTATCAGACTGTCCACTTACAAAAAGATGGTGTCCCCAAACCAAAAAAGAAATAATGGCAATCGCAATACTAGAATAGGCAATCGTCTTATACCCAAAAATATTTTTTCTGCAAAAAGTCGTCACAAGTTCACTCATAATACCCATCGCAGGCAAAATCATAATGTACACCGCTGGGTGACTATAAAACCAAAAAAAGTGTTGAAAAAGAACAGGATCCCCACCAATAGTAGGATCAAAAATACCCACCCCTATCGTACGCTCAAGAATCAGAAGCAATAACGTAATAGCTAATACAGGGGTCGCCAAAACTTGGATAATAGCTGTCGCATACAACGCCCAAACAAACAAAGGCATCCGAAACCAATTCATTCCCTTGGCACGCATTTTATGAATAGTTGCAATAAAATTAACCCCAGTAAGAATAGAAGAAAAACCGAGAATAAATGCACCCAGAGTCATTGAAATAACACTGGTATTGGTGGTCGTAGAGTACGGTGTATAAAATGTCCAACCTGTATCAGCGGCGCCTGAAATCATCGAATAAACACAAAAAATCGCACCAAAAACATAAATATAAAAACTAGCTAAATTAAGTCTTGGAAATGCTACATCTTTTGCACCAAGCATTAAAGGCATCACAAAATTTCCTAAAGACGCCGGTATAGAAGGAACAATAAATAAGAACACCATAATGGCACCATGTAGGGTAAATAATTGATTATATTGTTTAGCTGTAAAAATAATTTTTGCAGGGCTTAACAATTCAAGACGTAATGCCAAGGCAAAAAAGCCACCAAGCGCAAAAGAAATCACAATAAACAAAAGGTACATAATACCAATTCGCTTATGATCCAAAGTCAACAACCAGGACTTCCATCCCTTTGGATTGGTTAAATAACTACCCTCATTTACCGCATGTGCCATAGTGTGATTCTCCATTTATAACGACTTCATATATTCGATAATAGCCAACATTTCACGCTCACGCAAAACACCTGCATACGTTGGCATAACAGGTTGAAATCCTTTTACAATTTTTGCTTTTGGATTTTCAATAGACTCTTTAATATAGGCATCATCTACGTCTACTGAAGCTCCCCCATCAAGAGAAACCTTATGACCGTACATACCTTTCCAAGTAGGTCCCACACTTGGAGAACCATCTATTGAGTGACATGTATTACACGCATTTTTTGTATACAGCTTTTTTCCTAATTCAGGAAGAGGTTCATCACTATCACCTGATCCACCATGTAACCATTCTTGATACTCTGCTTCAGATACAACTCGTAGCGTTGCTAACATGGCAGAGTGTCCATCGCCACAATATTCGGTACAAAATATTTGAAAGTTACCCATACGCTCGGCTTGAAACCAAAGACGTGTATAACGATTAGGCAAAACGTCTCGCTTAATTCGAAAGTTAGGCAAGAAAAAACTATGAAGAACATCTTCTGAACCCATCACCAAGCGAATCGGACGATTAACAGGAACAACCAATTCGCCTAAAGTTTTAACACCCTCTTTTGGATATTCAAATTGCCACAACCATTTTTTACCAATCACACGGATTTCCAACGCACTGCCAGGAGGCGTACCCATGGACAAGAAATCTTTATATCCCCACCAAAAAATAATGACACACAAAATAAGAGGGATAATCGTCCAAAGAAGCTCTAAGGTGGTGCTATGCGTAATATGACTCGTCGCAACAGGGTTGGCTTCAGTTCGTCTATACTTGTATAAAAAATAAGCCATTGTGGAACAAATACCTACAAATAAAATAATAGAACCAATTAATATGAAATAGAATAAGCCGTCCACACTATTGGTAATTGAATTGGCTCCTTCAGGAAACCAAAAAGACCCGCTTTTCATTAAACTTTCAACTACTACTTCTTTTGCCATGCGTGTTCTCTCTTACCTTTCTAGTTTCTTTTTTTAAGATGTAAAACCAATAACGTTATACCCAAAATAACCAGCGTCATAAAGCCGCCAATCTTCATTACATTACGTGCAGCTAGAACATACCCACGCGCATTGGGATCGTAATTATAACAAAACAACATAACGTGTTCTACCGTTGAAATCACTTTTTTATCTTTTGCCTCAACCAACGACAATCTTAAATCCATCGGTTTAAATTCAATACCATACAAATATCGAGAAACACGACCATCAGGCATCAAAACAATAAGTGCGGCACCATGTGCAAACTCGCCTGTTTTTTTATCGAATTCATATTTAAACCCAACTGAATCAGCTAAATATTTGACAGCTTGTGATGAACCAGTTAAAAAATGCCATCCTGTTTCTGTATTAGGATTATTTAGACCTGATACATATTTTCCACGAAATTCTGCCGCAACTTTTGGTGTATCCTTAGGATCAAAACTAAGAGAAATAATTTCATAGTCTTTACCCAATTCTAAAGGAACCCCATTAACACCTTTTAATAGTCCAGTAGTCACTAAATTACAAAGCATCGGGCAACCGTAATACGCCAAAGACAAAATCACAGGCTTCCCATGAAAATAATTTTTCAATTGAACTTTATGGCCATTATGATCTAAAAAAGAAGTTTCAAGAGGTATCTGTTTGCCAAACATTTCCTTAATACCAACATCTGGCATAGACGCCAGAAGTCCAGTAGAAAACAAAACACTCAAAAAAAGAAAAAAACTACGGGCGACTATAGTGTTTAACAACATTTTTCATGGCCATTTCAATTGGGATTTGAAGAGCAGTTTTTTCTGGATTTACCCATTTTAATGAGTGTAACCGTTCAGATTCTTGCACACGAAGAGTTTGCAGATCTGTATAAATTGTAAGTGATTCTTTTCGATTCAATTCTTCAGAAAGTGTTGCCGCATAATATAAATAACTCCCCCACAAAAAAGCGCCAAAAACAAGTCCAGATAAAATAATCGCAATAGCTATTCGCTTTGCATTAGGCTCTGAAACATCATGATTAATAATCTTATCGTATGATGACATAAATTTTATCCTCTAAACATTATGAAAATGCAATGATTCTTCTAAACGCGGATCTTTTTTTGGAAACAACGCATGTTTGCGAAGCCTTAAGAAATAAAGACCAAAATAGAGCCCTCCAATTCCCATAAAAGCAGCAAAATCCAGCAGGGAAATTTCAATACCTTCTGGTGAAAAATTAGGCATAATAATCCAATAAAGATCTACAATGGTAATAAACACCATCCAACAAACTACTACAAAGTGTGCTATTAGATTGCGTTTAACGTGACGTGACATAAATCCTAAAAAAGGAACTACAAAGTGACCCAGCACTAAAAAAACAGCGACTGCATTCCAAGAACCCATAAAGTGTTCTCGAAACCAAATGGTCTCTTCTGGTATATTCGCATACCAAATTAAAAAATACTGACTAAATGCAATATAAGTCCAAAAAATATTAAAACCATATACTAGTTTACCCATATCATGGTAATGCTCAACGGTAATTTCGTTTTTAAGAAACCCTGCCCTTCTTAGGGTCATTGCCAAAATCGTAATAACACAAAGACTAAGTACAGTAGAAATAGCAAAATAATAAACCCCAAACATTGTAGAATACCAATGTGGCGTCATAGACATAACCCAGTCTATAACAGAAAAGGTCAGCGTAAGTGCAAATAGAATAACGCCAAATGTAGCGTATTTCTGAAGTTTTAAGGTGTGGGAATGATCACCAGTGGCGTCTTGCGCAACAGAATTATTATAAAAGACACGTGCTAGCCAAAACCAAATACCAAAAAAAATAACAGCTCTTACGAAAAAAAACTTAATATTTAAATAACCCGCTTTCTTTTGGAGAATAACATCATTAATCGCTTCTGCATGTGTCCAATGATACAACTCGTGCATACCAAAAAAGGCAATAGGAAGAAATAAAATCGCCATGAGTCCAATATTGTTCATTAGTGTTTCAGCAATTCGTCTAAGTATCACGCTCCAGCCGGCTCTTGTAAGAAAATGAATCAAAATAAAAAATAAGGAGCCTAGTGTCAGCGCTAGAAAAAAAATAAACGCAGTCATGTATGAAAATAAAACTTGTCTTGGATTAGCACCATAAGAAACAGCACAAAATGCCAAAGAAAGTGTACCCATGAGCAAGAGAATTTTGGGAAGTTTATCCGCCAAGAAACCTGTCAGTTTTTCTGTTCTTTCTACCATCTATTTAATCTCCTTAAGTGAAGATTCGGGGACATCTTCAACAGACCCATGCTGAACTTTCTGAAGTGCACGAACATAGGCAACAATAGCCCAACGATCTGCCTCTGGAATCTGCTTCGCATAGGCAGGCATATTGCGAATCCCATGTGAAATGACATCAAAAAGATAGCCATCTTGAACAGTCAACAATCTTTCGTCGCCCAAGTTTGGAGGGGGCGCAAAACCACGTTGAACAACCAAACCGTGCCCTGTCCCACTTTGGTCATGACACACTGCACAATAAATATTAAATCTTTCTTGTCCACGTTTCATAAACGCTTCATCTACTTTTAAAGGGATTGTGCTTACAAAAGATCCGTTCGCTAATTTCCCATTATAAAAAGTAGCATCTTCTTTTAAATATTGTTCTCTCGATTTAGCAGAAGAAAAACTGTGTTCATTGCCCCAAATAACGGTACCTTCTGGCGGCAGCGATGTTAACATTTGCGCTTTATATTTTGGTTGCCAATCAAAGTTAGGATTTAAATGGAAAGGCGTTTTCTCTGAACGTGCACCACGACAACCTGATAAAACAAAAAGAACTCCCAAGCATACCAACCCTAAACATTTTTGCATCGGTTAATCCTCTACCACTTCTAAATTTTCACCACCCAGTTGTTGTAACAACAGTGCGGTCTCTTGTTCTTTATAAAGCGGATCATTTTTGTCTATACTAATTAAAAAGGTATGTGACGTCGCATTATGATAACGAGAATATTTAAAAACAGGATGGTACAGTTTGGGTAAACCATTTAGAGCCAACATCCCAAAAACTGCACAAAATGCTGAAAATAAAACCATGCATTCAAACGAAACAGGCACAAAAGCCTGATAACTAAAAAATGGTTTTCCACTAATTGTTAATTTATAATCTACTGCTGAAGTCCACCACTGTAACAATAAAGCACCGCTCAAGCCCGTAATTCCACCACACAATACAATCCAGCCCAACTTAGAATGCTTCAATCCCATTGCATCGTCCATACCATGAACAGGAAATGGGCTGTATGTTTCAAATTTTGTAAATCCAGCATCTCGCAAACCTGTTGCCGCTTTCATTAAAATAGCCGCAGATTGGAATTCACATACGACCCCAAAAGAATGTTTTTTTCTCATCTTAATGTCCCTCTCCATGATGTCCCAGATGGGGATTAGCTGCTGGCATAACACCTTTCACTTCCGCCATTGCAACCATTGGTAAAAATTTCAAGAATAACAAAAACAAAGTAAAGAAAAGACCAAAGCTACCTACAAGCGTACTAAGATCAACCCACGTAGGTCTAAAATATCCCCAAGAAGAAGGGAGGAAATCTCTATGCAATGTCATCACAATAACAAAACGCTCAAACCACATACCAATATTCACAAAAATAGAAATGATAAACATAACAGGAATACTCGTACGTAATTTTTTGAACCAGAAAAATTGAGGCGAAATAACATTACAAGAAATCATAATCCAATAAGCCCATGCGTAAGGACCAAAAGCGCGATTTATAAATGCAAAAGCTTCATACTCATTTCCAGAATACCACGCCACAAAAAACTCCATACCATATGCGTAACCAACGATGGAACCAGTGGCCAAAATAACTTTATTCATACATTCCAGATGGTACATCGTCACCAGATCTTTCATGCCAAAAAGTTCACGGGCTATTACCATAAGGCTGATAACCATGGCAAAACCTGAAAAAACAGCTCCGGCAACAAAATAAGGTGGGAAAATTGTAGTATGCCACCCTGGCAATTGTGAGGTTGCAAAGTCAAAACTAACAATAGAGTGTACCGACAAAACCAAAGGCGCCGCGAGAGCAGCCAAAATCATGTATGCTTTTTCATAATTCTGCCAATGTCTATTGGCACCACGCCATCCTAAAGCAAAAAGACCATAAACTACTTTGCGAGTTTTCGTCTTTGCTCTATCCCGTAATGTTGCTAAATCAGGTATAAGTCCAACATACCAAAACAACAAAGACACGGTAAAATAAGTGGTAAAAGCAAACAAATCCCATAGGAGTGGACTTCTAAAATTGGGCCAAATAGCCATTGAGTTTGGAATAGGAAGCAAGAAATAATCAACCCATGGACGTCCGGTATGAACAGCAGGGAAAATCAATGCACAAATAACAGCAAAAAGAGTCATCGCTTCAGAAAATCTATTAATAGAGGTGCGCCATTTTTGTCTAAACAAAAATAAAATCGCAGAAATAAGTGTCCCTGCGTGACCAATACCTACCCAAAAAACTAGGTTTACAATGTCAAATCCCCAAGCAACAGGATTATTAAGTCCCCAAATACCAATCCCTTCCCAAAATAAATATCCCAACATGGATAACAACAATAATAAAACAGAACCTGACGCTGCAGTTGCAATCCACCACCAGGAAGGTGCAGGTTGTTCTACAGGTGCGCAAATAATATCTGTTACAGATTTAAAATCATTATTTCCTGCAACTAAAGGGACCCTTTTACTTGGGTCTAAATCATAGTTGATAACATGACTACTCATGATGTGCGGCCTCCACTACTGAAACGAGACTGGGATGTGGATTCCGAATACTCGCTAAATATGTTGTCCGTGGCTTAAGATGTAATTCTTCTAGCAAATGATATTCGCGAGAACGCCCCTTAGCTTTAGACACTTTACTACTTGGGTCTAAAATATTACCAAAGAGAATCGCCCCTGCAGGACAAGATTGCTGACACGCTGTCACAACATCACCATCTACAAGCTGAACTTCTTCTAACTTAGAATTAATACGTGCTTCATTTATCCGCTGAACACAATAGGTGCATTTTTCCATAACTCCACGCATTCTAACCGTAACGTCTGGATTAAATTGTTTTTGAATATCCAAATCAGGTTGACGCATATAATCAAATAAATGCTTGCGTTCTTTTTTAACAGATTGAGGGTTGCGTTGATGATAATCGAAAAAGTTAAAACGACGTACTTTAACAGGACAGTTATTAGAACAATAACGCGTTCCAACACATCTGTTATAGACCATGTCATTAAGACCTTCTTCGCTATGCACAGTCGCCGCAACAGGGCAGACTTGTTCACACGGTGCATTTTCACAATGCAAACAGGTCACAGGCTGATACGCTACCCGAGCATGATCCACGTCCCCTTCAAAATAACGATCCAATCTAATCCAATGCATCACACGACCATTCATGGCCTGTTTTTTACCTACTATCGGAATATTATTTTCTGATTGGCATGCCGTAATACAAGCGCTACAACCGGTACACCGTGACAAATCAATACTCATTCCCCACTGATATCCCTTGTCATAAACCCGCTCTTTCCAAAGCGATTCTAAAGGAGCTGTCTCAATCATTTCTTTTGCAAAATTTGGATGCTTCTTATACGTCTCTAACGTAGCCTCACGAATAATCGCACGGCCTTCCATACTCCCATGGTTTTGAGTAGTGGCAAGATGATAAACACGCCCCGTTTTTTTTACTTGAGCAGATGTAATATATGCAGCTCCATCCCAAAGCGTGTACCCATTGCTACCCGTACCTTTGCCAACACGGCCCACAACAGTACGTCCATATCCAAGCGAAATAGAAATAGACTCATCGGCTTGTCCTGGCGCAACAAAAACAGGAACTTTAAGTTCGAAACCGTTATGTTTAATCAGAATAATATCTTCGGTTTTAAGTGACAGTTGAACCGCTGTTTTCTCGCTTATGAGAGCAGCATTGTCCCAAACCAATTTTGTAATAGGATCCGGAAGCTCTTGAAGCCAGCCATTATTTGCAAATCGTCCATCCAAAAGACTATAAGAAATTGGGAATACAATTTCTATTCCAGAGGCCTTACCTAAAGAACGGGCTTGTTTATTTAGTGCATCTGAAAAACCATGATCAGAAACTGGTGCAACAGGCAATGCTGAAGCTGGGCCAGAAACAACCCCATTGTGAAGCCATTTTTTCCAAGCGCTTTCTGTCGCTTTCCAAGTGGCGCGAACCAAGTTGTATGACGTATCTGCTTTACCCAAAAGACCCGACAAAAACTCCGCCGAACTTCTGGAATTATAAAGGGGTTGGATCAAAGGCTGAACAATAGAAACAGAACCATTAACTGCCTTTAAATCTCCCCAACTCTCTAAGAAATGAGAACAAGGCAATACCCACTGAGCCAATTGACTTGTTTCATTCTCCGCATGTGTTAAATGAATAATCGCAGACGCCTTTTTAAGTTTCTCTGCAAATTTCAAAGAGACTGGTGCGTTATAAACAGGATTTCCACCAACAATAAAAAGTTGTTTAACAGATCCTTTGGATAAAAGATCAGACAAATGACGCAACGATTCTTCGGAAGACTCAGCTGCACGATAAACAACTGTCTGAAATGCATTTCCTAAAATTTGATTAAGTGCATAAACCAACGCATGTACTGTCGGCGCACACTGCGTGCCCGCAACTACCAAAGACCGTCCACGATGTGAAAGCAAGTCGCTCACAATAGCCTGAACTACCTTAGCATCAACTAAAAAACGATAGTGATCCGCTGCACCATGAATAGCTCCAACGATAGAAGCCGACAAAGAACCAGCTCCCGCCTGACGAATCAACGCACTCGCAACAACCCAAGCTGCCGGCTCGATTTGAGACGCTTTAACCCGAATACGATGATCCGCTTTGCTACCCGTAATCGTGAGATGATTTTCAAATGCATATAGACGATTCATTTCGCCTGATTCTGGATCACGACGCTCTGAAAAAGAACGTGTATACGAAACATTGTTAGGCTCTACACCTAAAAAGTCTGATCCAAAAGAAACAATAATATCTGCCTTTTCAAACTGATATTGAGGAACCATGGCATGTCCGGTTGCCAATTGAATACCCTCAGCCTGACAGTTTGAATGCAAACCATCGTGCTGAAAAATACGAAGTGCCGGATATGTTTTCTTAAGCTCTAAAAGCAAGCGAGAAAATGTCGGAGACACCTGTGAATCCACAAGCAAACAAGCACCTTCACCACGCACAGCAGCCATAGAAGACAACAGACCCGTCAACCACGTTTCGTAATGTCCCCAATCTGAGTTTTCCCCCTGAAACATAGGATAAAAAACACGATCTGGATCATATAAATCCAAAACAGCCGCCTGATGATAAGATTTTAGCCCACCCCAACTCATAGAGTGCGCAGGATTCCCTTCTAGTTTTGTAGGACGGCCCTCTTGGCTTTCTGCCAAAATACCTACAACATCTGATCCCACTTGCATTGCAGTAGCATAATAAACAGGTTTGCCAGGAATATAATCTTCAGGACGCTTAGCATAAGGACGTAATTTTTGAACGGGCTTTCTAATCGAACAACCCGCTACACCTGCAAGCGCCGCTGAAGCACCCATCAATTTTAAAAACGAACGCCTCGTAATACCATCTTCTAATACAGATGCCCCTTTTTGAAATTCATTAAAAAGAAATTTTCTAAATTCTGGACCATTTTCACGGTCAGAAAAACTACGCCAATAAGATCCTGATGACGACTCCGGCTTTATCTGTGACATGTATTACAATCCTCTCTTGGGCGAATATGATGAGCATCTTTCAAATAAAGACCCATCTTGAGTTGATCTTCCGCTTTCCAGTCCAACTTTGTGATAAATTCTTTAGGTCTCAAGAACTTTTCAGGGGCCCTGTGACACTCTAAACACCAGCTCATACTCAAAGGCTGAACTTGATGCACCACCTGCATTTGATCGATGCGACCATGACAACTGACACAAGAAACGCCTGCCTGTAAGTGAGCACTATGATCAAAATAAACGTAGTCAGGCAAACGATGAACCTGAATCCATTCGATTGGCTTATTATTAGTATAACTATCACGAAGTTTAATAATATGAGGACTATCTGCCTTAATTATCTTATGGCAATTCATACAGGTTTCTGTATTAGGGATCGCCGCATGACCCGCTCTTTCAATCGTATTATGGCAATAACGACAATCTATACCTAGCTCACCCGCATGCAACTGGTGACTAAACGGAATAGGCTGTTTTGGCGCATATCCAACATCTAAATTTTTAGGAGAAAAAACATACCAAAAAAGAAAAATAATAAAGAGCAAAAACAAGACGGATCCTGAAATAAAAAAGAAAGGAAGTCTATTTGCCCATTTTGGAAACAAAAACAACGAACGTTCTGATGGATCTTTCGACGAGTGATCTTCTGATGGCTGCGCTGACATTAGCTAATTTCGACTCCAATCTTATAAGACAATAAAAACAAGACGAAATTGTATAATACACTCGAGTTTGAGTGAAGAGTTAATTTTCAGATGTACCATCAAGCAACCACTCTTCTAACGGTATGACGTGAATAAAAACAGAGGCCTTATCCACCAGAACTTACCAGCGCACGAAAATCTAACCGAAGTCGCTCAGAAAAAGGAATACGATACCCCAATCCAACAGCCGCGACCCCATAACCCCCACGACAGCCAGAAACTGACCCAAAAATAGCCAGGGCCGTACAAGCATTCCGAGAAAAATAGTGGTCAAAATAATAGCCCAAAACCCCAGCCGGCCCCTTATCCGTCTTAAGATACGCTTCATACAAAACATGCTGTGCCGTTTCTGAAACTTGTAGTTTTTGAAGATCTATTTCTGCACACAATAATGTTGGTAGCAAAAAAACTGCACACAAAATACTAATCCACATATAAATTCCAAAAGTTAAAAGTGGCTCCAATACCCAACGTAGGACTTAAAATATTTCCATTTCAAAATGGATATACCCTGTCTCAACGCCTAAAACCAACTCTCGTGTAAGCTTGTATTCGAAAGACACAGCAGGATTCACCATCAGCCCTCCCCCTTGCGATAAGTACCGCAATCAGCCACTGCATTTAAAAATTCCTGCAATCACCACAACACTGCCCAGCGTACAAATAATGGCGGGACCTGTTGGCAAATCAAACCGAATTGATGTCAAAATTCCAATCACACTACCAGAAATCCCAACGCCCCAGGCTACTAGAAGACGCATACGCATACGATCCGAAACCAAGAACGCACAGACACTCGGAATAATTAAATAGGCAAAAACCAAAAGAACGCCTGCGATCTCCACAGAAGATGTGACGACTACACCAAAGGTTGCATAAAATAAAAAGTCCCAAACCCTAGCATAAGATACCGTGTCTGTATCCCGACTTACTGCCCAAAACCGGCGTCGAAACAAAAAATGGACAAGGCCAATGACACCATACAAAATGGCCAGTTTTATCACTTCGGGCCGGTCAACAAAAAGCAAATTCCCAACCAACATATCTTTCAAATGCTCGGCCTCTGCGGGAACAGCGTTTAGAATTAAAATCGCAGCAGCAGCCGACACCGCATAAACAATGCCAATAATGCCCTCATGCGGAACACGCATATTACGATGTCGAGTGAGCGCAAAAAACAAGGCCCCTATCACCGTGAATCCTAACGAAAAAAAATAAGATCCCGTCGTATGAAAAGGCCATCCAACCGCGTACCCCACAAGCGCGCCTAAGGCAGCCAATTGCGCCAAGGCCAAATCCACAAAAATGACCCCCCTCGTCATGACATGCAGCCCCAAATAAGCATGAATAACTGCCAAAATGAGACACGCCACTATCGGCAATACCATAAGTGCTAACATTATAATTTCACTTTTGTAGTGATTTGCTTCACAGCATAATCAAAGACATCCGTATAATGAATGACACCTGGAGCGCCCTCCACTGAAGACGGCAAAACCAATAAGGGAATGCCCGCGTCTTTAGCAACTTTTTCACACGCTTTCAGATTGTCATAAGGTGCCGCAACAATGGCTTGTATATGATCTCGTTTCACCTGAGTAATGACCCTCAACAAATGACTTGGCGATGGGGGAATACCAGGTTTTGGCTCGATCTCACCCAAGATTTGAAATTGAAATCGATCTGCCAAATAGGGCCACCCTTTATGAAACGTTAGAATCTTGAGGCCTCGATAAGGCATCAACGCCGATTTCCAAAGCGCAATCTTTACCGTTAAATCACGATTATAAGACTGATAGTTGTGCACAAAAAACACTTTATCTTCTGGAGACAAAGCAATCAATGCATCCAAAATCGACTTCGCCATCACCTTGCCATTTTCAGGATCTAACCAGTAATGAGGATTTCCGTAAAGATGAATATCCCCCATACTGCCATCAATTTTGGCATAGGGAACTTCAAGCTTTTTGATATAAACTGAGGCATCTACATACCCTGGGTTACCCATTCTAAGGCGAGGATTTTTGGCAGTATCAATAATCGCATTCATCCACGAATCCAAATCCATACCAATCCGCACTACCATATCTGCCTGATGCACCCGCGCCACCATCGAAGGACGCGCCTCAACCTGATGCAAATTCTGTATGCCCGTCGTTAATGAAACGACAGACACACGATCTTTACCTATCAAAGTCACCATATCCGCTAAATCAGAGGTGCTGGTAACCACCTGCAACGGCTTTGCCTGAAGAACACTCGAGAAAAGAAGTACCCCTAAAACAAATTTACTGAACCGCATGACTATGAGGACCTACACCAAAGATAAATTGAACGGATGTTTCAGAAAATTTATTGTCCAAGTCATACCCTGTTTCCAAGCGTAATTTTGACGTCTCTGTCAACGAATGGCTCACAACAGCCGTCAAAGATTTAGACCGCTCATTTTCACCATCCAAAGAATCACTCACATCAAATCGAAGCCCTGCCTCCCAATGTGCATCGAGCCGATAGGCAACATAACTATACCCCCCCCACCGTTTCAAATCATGCGATATCAAGTACAAAAGTTCGTTTTGAAACTTAAACCGAGTCGCAGATTCTGGATAAGAAACATACGTCACATCCAATCCATATATAGACGTTTCTTTATCAAACACAGCGCTCACAGCCGAACTCAATTCAGAATTACTTCCGAAATCCCATGAGCTGGCCAAACGCGCCGAATAAAATGCCCCAGAGAAAAGACCTGGCTCATCAGAAACCGGTACCTGCCAACTACCAAACTGAGCTTGAAGAAAAAATGGCACCGAAAACAAATAGTCTACAGCCGCACCCTCACCAACCAATCCGTCAGAACCCAAAAACGTCCCAAGAACCGCGGGACGTGAAGCAAATCCCCACTGCTCGGGATGCAAACCATTGATCTTTCCAAATTCAATTTTTTTAGTTCCCAACTTAACGCCAAAACTATCATAATAATTGGTAGCCGTAATATAAGCCTCTTCAACACCAATACCAAAAGCACCTACATTATCACGCGCAATAGACAGAAACACATCCGCCCTTACCGAAGGATACAAATAACTTTGTATAGACAATTCAACCTCACTTAAACGAACTGCACGTCCTGTATTTCCCTCAATTGTACCAACCAAACTAATGTCCGGAATATCCAACGGAGTCTTTTTCATCAATTTACTAACATCCGTTGCCTGAGCCATAGCAACAGACGAACATATACATACAAAAAGAAACGCTATAATAACGCGCATATATTTTCTCCTTTAATTAATTTTAAGTTTATAGACTAAAGGGTGAAAATGGCGGATCCCTAGCCCCCAAAGCCAAGAGCGGAATCGATTGGAGTACCAAAACAAAATAAGTAACACGCCCAAGAACAAGAGATAGAACAACAAGCAAAAATCCAGAAGTCGGGACAACCCCGTGCACCACCACACCCACAAACTGACACACCGCACAGTCCGAATGCGATATCAGAGAATTATGAACATGCAAAATACTGCCAGAAAATAAGAAAATTAAAAAAAGTGAGGCAGCAACAAAAGAAAATTTAAAACGAAAATTCATAGGTTCGAGAGCTTAACATGAAACAAACAATTTTAGAATTTCAAATCTGCACTATTGCGCTATAATAAAGGCAGAATGAAATCCCTCAATAAAAAAAATATCTTGGTGGCAGACAACGATCCTTCCATCATTTCTATCTTTGATTTTATCCTCCAACAAGTTGGATACCCCGCACTCACAACCAGTTCGGGAAGACGGTGCCTAGATCTCATCAGCCAAAACCCACAACTCACACTTTTGTTTTTAGATATTAACCTAAAAGACATTTCTGGCATTGAGCTCATTAAACAAATTCAAAAACGCAATCCCAATTTACTCATCATGCTCATGACAGGTTATGGAGTTGATAACATACTTGCCCCCGCTTTTGACTTAGGTATTTACGGCATAATTTATAAACCATTTGATATTGAAGAAGTGATAGAAATTCTAAATACCCTATTCAAAAAAAGCCCCGAAATAAAATCTAATGCATAACGATCTACATTCCATAGAAACCGTCATCAAAGAACTCCAAGATCGGCTCCTCTCTAAACAAGAAATTCTAGAGAAATTATTTATAGGACTTAAAAACGGCTTTCATTTTTCAAACGTATCCATCTACTTAATAAACGCCGATACAGAAAAAATCACCCTTCAGTATCCCAAAGAAAATGCATGGCCCCTCCCTACCCTAGAAAAAAAATGGCTCCTCATCCAACACCAAACTGCCCCACCTATTTCTGAAAAATTATATTACATCGCAGATCGTAGCACGTTTAAATACATCGACCCAAACCAACGCAAAAAAGACATCAAAACCTATGCGTACCCCTGTGACGACAGCCTCTTCATTATACTGTGTGCCGAAGACAAAACCCCCTTCGGGATTGTCTGCGCAAGCAATTGGTCCGACAAGAAAAAAATAGGCCCTCGAGAAACAGATCCACTCCTAAACAAATTAATCAGTACGGTGGAAACAGCTCTAGATAATCTACTCATTCATCAAAAAATTGAAAACTTGATGAGCGATCGTAAAATCTTAAAAGAACGTCTTCAAAAAGATGAAGAATCCCTCAAGCGCCGCATACTAGAATTAAGCGTACTTTATGACACATCAACGACACTAGGAAATACCCTCAATCGAGACGACATTGTTCGACTCATTATCCAAGCACTCTACAAAGTTCTCCACTTCGACTTGTGTGTCATTTTACTTCTAGAATTTGTACCCGAAGGGGAATTAATTACACACCTCAGAACTCCCATTCAACCCTCCCTTCTAAAAGAAATACAAAACGACGTCATCAGCGGCATCACGCCTTTTACACAAAAAGCCATTGACCCTGAAAAAATTACCTACACCCAAGAAGAAACCTATACCAAAAAAAATATATTGACCGAACCCATGCGATCATTTGCAAACATCCCCCTTCTTTTTAAAGAAGAAATTATTGGTATGCTCAATGTATGTTCAGCAGAAAAACACACGTTTTCAAAAAACGAAATGACCTTTTTGCACACAATGTCCAACCAACTCGCCTCACATCTCGGACGCCTTAAAATTATCCAACAACTTGAAAAATCAAAAATGGGTTCACTTATACAAAGCATGACCGACGCCGTCATCATGCTCAACAGCAGCCATCAAATTGAAATTATTAATCCAGCGGCCCGAGCATTATTCTCGTCAAATCAACAGCTTGAAACAGATGATAAATTAATGGATCTCCTCATAGAAAGTGGCATTTATAGTTTGTATCAAAAAACCATTGATACTCAAACATTCTTAACCAATCATGAAATTACATTTAACAATAAAATTCTTAACACCAATATATCCCCCGTTATAGATAACGAAGACAACCCCGTCGGCACCGTTATGGTATTCCGAGACATTACAGAAATACAAAAAATAAATAGGGTCAAAACACAACGACTAGAAGTCATCGCGCAAGTCGACCAGATCATCAACTCCATCTCCAACCTAGAAAACCTACTCAATGTTTTAATGAATTTTATTTTATCAATTGCACACGCCGAAATGGGCGCCATTCAACTTAAAATAGAAAATAATTTATTTACAAAAGTACATGCTAATTTTCCAGACAAAGTCCGAAACGAATATAAATTTCAAAATGGCGAAACCATTACAGACCATGTAAATCGAACGCAAGAACTCTATTACATTGAAAAATATTTCGAAAATCCAGCCGTCAATCCCAATGTAAAAACGCTTATCGATTCCTACATTTGCATCCCCATCATCGTACAAAATCAACTCATCGGACTTATTCATATCGCTAGAAAATTTGGCTCGGCAGAAGACGCCTTCACCCCAGACGACATCAACACATTGCTCACCATCACATCACTCTCTGGCACATCCATTTACAGCGCCTTGCTATATCAAGACAATCTCAAAAAACAAACCATAGACCAAGAATTAAAAGTGGCTCATGCCATACAAAAAAGACTCCTGCCAAGTACCCTCCCCAAACTACCCAACGTTACCTTCGGCGCATGCTCCATCCCTGCACATGAAATTGGAGGAGACTATTACGACTTTTTCGAACTTAAAGAAAACTGCCTCGGCATCATCGTCGCTGACATTGTCGGCAAAGGCATTCCTGCCGGTCTTTACATGGCCCTACTCAAAAGTATTTTACACACACAAGTGCCCCGCTTTTCGTCCACCGACCAAACCCTACAAGAAGTAAATAAACTTCTTTATAACGATCCCGTCGTAGACAAGTTTGTCCCTCTCATTTACATGAGCCTCGATCCAAAAACACATATCTTAAAGTACTGTAATGCCGGACATGAACCCGCGCTATTGTTTAGAAATAACAAATTTATCACGATGGATACAGACGGATTCCCACTGGGTGGAGATAACACAATCGTATACGAACAAAAAAGTGTCCAACTAGAACATCAAGATATCATTCTAATATTCACAGATGGTATCACCGAAGCACGCAATGCCAAACATCAACTATTTGGACAAGTAGGCCTCAAAAATCTTATCCGAAATCACCACACAAAACCTGCGCAAGAACTCGTAGACTTTTGTTATAAAACCATACAAGCTTACTGCGAAGACAATACACTCCAAGATGACTTCACTCTTTTAGTCCTCAAGGTAGATCTTTATACTGAGACGGAAATCCAGAAAATAAAACTCATAAAAGAAACCATGCATGCCCTAACAAGCGAGAAAAAATACATCAAGTTTATTCGCCATGAACTGGCTTCTTTTACACAAGACACAGGATTTTTAGATAGCCCTATCTATGATTTGAAATTGGCAGTCAATGAAGCGCACGCAAACATCATCGAACATACCTATCAAAATCGAGAGGATGGTAAAATCGTCATAAAAATGGCACTATATACAGACCGTATTGTCGTTCACCTAAAAGATTTTGGTGGTCATAAAACACACCAAAAAACAACCAAAGGTGAACAGGATTTAAAAGAATTAGACGGGTCTGGATTGGGCGTATTTTTAATACACACCCTCATGGACAACGTAGAAACCAAAAAATTATCAACCGGCACAGAATTAATTTTAACCAAATACAAAGAAAAATAAGGAGCCCTGAATGGAAATTATTAAAAAACAAATCAACAAAAATTTGATTAAAATTAATCTCGGTACCGATCTCAATACTGAGACCTCTGACGTTATTGGATCTGTAGAATTAGACATAGAAACACAGGCGCAATTTATTGAAATGATTACCGTACTCCTAGAAGCCAAAAATCTGTATATCATCCTAGACATGAGTAATATCAGTTATATCGATTCATCAGGATTATGGTCCCTTTTTGAAAGCCAAAAAAAAGCAGAACAAAAATACGGAAAAATTGTTCTCTTAAACCCCACAAAAGATGTAGCCAGAGTATTAGACGTCACCAAAATGTCTACAAAAATCAATGTATTTACCAACGAAACAGACGCCATTAAATCATTCCCCTCATGACAGATCCCGCACCACATGTCACAGAAGAAGACGTTCGTCTTTCAAAGCGTGAGGCTTTAATACAAACGGGAAATCCCTACGCCTATCGATTTGACAGAACCCACACGCTTCAAGAACTCATCGACACCTACACATCAGATGAAAAAACACTTCCAGAAGATCTCTCTGAAGTCAAAATAGCGGGCCGCATCATCGCAAAACGAGGACACGGAAAAGCCTGCTTTGGAAATCTTCTAGATGACAGCGGCTCCCTTCAATTTTATGCCAATAGCGCCTTAGTTTCTGAAGACACTTACCAATCTCTTTTAACATTAGACGTCGGCGATTTCATCGGCATAACAGGCATTCCTTTTTACACAAACCGCGGCGAATTCTCCATCAAAATGCACGACTACACCCTGCTCACAAAATCCCTAAAACCCCTCCCCGAAAAATACCACGGCCTCCAAAACAAAGAACTTCGCTACAGACAGCGCTATGTAGATCTTGTTGCAAATCCTGAAGTCAAACAAACCTTTAAAACCAGATCTATCATTATTCAAAAAATAAGACAGTTTTTAGGAAATGTAGGCTTTCTAGAAGTAGAAACTCCCATCTTGCATACTGTTTACGGTGGTGCTGCAGCACGTCCGTTTGTCACCCATCATAACGAAATTGGGCAAGACCTTTTCTTAAGAATTGCTACAGAACTCCATCTCAAACGACTCATCGTTGGCGGGTTTGAAAAAATATACGAAATTGGCCGCATCTTCAGAAACGAAGGCGTCTCCTACAAACACAACCCAGAATTCACCTCTATCGAGCTCTACCAAGCCTATGCCGATTACACAGACATGATGACCCTCACAGAAACCCTCATTTCAGATTTAGTCTTCGCTATTCATGGCACCTACACAATAAACTACCAAGACAGGCTCATTAATTTTAAAGCGCCTTTCGCACGTATGACCCTCTCCGACGCACTCTCCACTTATGCCAATGTCACCCCCGATACCGACATACAAACACTCCGAAACAAAGCAAAAGAATTGGGCCTTGATATCAGTCTCAACCCAGAAAAAGGACAACTCATTGCGCACATTTACGACAAAGCCGTTGAAGCACAATTAATACAACCCATTTTTATTACAGACTACCCATGGGAAACCTCTCCTCTTGCCAAACGTCATCGCGAAAACCCCGCGCTTGTAGAACGTTTTGAATTGATTATTTCGGGCATGGAATTGGCCAATGCCTTTTCAGAATTAAACGACCCCATCGAACAACAAGCCCGCTTCGAAGACCAACTAAAAGCCCAAGAAGCCGGCGATGACGAAGCCCACCAAATGGACGACGACTACGTCAATGCACTCAAATACGGCATGCCTCCAACCGGTGGACTAGGAATAGGTATCGATCGATTAGTCATGCTACTCACAGATTCCCATTCCATAAGAGACGTTCTATTTTTTCCACATATGAAAGACAAATCAGTTTAATAAAACAGGGACTTTGCTATACTAAATAAAATGCCTAAAAAAGAAAATTTAAAGCTTGCACTCATACTGTTCATCATCATAACTGCAACCACAATATTATTTACGATTCCCATTAAATTAGGCCTGGATTTACAAGGTGGCACACAACTTGTTTTAGAAGCAAAAGAAACTCCAACCCAAAAAATAGACAGCGAAACCATTCAAGGCGTCATGTCTGTAATTCGGAATCGTATAGACGGCTTGGGCATTAGCGAACCCATTATCAGCCAAAAAGGGTTCAAACAAATTGTCGTCCAGTTACCAGGGGTAAAAGATCCCGAACACGCCATTAAAATGGTAGGCGAAACAGCGCAACTAGAATTTGTAGAAGGTGAATGGGCACCAGGCGATGTCAGCAAACTAAACGCAGAAAAGCTACAAATACTCGCAGGTACAGATGCCAAAATAGATAAAGTCATCAGCTACGACGATCATGGAAAAGTAACCAGTGAACGCGCCATCATCCTCAAAACAACCTCTCTAACAGGAAAAGATCTACAATCTGCAACCCCAGGCAATGACCAAAATGGCAATCCCATCGTCAACATTGAATTCACCAAAGAAGGCGCCAGAAAATTTCAAGAAGTCACCCGTAGAAATACAGGGAAACCCCTCGCCATTATTCTGGATCACAAAATTATTTCAGCCCCCAATATTAACGAAGAAATTGCCGGTGGAAGAGCCCAAATTTCGGGACATTTTAGCGTGCAAGAGATGCGCGATTTGGTCATCAAACTTAAAGCCGGCGCACTCCCAGTACCCGTCGAAATTGTCTCTCATAAAGTAGTCGGACCTACACTCGGAAAAGACTCTATTGAGAAAAGTAAAATTGCCGGACTCATAGGCACACTCGTTGTTCTTTTATTTATGTTTTTGCTTTATCGTATACCTGGTATTGCAGCTAATATCGCTCTACTTATCTACATCTTAGTCTCTTTTGCGATTCTTAAATTACTCCACGCCACACTCACTCTTCCAGGACTCGCCGGATTTATTCTCACCATCGGCATTGCCGTAGATGCCAACGTACTAATCTTTGAACGCATCAAAGAAGAAAGAGCCCAAGGACAATCACTAGAAGCTTCTATTAAATACGGATTCGCTCGGGCAAGAGTTTCCATACTGGACTCCAACATAACAACACTCATCGGTGCCGCAGCCCTATTTGCACTTGGCACAGGCAGTATAAAAGGTTTCGCCGTCACATTATCTGTCGGCATTCTAGTAAGCATGTTTACAGCCATCACCGTCACCCGCGTAATATTAAATATATTCGTTGAAAATTGTGATAACGAAGAGCGCATTTTTAAAGGACACGCATGAAAACGTTTCAATTTAAATTTATCGAAAAAAAGAATTTTTTCTACACACTTTCCACCCTACTTATTATTGCTGGATTTGTCCTCATGGCCCTTCGAGCATTACAAGCGGAACCCGTTTTAAATTGGGGCATCGATTTCGTTGGTGGAAGCACCCTCAATCTAAAATTCCCAACATTAGAAGCACAACTGACACAAGCTGATCAAAAGAAACAATCTCGACAAGACATCACTACCCAATTTATCGAACGTATTCGCATATCCCTCACACAATTAAATCTCGAAAAAAGCAGCATACAAATAACCCCCGAAAACGAAATTCTCATCAAAACAAACTCGTTAGATACGGCTGCCCTAAAGAAAATACAAGCACAGCTGCAAAAAGATTTTGGGGCTATCGAAACACTCGAAGTAGATTTTATAGGCCCCAGCATCGGACAAGAACTACGCCAAAAAAGTATCTGGATCATCCTAACAGTCTGCACCTCACTACTTCTTTTTATTTCCTGGCGATTTACGTTTTCATACGGTATTGGCGCCATTGCAGCTTTACTACATGACGCACTCGCAACCCTAAGCATTGCCTCTATATTTTACATCGAAATTGATACAGGCTTCATCGCCGCAATGCTCACAGTACTGGGCTATTCTATGAATGATACTATTATTATTTTTGACCGAATTCGCGAAAATCTAGTCCACAAAAAAACAACCCAAAGCATAAAGAACATTACGAATTTATCACTCAATCAAACACTAACCAGAACCATTAACACTGTCCTAACCGCCCTCATCATGCTCATCGCGATGATTATCTTCGGAGGCAATACCATCAGATCATTTCTAGTCGTACTCTTTATCGGCATTGCGCTAGGCACCTACTCGTCGCTCTTCATCGCAAGCCCCGTATTTGTATACTTCTTTAAAAAACAAGAAGAGAAAAACACGACAGAAACAGTAACAAGTAAAAAATAAATTAGTAGATCTTACTCGCTAAACTGTCCCATTTTTCTAAATTTCAAATATCGCTCTTCTTGAATTTTTTTAACATTGGTTATTTTTTTATAGGCATTCAAATCTTTTAAGACCACTTTCTTAATAGACGCTGCCGCAGCTTCCCAATCATAATGTGCGCCACCCATGGGCTCTTTGATCACATCATCAGCCACACCCAAAGCCACAATGTCCGGTGCCGTAATTTTTAAACTCTTAGACGTAATATCAGACTTCGCCGCATCATGAAACAAAATCGACGCGCACCCCTCAGGAGAAATCACTGAGTAAACTGCATACTCCATCATATACACTTTATTAGACACGCCTATACCTAGTGCACCACCAGATCCACCCTCACCAATAACAACCGTAATCACAGGCACCGTAAGCCCCGCCATCTCACGCAAATTACGTGCAATCGCTTCCGCTTGTCCACGCTCTTCTGCACCCAACCCTGGGAACGCACCTGGTGTATCAATAAACGTGACAATAGGCATCGAAAATTTTTCGGCCATTTTCATCAAACGTAAGGCTTTACGATATCCCTCAGGATGCGGCATACCAAAATTACGATAAATATTTTCTTTGGTGTCATGCCCTTTTTGATGACCAATAACCATCACGCGATGCTTCTTCAAGAAGCCAACCCCTGCGACAATAGAAGGATCATCTCGAAACGCACGATCGCCATGTAATTCAATAAAGTTTTCTAAAATCAACCGAAATAAACTACTACTATCCGGACGATTCGGATGACGTGAAATTTGTACAATCTGAGCCGGAGTCAAATCCGTATAAATCGTTTTTTTCAAAGTATCGGCTCTCGCTTCAATACGTTCTATTTCTCGACTCAAATCAACATCCCCCTCATGAGAAAGCTGCTTCAGTTGGGCAATTTTCTCATAAAGTTCCTGAAGAGGAGTCTCAAACGCTAAAGTCTTCATATTTCAGCCCCATGAGGATCTAATAACATCACTACATCAAATAAGAGCTGACGCATTTCATTACGAGGCACCACACGATCTACCATGCCATGCTCTAATAAAAATTCTGCACGTTGAAATCCTTTCGGTAATTTCTGACGAATCGTTTGCTCAATAACCCTAGGTCCCGCAAATGAAATGAGTGTGCCTGGTTCTGTTAAATTAACATCTCCCAACATCGCAAAACTCGCACTGGTTCCACCTGTAGTCGGATCACAGACCACAGAAATATAAGGGACAGAAACCTCTGCCAAACGATTCAACGCAGCACTGGTCTTGGCCATCTGCATCAAACTTAAAATACCCTCTTGCATCCGAGCCCCACCAGACGCTGTAAAAATAATAACAGGGTGCTTATTTTCTACACCCGCTTCAATCAAACGCGTAATTTTTTCCCCAACAACAGATCCCATGGATCCACCCATAAACCCAAAATCCATAATCGCAACATTAACAGATTTCCCTTTTAAGAGTACGCGACCCGTTCTCACCGCATCTTTAACACCACTTTTTTTCTGCGCTCTTTTTATACGATCCGCGTAGGCTTCTGTATCCGTAAAGGTCAGAAAATCAACAGGGCCAATACCCGCATTAGTCTCTTCAAAAGAATCCGGATCAAATAAAAACTTAAGACGTTCTTCTGGAGAAACCCTAAAATGGTAGTTACATCTAGGACACACTTTAAGATTAGCTTCTAAATCTTTAAGAAAAAGCACCTCAGTACAGCCCAGGCACTTAACCCACAAGTCGCCTGGAATATTCAGCTTCTTGGAGGAATGTCTCCGTTTTTCTTTCTTAGCAAACCAATCAACAATTGACATAAAAAAATTCCATGAGATATACTTTGAGGTTCGTTCGAGTTCACATCATAACCAATATCACCATCAACGTCAATTTTAATGAGGGATCACAATGGCAAATACAAAATCAGCAAAAAAAAGCATACTTGTTAGCAAGAGAAATCAAGAACGCAACAGCAATTTCAAAAGCAAGATGAAAACATTCATCAAAAAAGCACAAACTGCTATCGAGCAAAAAGCAGAAAACAAAACTGAAGTCGTAAAAGTGGCATTACAAGTTATCGATAAAACAGCAAGTAAAGGCATCATTAAAAAACAAACTGCGTCACGCAAAAAATCAAACCTTTCAGTAGCACTCAACAAAAGCAACAAATAACTTCTTATGAGAAGGCACCTTCTTCTCCCAATTTTCAGCCTGCTTCTTAGCTTTTCAAGCATTTCCTATGGTGAGCACAAAACTCACCATCTCCTCATAAACAAAACCAACTTCACAATCGAAATAGCCAAAACACCCGAAGAACGTCGAAACGGCCTCATGTTCCGGGAAACCCTAGCAGACCATCACGGCATGCTGTTCCTCTTCGACCAAGACGACATCCATAGCTTCTGGATGCACAATACCCTGATCTCACTCGACATCATCTGGATCGGTGCCAACAAAAAAATTGTTTATATCCATGAAAACGCCAAACCCTTCGACGACACCCCACTCACCCCGTCACAAAAATCACGATTCGTACTAGAAGTCCCCGCAGGAACTGTCAAGAAATACCACCTAGTCATTAACGATAAAATTACTTTACAATAATCCCAGACCGTTCACTGTCCGAAACAGTCCCTGAAGAATAATTAGGTATCTCATCATAAGCAAAGATTCGGTAATAATACCGTTTATTCGCAAGAACAGCAGTATCCCTAAACGTTTCAGCTAGACCCTGATAAACCACGGTACCATCTTGAGGACCACTCGGAAAATTATTTTCTTTACGCCGAATCACGATACCTGCCAAATCTGCATTAGACGGATTTTTCCAAGACAACTCAATATAATTATTGAGGTCATTTTCAGTTAATTTAAACTGAGACGGAACCGCAGGCGCACTCTGGTCATCTGGAATAGCAGAAATAGGATCGCTAAACGGCCCCAAATTACCAGACTTATCATAAGCCCGATGGTAAAACGTATACAAAGATCCGTTCTTTAACGAATGTACTGCATAAGTTGAAACATTGCCCACATCAACACGTATCACAGTAGAAGAAGCAGTTTCTTCTCCATAATAAAGCAAGTAGCCTGCAATATCTTTTTCAGAATTTTTAGGCCAAGAAAAAATAACGCCATCATCCAAACTTTGGACCGTAAGAGAAGCTGGTTTTGCTGGTGGTATAAAATCAGGCCCCGCAGAACCCTTATCATCAGACGACCCTGTCCTCCCACAAGAAAAAAGCATCGTGCTAATAAAAATTATCCCTAGGAAACGTGCAAAACTACCCATGTCTTTCAGTGTAACATACGATATAATAACGCCCAATGGCCAGAAAAAATTCCCAAACAAAAGACGCCGACGAAGCAGTATACACACAACGAGAAGGCGAATTTATCGCCGTCTTTTTGATATTTTTTTCACTCTTCATTTTTGTCAGTAATCACTTCCCAGACACCACCGGTATCGTCGGGAAAATAGTTGTCCAATTTCTAGGACAAAGTCTCTTTGGAAAAGGCATACTCTATCTCCCCGCATTTCTACTTCTTACAGCTTTCTCTCTTGTTTTTGCAAAATCCAGAAAAAATCTCACCCTAGTCACCACCCTCTTTGGATTCATCGCCTTAACCATTTTTCTAGAACTCAAAATTAACCATGACCCCGTCAAATTTAGTTGGCCACTTCCTCTCAATGCAGGAGGCATCGTAGGTTACATCGGTCTATGGATTAGCAATTTTTTAATTGGCCCTTTCGGCACACATATTTTACTCATTACCGTACTCACCCTCTGCATTTTAATTTTTTTCAACCTATCTATACGAAAAACATTTAAATTTATCGGCAACGCTGTCTTCGTAGAAACCGATGAAAAACCCATTCCAAAAAGACGGACACTTCCTGTCGAAAAAACACATTGGTACAGTTGGTTCAGAAAAGACAAACCCCCTACAGAAGAGGAAGACGCGGAAGAAGAACCCGAAGAAATACAAAAAGCACAGGTCAACTTTCATCCCGATGACATGGATGAAGACCTGCCTCAAATTGAAATAGACCCCCCCACTATTCAAGCCCCGCTCAGTTTCAAGCGCCCTCAAAAACAAACAGAATATCATTCCAATTTGCCCTACAAATTTCCACCCCTCAGCTTACTAAACAAACCTGGACAAATTTTCAAAAATTCCAAAGCATCAATAGATAAACACCAAGAAAACGCCAAAATTCTAGAAGATACATTGGCTAGCTTTAACGTCGCTGCCAAAGTCGTCAACATCACGCCCGGCCCAAGTATTACCCGATACGAACTTGCCCCCGGCATCGGTGTCAAAATCAGCAAAATCACCAATCTTGCCAATGATATTGCCCTCAAACTGGCGGCTCCAGACGTCCGAATAGAAGCCCCTATCCCAGGAAAATCCCTCATCGGCATCGAAGTCCCCAACACCAAAACCGAAACCATTACACTCCGAAATATTATCGAAGGCACGCCTTTTTTTGATGAAGAATCCAAACTCGTTAGTGCCGTTGGCATGACCATTTCCGGAGAAGCCATTCTCATGGATCTTGGCAAAATGCCTCACGTACTCATCGCTGGTGCCACAGGATCCGGAAAAAGTATTTGTCTCAACACCATTATTATTTCCATTCTGATGCGAGCCACTCCAGACGAAGTAAAAATGCTCATGATCGATCCCAAAAAAGTAGAACTGAGCCTCTACGAAGACATCCCGCATCTTATCGCACCCGTTGTAACAGATCCCCACAAAGCAGCCGCCACACTCAAGCGTTGGGCACTCACCGAAATGGAAAATCGCTATGAAACATTCTCTCGCGTAGGCGTCAAAAATATCGAGGGTTTCAACAAAAAGATAGAAAGCTGTATCGAACTTGGCAAAACAGACGAAGAAGCCGCTCGCGAAAAACTTAATACGTTTCTCTATCCAGACGGTGACATCGGAGACGTCAATTTTGAACCTAAAAAACTACCTTACATCGTTGTTATTATTGATGAATTAGCAGACCTTATGATGGTCGCCTCGCAAGAAGTAGAAACGACTATTTGCCGATTGGCACAAATGGCACGAGCCACAGGCATCCATCTCGTTATCGCAACCCAACGTCCCAGTGTCAACGTCATTACTGGCCTCATCAAAGCCAACATCCCTTCACGTATTTCTTTCTACCTACAATCTCAAATCGATTCGCGAACCGTACTCGACATGGGCGGTGCGGAAAAACTACTCGGAAAAGGCGACATGCTCTATTCTCCCGTCGGCTCTTTCAAACCCCAACGGATTCAAGGCGTTTTTGTCAGCGAAAAAGAAATCAAAAGCATCGTCAGTTTTGTTAAAGAACAGGCGCAACCGCAATATCTAGATGAACTTATTGACATCGAACCACTTGAGTCCAGCAGCAGTAATAACAAAGAGACGGGTGCCGACGTAGACGATGATTTACTCGAAGAAGCCAAGCGCATTATTATGACTACACAATACGCCTCCACGTCTTACCTCCAACGAAAACTCAGAATCGGCTATAATCGGGCAGCACGCCTCATGGATCAACTCCGTGAACAAGGCATCATCGCACAATACGCAAACCAAAAGGGACCTAGAAACGAATGAAAATCGGCCTGCTCGGACTCGGCAATGTTGCTGAGGGAATTCTATCCATCTTAAAAGACAATCACACACTACTCCACTCCAGAACTGGGGAATCGTTTGAGGTCAAATCTGCCCTTGTCCGAAACCTAGAAAAAGCACGAAAAATCGCGCCCTCTTCTCTTAAATTAACCACGCAAGCGAGCGACATTTTAGAAAATACCGAAATCGATATCGTCATCGAAGTCATGGGCGGCGAAGAACCCGCGCTTACTTACATCAAAACCGCACTAAAAAACAAAAAACATGTCATCACAGCCAACAAAGCCATCATCGCCCAACACAGACCCGAACTACTCAAACTCGCACAAGAAAACAACGTTCAGCTTCTCTTCGAAGCCTCCGTTGCAGGCGGTATTCCCATCATCCGGACGCTCACTATAGGCTATGCGGCAAACCACATCCACTCTCTCTACGGCATCCTCAATGGCACCACCAACTACATCCTCACCAACATGGAACGCGAAGAAAAAGAATACCCTCAAATTCTTAAAAATGCCCAAAAGCTCGGTTTTGCAGAAGCCGATCCTACTATGGACATCTCAGGATTAGATGCCGCCTACAAACTTATTATCCTAGCGGGCGTTGCGTTTCACACCACCATCAATCTAGAAAACATCTACTACGAAGGCATCGACAACATCACCCTCAAAGACATCACCTACGCCAAAGACCTAGGTTACAAAATCAAGTTATTAGCCATCGGCAAAACCAACCCTATGATCTTCAAAGTGCACCCCACCCTCATACCCATTTCACACCCACTCGCTGGCATCGACAACGAATTCAACGCCATCTTCATCGACGGCAATGCAGTTGGAGAATCCATGCTAGTAGGAAAAGGCGCAGGCGCACTTCCAACCGGTTCGGCCATCGTCTCTGACCTCATCGAAATTGCCCTCACCCCCAAAAAACAAATCCCCTTCATCGAGGACAAAGCCACCAAACTATCCCCCATCGAAAAAACCTACTCCCAATTTTATATTCGGCTCACCGTCGCGGACAAAGTCGGCACCCTAGAAAAAATCACTAGTCTTCTCAGCAAACAAACCATCAGCCTCTCCAAACTCTTTCAAAAAGAAAAATCCAAAAACACCGCCGAAATCGTCATGATCACCCACGTTGTACAAGAAAGTCACATGAAAACAACGATTGCAAACCTCATTATATTGCCAGAAATTATTGAGGCCCCGGTTGTTATTCGGGTGGGGTTGGAAGAACCAACAACGACAGACTAGTTGTTGAGGGCGCGGTTGACTACTTGGTGCCGCGTATTTTCCGTGCCGTTGTCATAGGTGATGGGTTTACAACTTACTTGGGAGCTTTGGAATGTATCGTAGGCCGCAGACTTCGCGTAAGACCTCGGTATAAAAAAAAGTAGCAGATCCTTTTTTAATGTCGGGTGAACAGGGAAACATCCGATTGGGAAGGTTATAATTGCCTGCGATGACTGTACAGCAGATATTGAGTTCGGGAATCATCATGATTTTTTGACCGCCGTTTCCACTTGCGTGAAAGATCGTGAGTGTCTTTTCTTTACCCGTTGCGTCTAAAAACAATTGGTGATCGATCCATGTTTGAAACCCATATCCAGAAAAACCAAAGGTAGAGGTTTTAACTTGTTCGGATAACAGTTGTGCGACGTAATCTGGTGAGATCCGTTCTGTCTCACCCCATTTTCCTTTGTTCAAAAGTACTACGCCTAATTTATCCATGGCGAGTAGGGTAAGCTGCATTCCTGATGCAAAATTGGGTAGATCATATCCGGTTAGATAACGGTTACATTGTTGGGAGCTTTCTTCTATACCCAGTGGTTTTAGTAAATGTTCATAGAGAAATGCTGCCGGATCTTGAGAGGTAACATATTTAATGATAGTGGCCAGTACTGCCGTGGTGCCCCCGCAATACACGTGTCCTTGTTTTTCTATTCGGGGTCTTGAAAGAACATATTCGATGGGATCTAGGGCCGCATTCATGTCAACTTCATCATTTTCGCCTCGAATGTAAGGGCCCATTTCGTTCCATTTCCACCCCGTCTTCATGCTCAAAACGTCTTTTAGCGTGAGGGTTTCATTGTGTGGGAGACGATATTTTTCTGGAAGTAACGTATTAAGAGAGGACTCTAATGTGATTGTTGGATATTTTTTTAACATGACGCCAATGAGCATAGCCGTTATGGTTTTAGATACCGACCGTACACTATGCGGTGTCGACGAATTAAATAATACGAGATCTTCTTTTAGGTAGGTTTCTGAAGGGGTAGTGTTATTTTTATTCATTCCTTCATGGGATCCCTCTGCAAGGACGTGACCATCTTTGGATACCATGAAGCCATGAATATTTTCGTAGAGGTACTTTGTGACATGTGGAAAGTTAGGGTTCACACCGGCATGTTTGCTGAACGTGTCTGATAAGACGCCTTGTAATCGACTTTGCTCGGAAGAAGGATTTACTGCGATAGTTTTTCTCATACTAAATGATCGATCAATTGAGTTGAAAATTGCAGGCTGATTTATCGATATAAATCGTGCGCCAATAAGCAACATCATCTTAGAGGTCTTCACTGAATCGAATACTATTCGATTGCAAATAGATTATTACCCAACTCTCTTCCACCGCACACCACCAGCGCCATCTTCCAACACCACTCCATGCACATCCCGAAGCTCATCCCGAAGCCGATCCGACTCCGCAAAATTCTTGCTGGCTCGTGCTTGCTGACGCGCTTCAATCAACGCTTCGATCTCATCAGACACCGACTCTGTTTTATCCAAATCATTAAAAAGGCCCAATACCTGACCCAACTCATACAAAACATGAGCGCCTTGCGACGTCGTATTCACAACGCGAAGCATTTCAAACAAAACACCAATCGCTTCTGCAGCATTAAAATCGTCATCCATCGCCGCATAAAATTTTTCTTTTAAGTGAGTGATCGCCTCTGGAAAATTGGGCGTTTCAGACCGATCATGCGTAATCACCGCCTCACGCAAACGCGCCAAAGACTGCTGCGATTCTTTGAGTCCGGGTTCAGAAAAATGTAGCGGATTACGATACTGAACACGCAACAAATAAAACCGTAACGACTCGCCATCGACTTTTTCTAACACATCCCGAATCCGAATAAAATTGTGCAAAGACTTCGACATCTTCTCGTGATTAATCGTGACAAATCCATTGTGCATCCAGTATTTCGCAAACCGTTTTCCGGTAAACGATTCTGATTGTGCAATCTCATTTTCGTGATGCGGAAACATTAAATCTTCCCCACCTGCATGGATATCAATTGTCTCGCCCAACGCATCCATCGCCATCGCCGAACATTCGATATGCCAACCCGGACGCCCCTTACCCCAAGGACTTTCCCAAAAAGGCTCATCTGGTTTTGCCGCTTTCCACAGTACAAAATCAGCCGGACTTCGCTTCGCATCCGACGACTCTACACGCATATTTGAAATCAAATCATCCAATACTTTTTTGGATAATTTTCCATACTCTTTAAAATTTTCTACAGAAAAACACACATCGCCACCGGCAATATAGGCATGCCCGGAAGCAATTAGACCCTCAATCATATCCTGCATTTGCACAATATAATCCGTCGCATTGGTATAAAGCGTTGCAGGCAATACAAACAAACGATCTATATCTTCGTGATAGGCCTCAATAAACTGTTTTGAGAGCGCCTGATAATCTTGCCCTGCTTCATGCGCACGCTTAATAATTTTGTCATCGATATCTGTAAAATTCTGAACAAATTTCACGTCATACCCACGATGCATTAAATAACGGCGCACCATGTCAAACGACACGTACGCGCGCGCATGCCCTAAGTGACAATAGTCATAAACCGTGACGCCACACAGATAAAAACGCACAAGATTAGGAACCAAAGAAACAAACTTCTCTTTTTTACCCGAAAATGTATTGGTTAATTGCAAACTCAAAACGACTCCGCTTCGCCAGGAAAAACTCCCGATGAAACATCCGACAAATACTGTCCCAACACCTTGGTCATTTCTGCATGCAAGGTCGCATACGGCTTTACAAATCTTGGTAACTTCGCATCGGTCATTCCCAACACATCCTGCGTTACCAAAACCTGTCCATCACACCCGGCACCCGCACCAATACCAATCGTCGGAATAGATAACTGAGATGTCACATTCTGTGCAACGTCTGCTGGAACCAATTCTAAAAGCATCGCAAAACAACCCGCTTTTTCCAATAATTTTGCTTGCGCTATCAGCCCCTCTGCAGCCGACTCGGTACGACCTTGCACTTTATAGCCCCCCAATTGATACACCGACTGAGGCGTCAACCCCACATGTCCCATCACAGGAATGCCAATACCAATGACCGCTTCAATCGCAGCTTCCGCACCGCTGACCCATTCCATTTTCACTGCATGTGCGCCACCTTCTTGAATCAAGCGACCTGCATTCCGTTTGGCTTCTTCAACAGAGACGTGGTAGCTCATAAACGGCATGTCGGCTACAACCAACGCACGCGATACACCTCGGCAAACCGCCTGCGTGTGATACACCATGTGATCCATCGTTACCGGAATCGTATTATCATATCCCGCAAACATATTGCCCAAAGAATCCCCTACCAAAATCATGTCGACCCCAATCTGATCCAATAAACGCGCCATCAACACATCGTACGCCGTCAACATCCGAATCTTTTGACCCTTTTGCTTCATTTCTATCATGACACTAGGATGACGCTGGCCCATTAGGAAGCCTCCTTATACAAATTAAAAAGACGTGTTTCAATCGCTTCTTTACTCAAATATCTGGTCAATTTGCCATTTTCAGCGAGAGAAATAATGCCCGTTTCTTCAGACACCACAAAAATTAAAGCATCCGTTAATTCCGACAAACCCAACGCCGCCCGATGTCTTGTACCCAAACGTCGATCCTGAATTTTTGTATCAGTCAACGGCAACAAACATCCCGCCGATGCAATCTTACTCTCACGCAAAATCACTGCGCCATCATGCGTAGGAGCCCCAGGCCAAAACAAAGTCACCAAAACTTCAGCAGAAAGCGTCGCATTAACCGCAACCCCCGAAAGCGAATATTGTAATAAATTACTCCCCGCCTCAATTACAATTAATGCTCCAATTTTTTCACGAGAAAGCCACTCAAATGAACGCAAAAGCTGCTTAATTAAAACTGCGCTCTCTGCTTCCGAAGACGATAAAACCGGCGTAAATACCGTCCGAACCGATCCAATCCATTCCAAAAACCGACGCAATTCTGGCTGAAAAACAATAATCACCATTAAAATTAAAACCGTTGTAAATTTACCCAAAATCCAGTTCAACATCGTGAGATGTAAAAAATGGCTCATCACATACACACACATCACCAAAAAAAGACCTTTAATTAACGGAAACGCATGCGTATTCCACATCCAACACAAAATCTGGTAAATCAAAATATATACCAAAATAACATCTAAAGTTAGGATGCTCCAATGCAGAATCCCCCCCCATGGTTCAACAGAAAAAGCTGCAAAATTCATGCCGTCTCCCACTCATCAAAACGCAAAACATCCAACACGGTCTCACGCTTCACCAAAACCCGAGATTGGCCATCACCCACCAACACCACAGCCGGCCTGCAAAATCGATTATAATTAGACGCCATCGAATAATTATAAGCCCCTGTCGTATAAGACACGATATAGTCTCCGACAGACACTTCCGGCAAATTGATATCTTTTGCCAAAACATCTCCAGACTCACAAAATTTTCCGGCAATTGTATACGTATGTACAGGTTGCTCTAACATACGATTGGCAACCACCCACGTATATTCTGCCTGATACAACAACGGCCTCATATTATCCGCCATGCCCCCATCTACAAATAAGTAATCTCTAATACCAGGAATCGGTTTAATCGTTCCAGCGGTATACACCGTCACTCCTGCTTGCCCCACAATCGATCGACCTGGCTCAACAATAAGTTTAGGTAAAGGCAAATTTTTCGCCTCACATGATGTTTTCAAAGACGTCGCAAGCAACCGAAGATACGACGAAATAGCCGGAGGAGAATCTGCCTCGGTATACAACACGCCCAAGCCTCCACCCAAATCTACTTCTTTCACAAGCAATCCATAAACATCCCGTGCCAAAATCATCTGGTCTATCATGAAAGCCACCAAATCTTGATACGGCTCCAACTGAAAAATCTGAGACCCAATATGTCCATGAAATCCTAAAAAATCACACCAAGGTGCCTGAGAAATAGTCTCCAGAGCCTTGCACATATCAGGCAAATCCATGCCAAATTTAGAATCAACTTGACCTGTTCGAATATAAGAATGCGTGTGGGCCTCAATACCCGGTTTTAATCGCAACAAAATGCGAGCATTCTTTCCCAATTTGGCACAAACACCAGATAAATTTTCAAGCTCATGCAAATTATCAACCACCAAACGAATATCATATTTCACTGCTAAAACAAGTTCAGCAATAGACTTATTATTGCCATGAAAAACAATTTTTTCTGGCGCCATTCCAGCCTGGAATGCGGTATACAATTCGCCTTCAGACACCACGTCTATGCCCAAGCCCTCTTGAGCTAAAACAAGTAAAAGTCCGGTCGAAAGATGTGCTTTCCCTGCATACGCCACCAAAACATCAGGATATCGAGCTGACAATCCCTCTTGATACGCCTGACACCGGGCCCGAAGCGTCTGTAAATCCATGACATAAAGCGGCGTTCCATATTCAGCAGCCAAAGCACACACATCAACGCCACCTAGAACCAAATGCCCATCGGCATTTACTTCACTAGAAACCGGCGATATCTGATCTAAATTATTCACAACGCTGGCGCCAAAATCGAAGACCGATCTATGATTAACACGCCATCTAAATGATCCAACTCATGCTGCATAATCCGAGCCATAAATCCTTTTAAGGGCAAACTCACAGGACTGCCATCAGGCAACTGAGCCTCTACTACAATATGTGACGCGCGTTCCACCATCAACCGAACATCTGGCAAACTCAAACATCCCTCTTCAGCCGTAACGCTTCCCTTACGAAATACAATTACCGGATTAATCAATTTTAATAAACATTTGCGATATTCAGCCACCAATACACGCTGCAAAATACCCACCTGCGTTGCCGCAAGTCCCACGCCTTCATAGACCCGCATTGTCTCCAACATATCAGACAACAACGTCTCTAATCCCGCATCAAATGCCGTAACTGAAAGCGCCTTTTGCTTCAAAATAGGATTAGACCCTGTCAAAACATGCAAAACCGCCATACAAAACTCCTAAAAAAAATGTAAAAAAAAAGTGATGTAATTATAATACCCATCATGCCTAAGCGTCCAATTTTTATTACCAAAAGCATCAGATCCAAAAAAACAAAACCATGGGCAACAATCAAAAAAGAGGTCGGCCTGTGAGCTATTCAATAAAAATCTCGAAATCTCGACATAAAAAGCTGAGAATGCTACAGTGCCCTCTAAATATGCGCAATTCAATGCGCTTTGTCAGCTCACTAAAGTAGCAGCGACAAATCCATTTGTATTGCGTATTCAAAAAAATTTTAGGAGGCTACCATGCCATTTATCGGAACAAAAGACAAAAAAGAAATCATTGAAGCAAACCAAGTACACGAAACAGATACAGGATCATCAGAAGTACAAATCGCAGTTCTTACAGAACGCATCAACCACCTTGTAGAACACCTCAAGAAGAACAATAAAGACCATGCAACACGTCGTGGACTTCTCATTCTTGTAAGCCGTCGCAGAAAACTCATGAACTACCTTAAAAAGAAAAACAAAACGAGCTTCACAGAAATCACAAAGAGATTAGGCCTAAGAACAAAGGACTAGTCCCATTTCACTTCTAAAAAAATTCTTCGACAAAGCATCCCGCACTAATGGGGCGGAAAAAAGGACTATACCTATGTTAAATAACCCAAAATCAAGCAAACTTATGATTGGATCTCGCGAGATCGAATTAACCTCTGGCAGCATGGCCAAACAAGCCAATGGATCCGTTATACTACGGTGTGGCAATACCGTTATGCTCGCAGCCGTTACCGCTTCTAAAGAACCCAGAGCAGGAATCGACTTCTTTCCTTTAATGGTTGAGTATTCAGAGAAAATGTACGCAGCAGGAAAAATTCCTGGTGGTTTCTTTAAGAGAGAAGCAAAGCCAAGAACAGGCGCAACACTCACATCACGATTGATCGACCGCCCTATTCGCCCTTGCTTTCCTAAAAATTATAACAACGACGTCCAAGTCATTGTCACCGTGCTTTCATTTGACCAAACTTTTAACCCAGAATTTCTAGGCATCGTTGCAGCCTCCGCAGCACTAAGCATATCTGACATCCCATTTAATGGCCCCGTTGGTGCAGCATTAATTGCACGAGTCGACGGTGAATATGTCTTTTGCCCTTCTATAGAACAACTTGAAAAAAGCGATTTAGAAATTGTAGTTGCCGGAACAAAAGACGCAATCTTAATGGTAGAAGCAGGGGCAAACGAAGTCTCTGAAGAAGCCATCTTAGGTGCCATCAGCGTTGCACATAAACACATCAAAGAAACCATCACACTTCAAGAAAATTTGGCCGCTCAAATTCAAAAAGAAAAACTGCCGGTACCAACAGGCTTTTCTAACCCCACTCTAGAAGCGCAAATTAACGACTTTCTAAAAACAACGATCGAAGACAATATGAAATCTGGAAACAAAACTCAGATCGAAACCTTGTTAAGCACGCTTGAAAAAGAAACCGTTGAAAAATTTACAGCAGAAGATGGTAGCAACAAAGCAGAAGTAAAATATTTCTTCAGCAGCCTTAAAAAAGAAAAAATCCGCAAAACAATTATTCAAAGTAAAGTACGCCCAGATGGACGTGCACTAGACGAAATCCGCGACATCGAAATCGAAGTCGGCATGCTACCCGCAACACATGGATCTGCGTTATTTACACGTGGCGAAACACAAAGTTTAGGCGTTGTCACACTCGGCACACCTGACGATGAACAAATGGAAGATGGTCTACGTAACACCACAAAAAGCACCTATTTCTTCCACTACAATTTTCCCCCTTACTCAGTTGGAGAAGTCGGAAACTTTGCAAGAACAAGCCGTAGAGAATTGGGACATGGGGCACTAGCAGAACGCGCTATTAGAAGTATTCTTCCTACACACGCAACTTTTCCGTATACCATTCGTATCGTTTCTGAGATTCTAGAATCCAACGGCTCTTCATCAATGGCTTCAGTATGCTCAGGAGCCTTGGCTCTTATGGATTGTGGTGTTCCAATCACAGCACCCGTATCCGGAATCGCAATGGGCTTATTGATTGATGAGTCTGGCTATGTTGTTCTATCCGACATTCAAGGATTAGAAGATCACTATGGCGACATGGACTTTAAAGTAGCCGGAAGCAAAAAAGGAATCACCGCTCTTCAATTAGACATTAAAGTCGGTGGCCTTTCTGAAGAAATTCTCAAAAATGCACTAGAACAAGCCAAAAAAGGCAGATTGCATATCCTAGAAAAAATGCTTCAAACACTTGAAATTCCACGCGAAGAAGTATCAAAAAATGCCCCTAAAATCGACTTCATCATGGTCAAAAAAGACAAAATTGGTGTCATCATCGGACCGGGCGGAAAAATGATTCGCAAAATTGAAGAAACAAGTGGCGCAAGCATCTCAATCTCCGAAACTGTAGAAGGACAAGTCTGCATTGCCGGTGAAAATGCTGAGTCTGTAGATATTGCTAAAAAAATGATAGAAGGTCTTGTGAAAGAAGTAGAAAAAGGCGAAGTATACGAAGGGAAAGTGGTACGCATCACCAACTTCGGCGCATTCATCGAACTACTTCCAGGAAAAGAAGGGCTTCTACACATTTCAAAAATCTCAAAAGAACGCATCGACAAAATTGAAGATGTACTCGAAGAAGGTGACGCCATTACCGTAAAAGTATTGGAAATTGATGCACAACACCGCATCAGTTTAATCAATGCAAACTACGAAGAAAGCGTTGCTTCAAAAACAAAATAATAATCAGAGGAATACACCCATGACTATAAAAAAGAAATCTGTACTCACAACAAGCTTACTCTTATGCACCGTTTTCACATTCGGGTTTTTGGGTCTTGGTACCAAAAAAGATTCTATTGCAACCGTAGGAAAAACACATATTACAGTAGCTGACTTAAACGAACGGATCAAAACATTTCCGGCACAATATCAAGATGCCCTTCGTCAAAAAGAAAACAAAGTGAAACTTCTCGATCAGATGATTGATGAACAACTTTTATTAAATGCAGCAGACAAAGAAAACATCGCAAAACGAGATAGCTTTAAAAAACAAATGGAAGACACCAGAAAACAATTGCTTCTAAGCACTGTAATGCAAGATAAAATTGAGGCACATACCATTGCAACAGACGCAGAAATAAAAACCTATTTTGAACAAAACAAATCTCAATTTGGCGACTTAGAATATAGGCATGCAAAACATATCCTAGTCAAAACAGATGCAGACGCCGAAAAGATTTTGTCACAACTCAAAAAGGGTACAGACTTTGACCAACTTGCAAAAACACATTCAATTGATCCATCAGGAAAAAGTGGTGGCGACTTGGGATGGTTCACACGCGGACAATTAATCCCAGAATTTGAACACGCCGCTTACGCACTTAAAGGCAAAAATAGTCTGTCTGGTATTGTTAAAACACAATACGGTTTTCACATCATCAAACTACTTGAGACCAAACAACGTCCAGCACTTAGTTTTGATCAAGTAAAAGAAGAAATTAGAAACGCACTACGTACACAAAAGAAACAAAAAGTAACCACTGATTATCTTGAAAAACTCAAAAAAGACATCAAAGTAACCCGCGACATCAGCAAAATTCAATAGTAACACAAAAGGGACGGAGAGAGTCTCCGTCCCACACAACCCTATGTCCAAACACATCATAAAATCATACGCAAAAATAAATACTGCCCTCCATCTTTATCCTCCCAGATCCGACGGCTATCATCCCCTTCATTCTATCTTTCAAAGCATCACACTCCACGACACTTTAACCATTACACTTTCTAAAGAAAAAACCTATTCCCTCACAACCTCAGATTCAACGCTAGACAATACGACCAACCTCATCACAAAAGCTTACACATTTCTCCAAAACGTCATTCCATTCGGCCTGCACATTCATCTTGAAAAACAAATACCCATCGGTGGCGGACTCGGTGGCGGCAGCAGCAATGCCGGCTACTTCCTACAATTTTTAAAACAACAACTCCACACACTTTCGACACAACAACTCCATACAGTCGCAACCCAACTAGGAAGCGACATCCCCTTCTTTCTAACAGGTGGTCGGGCCGTAATCAGCGGCATCGGAGAAACCATAGAGCCCCTTCCAGAATCGCCCCAAGCGTACGTCCTCATCAACCCCAACATTCTTATCCCTACGCCTTCAATCTACCAGGCATTCGATAAAGAAACCCCTTCCAGAAGAACACCCCCCACAACCCAAAACTTTCTAAATCAAACCCCTCTGGGAGAAAACGATTTTAAAGAAATTGTCTGGAAAAATTATCCAATCTATCCCATTCTCGAGGCAAAACTTAACGAAGCCAATCTCCCCCCCATCTATCTCTCAGGATCAGGCGCGACCCTATTTATGTGCGCAGACTCACCAGAACATGCGCAAAAACTAGCAGAGAAAATTCAAACACTCTTTCCAAACTATTGGGTTCGGCCCACCCACACTCTATGAACATCAAAAATGTCACCTGCTTTTTAGTCGATGCCACCGGGGTTCTCTATAACGACGAAGGCCCCATTTCAGGCATACAAAAAACCATTCAAACCCTTCAAAAACAAGGACTCGTTATCGTAGTAACCAACAACAGTAGCTACTATCTCACCTACATCGCCAAAAGACTCCAAGACTATGAAATACCTATCCCCCAATCCCATATCATTTCATCCGGACAAGGCCTCCAAAAAGATCCCGAAATACAACCCCTAATTTTCCAGAAAAAATGTTTTATCTATGGCGGCCCAAACTCGTATCAATACATAGAAGACGCCGGCGGATACCCCACAGAAAAAATCGAAAATGCAGAGTGCATCGTCCTCACCTCATCCCTCAAAAAAAACAATCAAACGACCTATACTCTAGTTAAAAATCATCTACTGAAACATCCCAAGTTACCTGTGATTTGCTGCAACCCCGACACCCACGTCGCCGGAAAGAACAATACCTTAATCCCCGTGATTGGATACTACGCAAAAAAACTTGAAATAGACTGCAACCTAAACTTTATTTGGATCGGAAAACCCTTTCCAAATTTCGCCACCCTTGTCAAAAATCACATTCAAACAACATTCGGATATAGCCTTGGAGAGCACACACTTTTTTTTGATGATAACCCCGAAAACTGCCTCGCCTTCGAAAACCAACTCGACATCAAAAGCTGTCTCATTAAACAAACTGGATTGGCACAACGAGAACCTTGGTCAACCTTTACCTACCCAACCCATACTCTAGAAAGCCTCGTTCTATAATCCCTCGTTTACACAAACCCTCTCACCACATAAAATAACGAACAGAATGAGAATTTATCTAAGAAGCATTGCCTATCTAAAACCTTACCTTTTGTGGTTTTCTGCCTCCATTCTTCTAGCTGTTCTTTTCTCCACCGCCAACGTTTACTTTCTGCCCCTTGTTCGAGACATCGTAAACGCCATCAGTAAAAAAGATTTAAGTTATTTTCACAATCAAATTGTGAATGTCATCTGCCTGTTTAGTGCCCGATTAGTAACACAATTTGGACAAGCCTACTTAACTGCTTGGATCAGCAATAAAATTATTATAGACATCCGATTACAACTCTATAAAAAACTACAAAATTTCTCCCAAAGTTTTTATTCAAAATGGAAAGTAGGAGAACTTATTAATCGACAATTTTCCGACACCGCTAACCTTCAAGGCGGCATTCTGATTATCTTCGAAAACCTCTTGCCTCAAACCATTACCTTTTTCGGCGTCCTCACCTACATGATGGTCTTAAACTGGAAACTCACCTGCTTTAGCATCATTGCAATCCCTCTGTTCGTGGTCCTCATCTCCAAACTAAGCGTCACCCTCAAAAAAGTAACCAGCCAAGCCCAACGAAAAATGGGCGATATCACTCACATCACACAAGAAAGCATCAGCAACATGAAGCTCGTCCAAGCCTACAACATGGAAGACAAAGACTATCGCAAAATGAAGCGAGAATACGTGCGCAATTTTAGAGCCCTCATGACCGGCGTAAAAGTTAAAAACAAAGTAGAATTTAGCATTTCATTTCTCCAATTTCTCGTCATCACACTCGTACTTTGGTATGGTGGTTTAGAAGTTACACAAGGCCAAATGACAGGCCCGCAACTGGCCTCATTTTTTACAGGAATTTTACTTCTCATCGACCCCATTATTGTCCTATCCAAAGTCTCCAATAAATTACAAATGGCATCCGTATCAGCCGAACGCGTTTTTGAACTTCTAGATACCCCCATCGATATTCAATCACCAGAACAACCCACGTCACTCATCAATCCAAAAGGAAATATCCAATTCAACAATGTCTCATTTTTTTATAATAAAGAAAGTGGCCCCGTCCTAAACAATATCTCCCTAGAAGCCAAAGAAGGTGACACCATTGCTCTCGTAGGCCTCTCCGGCGCAGGAAAAAGCACCCTCATCAACATGATACCCAGATTCTACGATCCTTCTGAAGGCAGCATCACTTTAGATGGACAAGATCTACGTTCACTTAACGTTCACGAACTCCGGCAACACATCGCCATAGTACCCCAAGAAGATCTTCTCTTTCGCGGCAGTATTCTAGAAAATATTCGATACGGAACACCTGATGCAACACGCGAAGAAGTAATACAGGCAGCAAAAATGGCCAACGCATGGGAATTCATTGAAAAACTTCCCGGAAATCTTAGATCTAAAATTGGCGACAGAGGCCGTCTCTTATCAGGAGGCCAACAACAACGTCTCTCCATTGCCAGAGCCATTTTAAGAAATCCAAAAATTCTACTCCTAGACGAAGCCACCTCCGCACTAGATTCCGAGTCCGAAAAACTCGTCCAAGATGCACTCCTAAAATTACTTAAAAATCGCACCACTTTTGTGATTGCCCATCGACTCTCCACCATTATGCATGCCACCAAAATTATCGTCATTGAAAACGGAAAAATAGAAGAAATCGGCACCCACGAAGACCTCTTAAATCAAAACGGTCTTTATGCTAAATTTTATTCCCTCCAATTTAGAAAGACATAACTAATGAACGAAGAAGAAAACCAAGATATCGACAACCCATTAGAAAAATTCACAATCGACCTCGTCGAACGCGCCAAAAAAGGCAAGCTAGATCCTGTCATCGGACGAGACGACGAAATCAGACGCGTCATCCAAGTACTCTGTCGCAGAAGTAAAAACAACCCCGTTCTCATTGGAGAACCCGGAGTCGGAAAAACAGCGATCGCAGAAGGTCTCGCACAACGCATCGTCTCTGGAGACGTTCCCGAACTCCTAAAAAATAAACGACTTCTTTCTCTCGACATAGGATCTCTTATCGCTGGCGCAAAATACAGAGGTGAATTCGAAGAACGTCTTAAAGCCCTTCTCAAAGAAATACAAAAACAAGAAGGCAATATCATTCTTTTTATTGACGAATTACACACCATCGTTGGAGCAGGTGCCTCTGAAGGCGCAATGGATGCGGCCAACATGCTCAAACCTGCACTTGCACGGGGAGAACTCCGCTGCATTGGGGCCACAACTTTGGATGAATACAGAAAATACATCGAAAAAGACGCTGCGTTAGAACGTCGATTTCAACAAGTTTTTGTAGGGGAACCGTCTGTAGCTGGCACTATCGCCATCTTGCGAGGCATTAAAGAAAAATACGAAATTCACCACGGCGTTAAAATTTTAGATGACGCCATTCTTGCCGCAGCCAATCTCTCCCATCGCTATATTTCAGGCCGTTTTTTGCCCGACAAGGCCATTGATTTAATCGACGAAGCCGCCTCAAAACTACGTATAGAAATTGACAGCATGCCCCTCGCCATCGACGAAATCGAACGCCACATCATCCAACTTAAAATAGAAAAACAGGCACTCAAACGGGATGAAAATCCTACGTCTAAAAAACGTCTGGACGACCTTGAAAAAGAATTCTCAGAACTCCAAGAAGAAAGCAACCGACTCAAAGGTCACTGGCAACACGAAAAAACACTCATACAAGAAGGCCGTATGCTCAAAGCTGAACTTGAAAAAGCTAAACTCGCCGAGCAACTAGAAGAGCGTAATGGGAACTACGAAAAAGTCTCGGAAATTAGATTTAAAACTATTCCCGACCTCCAGAAAAAACTAGATGAAAGTCACGAAAAAATAACAAGCATCCAAAAAGAACACAAAATGCTCAAAGAAGAAGTGGATGATCAAGACATCGCAGAAATTATTGCAAAATGGACCGGTATTCCCATTTCAAAACTCATCGAAACCGAAAAAGGCAAGCTCCTTCAAATCGAAACCGACCTCAAAAAACGCGTCATAGGCCAAGACAATGCCATCGAAAAAGTAGCCAACGCTATACGAAGATCTCGCGCAGGATTAGGGGACCCAGAAAAACCCATCGGCGTCTTTCTCTTCCTAGGCCCAACAGGGGTCGGAAAAACCGAAGTCGCCAAATCCGTCGCAGAACTCATGTTCGACAGCGAAAAAAACATGGTCCGCATCGACATGTCCGAATACATGGAAAAACATTCTGTTTCACGTCTCATTGGAGCTCCTCCCGGATATGTAGGGTACGACGAAGGCGGACAACTTTCCGAAGCCGTTCGACGACGCCCCTATGCCGTTATCCTTTTCGACGAAATCGAAAAAGCGCATCCCGATGTCTTTAATATTCTCCTCCAAGTATTTGATGACGGACGGCTTACAGACGGACAAGGCCGCACCATTGATTTTAAAAACACCATCATCATCATGACATCCAATGCCAATCCAGCTGGACTCAATAAAATTTTTCGACCAGAGTTCCTCAACAGAATTGACGACATTATAGAATTTATCAGACTAGACTCATCCCACCTTTACAAAATTATCGACATCCAAATTGCCATACTCAACAAACAATTAACAACCAAAGAAATCGTCATAACCCTCACAGATAAAGCAAAAAAACATCTCTCAGAAATTGGCTACGACCATGATTTTGGTGCGCGCCCTCTAAAACGTCTTCTGATTAATCAAATCCAAAACCCACTCGCCATGAAACTCCTAGAAGGTACCATTAACGAAGGTGATCACATCACCATCGACAGCAATAACGGTCAACTTATCTTTAAAACCTAAGAAGGCTCATTATTCCAGAGAAGTATTTTTAGATTTTAGATTGAGATAGTTTTTTCGACTAACAACCTTCTTTCCAGTCTTTTCCTCAAGTTCTTTTCTGGCATTACCTGCAATTTTCCCTCCCGATTTTGCCATTCATCGGTCAAATCTTCACGAATAGCAATGCCACGCATCCGGATTTCAATCCAGTCCTCCGGATAACCTTTAGCTTTGTATAACGCACGGGTTCGCTTGGTGCCTAATTCGGGATCGTCAATTTCTTGGATTCGCTCATAACCAACCTTGGCAAGCCAACGCTTGAAGGGCTCAGCTTTAGGAGAAGAAATAGATTGCACAATACGAAACATTGTCTCTGTATTGGCACAATCTGTAGCATACTTTTTTCCATCGGATGCCTCCAATTTCAGTTGTCCGATTTTTTCGGACAACTGTTCATAACCTTCTTCTTGAATCTTCTTTTTTAAGTCACTCCAATATTTTCTTGGTCGTCCAGAATCAGTGAGCAATTCGATCACATCAATAACAGAAAACCACCATTCATTTTTATGAATAATTCTCCGGATATTCTTACCTTTAAAAACTGAGAGTTTAAATGTCGACATAGTTTAAGAGGGTAACACAAGCCACTAATCGAAACAATTTGGTATACATGCATAATCTGTTGATATTATCCCTAAGATTTTTGAGACCTCACATTCACCACCAACACCCGAGATAAGCCCGCATAATCCAAAAAAAACTGATACTGGTCATACCCCAATTCAGCCAATATTTGCGTCAAATCTTCTTGCTGAGTTGACCCAATTTCAAACACCATCCGAACTTTGGGATACGGCTTTGTTAGCGTTAATAAACGTCTATAGTATCCGAGGCCATTTTCATCTCCAACCAAAGCCTCTCGAGGCTCAAACTCACGGACCCCTCGATCAAGCCCGACAAATTCAGACTCCGAAATATACGGCGGATTACTCACCAAAAGCACCGGCTCTCCCAATGCTAAAACAGCTCCCCAAACATCTTCTTCTGAAAAAAAGTCCGCGTGCCTAAAATCAATAGAAACGCCCAGTCGATTGGCATTTTCCTGCGCCACCAAAATAGCCGTCCCCGAAATATCCCAACCAAGAACACGACAATCAGGACAAGCCAAGGCCAATTCGATACCAATAATCCCAGACCCTACGCCACACTCTAAAATCGTCATGGGCGTTTCTTGAGTAATCTCTATAGCCTTCTCAACCAACAACTCCGTTTCTGGCCTCGGAATTAAAACCCCTGGCCGCACAATATATACATGCCCACGAAACATAGCCGTGCCCAACACATACGCCAAAGGAACCCCAGACAACCGTTGCTGCATCCATCCATCCACCTGAGCCATCACTTCACTATCAAGCTCACACGACAAATCCCGCAATAAAACAGACGTCTCAATTTGCATCGCTTCACAAAGCAAAATTTTTGCTTCCAATGCAGCTTCGTCAGTCACAGCTACCAATTGAGATTCAAGTTTTTTTAGATAAGAAAAAAGGGTGATCACGCCTTCATTTTTGCAAGACGGTCGGCAGTAATTAATGCCTCAATAACCGCATCTAATTTTCCACTCAGCACTTCTTGCATATTATGCAGTGTCAATCCAATTCTGTGATCTGTCACACGATTTTGAGGGAAATTATACGTCCGGATTTTCTCAGAACGATCTCCTGACCCCACCTGCGACTTACGCAAATCTGCATGCTTGGAACGCAACTCTTCTTCCCGTTTATCGTAAAGCCGAACACGCAACACACGCATCGCTTTATCTTTATTCTGAAACTGAGACCGCTCATCCTGACACGCCACTACAACACCGGTCGGAAGGTGCGTAATTCTAATCGCAGAACTCGTCTTATTCACGTGCTGACCACCCGCACCACTTGCGCGATACGTATCAATACGCAAATCTTTCTGATCAATCTGTATATCCACTTCCTCTGCTTCCGGCATAATTGCCACAGTAGCAGCAGATGTATGTAAACGACCCGATGATTCCGTAGAAGGCACACGTTGTACACGATGCGTCCCACTTTCAAATTTTAATTGGCTAAATACACCCTGTCCCGAAACAGAAAAAACAATTTCTTTAACCCCACCAATCTCGGTCAGATTTTCAGACATCACTTCCACCGTCCAGCCCTTGGTTTCTGCATACCGAACATACATACGGTACAACTCCGCCGCAAACAACGCCGCCTCATCTCCCCCTGTACCAGATCGAATTTCTACCCACGCATTCTTGGTATCATTGGGGTCTTTCGGCAACAAAAAGATTTGGAGTTGCAACTCGAAATGAGCCATTTGCGTTTCAATCGATTTGATCTCAGCAATGGCCATTTCTTTCATCTCTGGATCTTTTAAAAGAGGCTGAGCATCACCTAACTCTGCTTCAAGCTTTTTAAGAGACCTAAAATACGAAACGGGCTCTTCTAAATCTGAATGCTTCTTAACCAATTCCTGGTACAAAGACTGATTAGAAATAACTTCGGGATCAGAAATCCGTCTCTCTATATCGTTTAACCTGTCTTCTAACCCTTGAAACTGCTCAAACACTAAGTCGTTGGAAGGTTATATTTCTTACGGAATTTCTCAACACGGCCTTCCGCATCCAGAATTCTTTTCTCACCAGTAAAAAACGGGTGACACCCTGCACAAATATCTACACGAATCGCACTGCGTGTAGAACCAGAATCGTAAGTTGCACCACAAGCACAACTAATCACAATTTTATGATAATCGAACGATGTTTGAGTTACTGTTTTTTTAGACTTTTTTTCTGCGGCCATAATAAGCTCCAATCACATAATTACAAGAGGTGAAATTGTAGCCAAGCTTCTAACGACTGTCAATAACCATTGATACAGCCTATATCTTCGGCTATACTTCAAAAAACATGGACAATCCTTTTTCAATCATTATCGACAAAGAAAATCTCTCCCCAACGATACGCATTCAAGGGGAAGTCGACATACACACCTGTCCAGAACTCAACCAAAAACTTAACATACTCATTTCCGAAGGTCACAAAACCCTCATTCTAAATTTAGAAAAAGTGCATTACATCGATAGCACAGGACTTGGCATCATCGCGCATGCTGCACGCAACATCCAACCAGACAATGGAAAATTGGTTCTCATTTCCAGCAAACCTCAAATTAAGAAACTCATCGAAATGTCTGGATTAAAAGACAAAAATATTCGTCTATTCGAAACAGAATCTTCTGCTCTGGAGAGCTTGGTTTCTTAATGTCAGAAGTCAACAAAGTTAGCATTACGATACCCTCGTCTTCTGAGTTTGTAGGCGTTGTCAGACTGGCGCTTTCTGGTATTGCAACCCGCATGAATTTTAGTGTTGAAGAAATCGAAGACATTAAAATCGCCATTTCAGAAGCCTGCACCAATGCCGTACAACATGCCTATCCCCAAGAAGTAGGCACCATTGAAATCACCTGCTTAATTCACGAAGACAAACTTGAAATCGAAGTAAGTGACACGGGCATAGGATTTCACCCCCAAGTTCTAGGAAGCCCAGAACAAAAAGAAAAATCCGAAAAAAAATTAGGATTAGGGCTAGGCCTCACGTTTATCAAAAACCTAATGGACGACGCAAATGTCCAGTCAGAACTCGGAAAAGGCACCACCATTCGGATGGCCAAACGCCGCCCCACTGACGTCCTGTCCTAATGTCACCACAGTTACTCCTCATTATTGGCAGAGGTATTCTAGCGGCATTGTGCTACTGGGATGCAAAAAAACAAGGCCTCTCCGAAACATACGCCTACGGCCTCACTCTACTCACTTTTTTCTTTCCCGTCTTTGGCATTCCAATTTATTTCATCGTGAGAAGCCAAGCCCACGTCATCAAATCCAACAACGCTAAATTGCCCACCCGTCTCTGCCCAAAATGTGGCCACGATAACCCAGGAAATCTTAACCAATGTGAAAAATGTCAGAATCAACTGACACTGTAGCGCTCTACGTCCACGTCCCCTTCTGTCAAAGTCTCTGTCCCTACTGCGCCTTTTACAAAAAACCTTGGTCATCGGACGAAGAGATTCATTATTTAAACGCCATAAAAATCGAACTAGATCACTACAAAAACAACTTTGCCCCCATCACTCTCCACAGCATCTTTCTGGGCGGTGGCACTCCCTCTATCTTAAGCACAAACACTCTCGAAACCCTCCTCACCTATATCCACCAAACGTTCCAAAGAACAGACCACTGCGAGTCCACCAGCGAAATGAACCCCGAAAGTGTCACCCAAGACAAACTGACTATCCTAAAAAACTTTGGGTTCAACAGAATCAGCATCGGCGTCCAATCTTTCCAAACCTCCGAACTCCAATTTCTAGGTCGCACCCATTCGCAAAATAAAGTAGTAGAAGCCATCCAACTCCTCCATAAAAACAACCTCAAAAACTTCAACATAGACCTCATATTCGGCCTCAAAAATGCCACGCTCCCCTTACTTAAAAACACCCTTGATCGGGCCATCGCACTAGAACCCACCCACCTATCCACCTACGCACTCAGCATCGAAGACGGCACCCCTTTCGAGCGAGAACACGTGAGCCCCATGGACGACGACCACCAACTCACCCACTACCGATACATCCGAAACTACCTCAAAAAAAACGGCTACGCCCAATACGAAGTCTCAGCCTTCTCAAAACCCGAATTCCAATCCCAACACAACCTCACCTACTGGACTCTCAACCCCTATATCGGCATCGGCCCCAGCGCCAGCTCCTTCTATCTCAACCAACACTACCAACACCCCAAAAATCTAACGACGTACTGCAAAAATCCCACTACCCCTATTCCTAGAAAATCCATTCCAAATACCCCCGAACTCATCCAAGACTACATCAGCACCCACCTACGACTCATGAAAGGCCTGTTTCTACCCAGCTTTCAAGCTCGTTTCAACACAAATTTTGAAGCCGAATTTGCCATCCCTATTTCAAAACTTACACACCTTAAATTACTCAAAAAACAAGGAAACTATCTCCGCGTCACAACCAAAGGACTCTACTTACTCAACAGCGTTCTCCTCGAGTTCATGTCCTAAAAGGTTTTAAAAAACCAATTTAAGGGCATATATCTCCTAACTACACAGGAGAAAATAAATGACTGGGCCCTTAGGTCGCTTTAACCCCTTTAAAACTAAAGGGTCATTCACACTCGGACAGATACCCCTCGCACAAAAGGGTCACTAAACATCACCTTTACGAGCCTCAATGACACACTTAGTACTCTAGTAAAGGGATGGCAGCCACTGATTACCGAACCCCTAACCCCAGAAAATAAACAATTAATACAAGTAGCAATGACAAACTTCGTGGACACCAAAAGTGAAAAAACACAACCAAAAGATAGAATAAAAACCTTATTTCAAACAATCAAAACACAAGGGTCTCCTGCACTTTCAACACTTTTTGAAAAAACATTTAACATTATAGATATGAGTCTCACGTTTGTAACGGTTGACCTCGAGAAAGCAGGTGCCATTCAAAAGGTTCGAGATATAGATCACGAACAAACCATGGCCACCTTTCACACACCTCAACCCATAAGATTAGGAGAGGATAGCTTCCGAATTGGAGCTCATTTTACAGATGCCAAAGGAGTAGAACTAGCACAACAAGGCGCAGAATTACAACAAAATCTCATGTTAGCTTATGCCCTAACAGGCACACACGAAGGACCCACCTCTACTCATTTTATGCATGGTGATCGATGCACAATAATAGCCTCAAATGATAACTCAAATCCTGACGCACACAAAGAACTACTCAGCACCCTTGGTGTAGACAAAGCCTCATTTAACGAAGCCTTAAACTACCGAAATGTAGAAGTTCTGGGATTAAAGGTGGACATGAAAGTATCCTCACACGGGTTTAAAATGGGCGACGGCATCTACAGCGTACACGACCTAAAATACTTTAATTTTCTATCAAACGTTAAGGACCATAAACTTCCAGGACGACTCATGAGACATTTAAAAGCCCATAATATAATCGGAAACAAACCCAAAAAAAGCACAAAGACAGATGGAAAAGTTAAGAATACAAAGCGAGAGGACATAATGAGGGCCCTCAATACATTTGAAAAAGAGTGCAAAGACATTGGGGCTGAATCATTAACAGAAATTCAAAAAAACCTAATTGCAGATAATATTATATATTACAGCCAAACTGACGTCCCCGTCGAAACGAAAGGCATGAATATCGGTGACCACCAACTAATGGGTCAAATTGCAGTTGGAGGGACTGGAAATATGGTCATCGATAGCAAAGGCGTTGCACAAACTATTAGGCCAGATGGCACCAATGGCAGCCTCTGTATTGTTGCCAGAAAACACATGCCAGGTGCCGATGGAAAATCCTACGCTGTTGTAGCCTTTGGAATAGAAGGATCAAATCCATTAAAAACCAATATGCATACAGGCGATTTACATTTAAAAGCGGCACGTCACGAAAAAAAGGTTGGGGGTGGATGGGGTTCTGAAAAAATGGCTTTAGCAGATCGATCTTTTTTCGCGGGACTAGGATCTAAAGAAGTAAAAGTGACTGCAACAGAATTAAAAGCCCTCACAGTAAAAATGACCCTGCTCAAAGAAGCAAGGGAAAACCAGCCCACAATGTATAAAGCTTTTGCAGATAAGCTACTATCCGCAGAAACCCCAGAAAAGAGAAACGAACTGTATCAATCTTTTACAATAAATTATTTTAATGAAATAATAAAAATAGAAAGTCAGGCATAACCCCAAAAGTACGCGTTGCAAATTGACTAAGACTATGAAAAAGTCTTGAGCATGTCTCACTTCGAAATAGTCAAAAAATCCAAAACTTCTAAAGCCAGAGCCGGCATTTTACACACCCCCCATGGCCCCATCGAAACCCCCGTCTTCATGCCCGTAGGCACCCAAGGCACCGTAA
>SICP01000032.1 GCA_009691415.1 Candidatus Margulisiibacteriota bacterium
ACTCTTCAAACTTTTAAAGAAATCATCTAAAATCAACTTTCTGTTAAACCGATCGTGGTGGACGTAGCTCAGTCGGTAGAGCCCCGGATTGTGGTTCCGGTTGTCGTGGGTTCGAGCCCCATCGTTCACCCCAAATTTCCAAAATTCACCTATGAAAAAATACTTATTCACCCTTTTCTTCATCTTATTAATCCCCACACAAACTCTTGCCATCACACTCACTCTCGACACCCCAAAAAACCGTATCGTCCAACTCATGGGCACCCCAGACAGCGTCAAACTTGGCCCCATATTTGACCTCTGGTATTACAACGACAACAACTACCTCATCCTCTACGACAAAAAACTAAAAGGCTATAGCAACAACGAAGACCTACATATTCAATTAGTTCCCAAAAAAAAATCCAAAGCACAATGGCTCACACCACTCTCTACACCGGATGACGTCCTCACTCTTTTAGGTACCCCCCGAAAAATCACACCCGGTCGACTCTACGAAGTCTGGTGGTACAAAAATAATTTCATTAAATTTATGAAAGGCCACATCGTCGAATACAGTGACGGAGACGCGCTGAAATTTGATTTTACCCATCGACGACTCCCTCCGCGGCCTCAATTCCTGACAGAACACTCCACAGAAGGACAAGTCATCGCCCTCAAAGGGACGCCAACACAATATACAAAAGGCGTCGAATACGATACCTGGTGGTACAACCAGGATATCCTCTTAATGCGAGGAAACGAAATCCACTACTTTTATAATAAACCCTATCAAACGCCTGTCACCCCGTCCCAAAAGCCGACTGCCGATCCTATCATTGATCGCCTGCACTACAAGGGCATTGACCGACCCAAAATTACACCTGTAAAAAACGACACGCCCTTACTCGAATTTCGTAATCTCAATGATTTTGAAGACGAATTTTAAAACACATGGTAAACTCAAAATTCACATGAAAGAAACAACAAAAACATCCATTAAAAATAATATTTTACAGCTTCTACTCGTTATTATTATTTGCATTTTAGCAAGTATACAGTCCACAAAAAACGAGCTCATCACGCTCTCAAAAGCCACAGAAACGGCATGGTCTAATCTTGAGACAGATCTCTTAAATGAATTCGGAATAGCCTCTCAACTCAACCCTAACTACACGCAACTCAAACAACAGTTTCAAACCTCTGGTTCACTCCAAGAAAAAATCGCCGTCGCAAGTAAACTGCAAAAAGAATACCCCAAACTATTAGAAGGAAAATACACCCCTCAAACAACTACAATTAGACAGGCATTCCTAAAAAAAGCGCAGCTCGATAGTGCAGAATATAACGAATCTGTACGTCTATTCAACCAAACATCCGCAAAAAAACGATACGCATGGATGGCACGCAAGCTACAGTTTTCACCGAAACCCCTTTTCGACTAACCCATGACCCAATTAGGCTTTATCGGATTTGGAAAAATGGCACAAGCGATCTACAGCCGTGCCGACAAAACACATTTCACCGCCCACTACTACGATCCCCATTTACCACAGTCAAAAATCACACAACTACCGCTTTCTCAACTCATTGAAACGTCAGATCTACTCTTACTCTGCATCAAACCACAATCACTTAACGACCTGAAAAATCAGTGGCCCCAAATTTCATTAGAAGGAAAACACCTCGTCTCCATTCTTGCCGGCACAACACTCTCTCAACTTAAAGCCGTCTTTGGAAACAGTGCACTCACTCGCGTCATGCCCAACACTCCCGCGCTCGTCGGTCAAAGCATGTCAGCCTTCACCCACAATGACCACGTCACACCCGCACAAAAAACAACGCTTTTATCGCTCTTAAAAAAATGTGGTCACACACAAGAAGTCCCCGAAAACCTCATGAATATTATTACCGCAGTCAGCGGAAGCGGCCCTGCTTTTTTCTACAAAATTGCCGATGCCATCGCAAAATCAGCCCAAGAACACACTCTATCCTACGAAAACGCCATTACACTCACCGCACAAACTATGATCGGTGCAGGACACATGCTTCTAGAAGCAAACAAAACGCCACAAACTTTGATAAACGATGTATCATCCCCTAATGGAACAACCGTCGCAGGTCTCTCCATTATGGCAAACAGTCCCATAGAAAACATTCTAAAAGAAACAATAAATGCCGCATACAATCGCGCAATAGAACTATCACAAGGAGATTCACATGCTATTTAACCTACTCGCCGTAACCTTCCAAGCGATCTATATTCTTCTGATTGCCCGCACCCTACTCTCATGGATACCCCACAATCCAAATCATGCGATCATACAATGGATATACAAATTAACAGAACCCGTCTTAGGAAAATTGCGCGAGATGATTCCTCCCCTCGGAGGCACTTTGGATATCTCCCCGATTATAGCCTATATTCTCATCGGACTTATCCAAAAACTGGTCTGGCAATTACTGTTCTAACAAAATGCCCGACACCCTTTTATTCGCAAATTTAGACCAGCCCCAACCACAAGCCCCATTGGCCTACAGAATGACCCCAAAAAACTTTGACGATTATCTGGGACAAGATCGCATCTTAGGCCCCGACAAACCACTCCGAAAACTCATCGAAGCAGACAAACTAGGCTCCATTATTTTATGGGGCCCTCCAGGATGTGGCAAAACAGCCCTGTCGCGTCTCATCTCTCAAAAAACAAAATCACTCTATCTTTCATTAAACGCAGTAACCGCAAAAATATCAGATATTAAAGACAGTATAGAAGCGGCAAAAAAAGCGCGCTATCGGCAACAAAAAACAGTCCTCTTTATTGACGAAATTCACCGCTTTAACAAAACCCAACAAGACGCCCTCTTACCCGAAGTAGAAAGCGGCCTATTAACTCTTATTGGTGCAACCACAGAAAACCCGTTTTTCTCTGTTATTCCAGCGCTTATTTCCAGATCCCAAATCTTCGAACTTCACGCCCTATCAGACGACGCCCTCACCACCCTACTCACCAAAACCTGCCCCCTCACCTTTACACCAGAAGCCAAAGCCCAACTCCTCCACCATGCCCAAGGCGACGCCCGAAAACTACTCAATCGTGTTGAAAGTATCGTCACTCTATACACCGATTCACCGATCACCCTAGACGACATCAACCTCCTCACCCAAACCAAAGGCATTCCACATAACAAAGAAAGCCATTACGACATTATTTCTGCCTTAATAAAAACCATGCGCGCCTCACAACCAGACACAGCCATCTATTGGCTAGCACGTCTCTTAAAAGGGGGCGAAGATCCTGCGTTTATCGCCAGACGTCTTAGTCTCTTTGCCTCCGAAGATATTGGAAACGCAGATCCACAAGCCCTACTACTCACAACCTCACTCTTACAGGCTGTCCATTTTATCGGCATGCCTGAAATCAGAATCACTCTTTCGCAAGCAGTTTTGTATCTAGCTAATGCACCGAAAAATCGAGCCAGTTATAACGCCATTCAAACGGCCTACTCCGAAATAGACAAAGGTCGACTCGATCGCGTGCCTGATCATCTACGCAACTACAAACTATCATGATACTCGCCATAGAAACCTCGTGTGACGAAACCGCCATCGCCATTCTTGATGGCCTCAACGTGCTATCCAGCAAAGTAGCATCTCAAATTAAAAATCACAAAAAATACGGCGGCGTCGTCCCAGAATTAGCGTCGCGTATACACACCGAAACCATTCATCCCCTCATCGCATCCGCACTCGAAGAAGCCAACATCACGTTTCAAGACCTCACGGCCATTGCAGCAACTGAAACACCGGGACTAGAAGGCTCACTTTTAATCGGGCTCACAACCGCAAAAACCCTCTCAAAATTACTCAACATCCCCTTCATTCCCATCAACCATTTACACGGACATCTCTACGCCCATTTTCTCTCCGAAACGCCCCCAGTATTCCCCTTAATTTGCCTCATTGCATCCGGCGGACACACCCAACTCTATCACGCAAAAAATCATCATGATCTCACCATTATTGGACAAACTAGAGACGATGCAGCAGGCGAAGCTTTCGACAAAATTGCACGCCATCTTGGACTCAATTATCCAGGCGGGCCCCTCATTGAAGCCAAAGCCAAAACCGGCAATCCAAAAGCCATTCACTTTACAAGACCCATGCTCCATCAAGGCTTAGAATTTAGCTTTTCCGGACTCAAAACAGCGGTGATTCAACTAGATAAAAGCGCATTTAGTATTGAAGATATTTGCGCCAGTTTTCAAGCGGCGGTTATCGACGTTTTACTTCACAAAAGTCTTGCAGCCTGTACCCAATATAACTGCAAAACTCTGTGTATTGCAGGGGGCGTAACAGCCAATCAAACGCTCACAGAAACATTTAAAAAAGCTTGTGAAAAACAACAAATCACATTTCATGTTCCCCCCATTTCACTCTGTACAGACAACGCCGCCATGATAGGAGCCGCCGCACACTTCACTCACAAAGGATAACCCCATGCAACTCAAACAAACTCTCGCACCCAAACAAGTCCAGACCCTCAAACAAATGCTCCATCCCAAACTCATTCAAATGCTACGCATGTTCCATCATAGCTATGCCGATCTCGTTTCTCAAATTGTTGAAGAAGCACAAGAAAATGTATTTTTAGAAATTATTAGAGAAGACCAGCTAAGTCATCAAAAATCATCCCAACACCTCACCGCTCCAGACAAAGAAATAGGAGAATACTCTCAAAAATTAAGTTCTAAAGGCTCTTTAATCGACTTTGTTAAAACACAGTTAAGCTATGAAAATCTTCCGCCAAACACACACACCATTGCACTAGAACTCATAGATAACTTAGATAATAGGGGCTACATCAAAAACTTTGATACGCTCAAACAAGAACTCACCCAAAAATATGCCATCAAAGAACGCAAGCTTCTAGACATCCTCTACATTATCCAGTCACTAGAACCTGAAGGTGTCGGCGCCAGAACGCTCAAAGAATGCCTTCTTATCCAAATAAAAGAACATGATTTTGAAGAAGAACAACTAACTGAAGTTTTACAGAAAATAGTTACACATCACCTAGATGATTTAGCCAAAACAAACTACACCAAAATAGCCAAAGCCCTCGACCTAGATGAAGACGGTATAAAAGCAGCCCATGAGTTTATAAAAGAAAATTTAAACCCCAATCCAGGCGCAAGTTTCCCACAAGAAACCCACAATCATCACGTGACTCCGTCATTTGAAGTACACCTAGAAAATCACCGCATCCAACTCACCAATTACGAAGAAACACTCGGCATAAATATCACCCTCTCCAAAAATTACGACGCCATTTTACAAAACCCTAAACTCGACACCGAAACACGCAACTTCTTAAACGAAAAATTAAGAAAGGCCACCGAACTTATAGAAAATATTCAAAAGCGTCGCGAAAACATGGAAAAACTTGCAAAATTCATCACCGAAAAACAGCTGCCGTTTTTAAAAAAAGGGCCCATTCATCTCGCCCCACTCTTACAAAAAAACGTCGCCGAATACCTCCACATTTCTCAAGCCACCGTTTCCAGAATCGTCTCCGCAAAATACATACAAACACCTCACGGACTATTCACCTTCAAGCAACTCTGCCCCAGAAATCATTTTGGAAAAACATCCGAACAACTCCTACACATGGTCCAAGCCCTCATCTCAGAACACCCCAGCGCAAGTGATCAAACCCTAGCCACCTACCTACAAGAACAAAACATCCCCATCGCCAGACGCACCGTCACCAAATACAGACTTAAAAGCGGGATTGGCTCAAGTTTTCAGCGTAACGTCTAAGGCATACGTAATCTTAAAATTCCCAGTCTCTCCCGCCACAACACGCACCGGAAATCCCGCCAATTCCATCAACATCGCCTCATCTGTAAGCCTCGGATCTGACACCGAAATCTGCTCATAGGCTGACATCAACTCTGAATACGAAAAAAGCTGCGGTGTCTGAACAGAAACCATACTCTCTCTCGGCAACGTCTCAACAACCCTGCCCTTCTCTACCCGCTTAATCGTATCCACTACCGCAATGCCCGGCACAACCGCACTCTCACCCACATGCTTTAGTACCCGAGAAATTAACTCACGACTTACATAAGGACGTGCTGCATCATGGATCAACACCGCGTCCACATTCCCAAATAGTTTTAGGCCATTATAAACAGAGGCCGCACGCGTCTCTCCACCTGTAACAACATCACAATCAAAAGAAAGTGTTTCGTTTGCCAATAGCGTTTTCAAACGAGCAACGTCTTCAGGTAAAACTGTCACAATCGCTTCTGTAATACGATCCAAGCCAGAAAACTGACAAAGCGTATGAAGCACCATAGGACGGCCTCCTATTTTGACACCAAAAGACTTCGATTCCGGCCCCCCAAATCTAACCCCTCTCCCCGCGGCTGTAATCAACAATCCTATTTTTTTCATCTCAATGTTAAACTATCACAGTCATGTCCATTCGTAAAAAAATAAAGCCCAAACACCTCGTCTCACTAAACACCGCCCACATCAAATTGCGCAGTCAACATCCCCGCATTTCCGAAGACCTCTATGATCTCTTTCTCATTCTACGAGAAGAAATCGAACGCCCAGAATCCGAACTCTACAAGGAAGACGGCTATATCGATATTGATTAATAACATTCCAAAATCTAGTCTCCTTCCCTTACGAAGGGGAGGCCGGGAGGAGTACTCTCAGGAAAGGGCCTTCTATCTCAACCCACCCACACACACCCTAACCTTCTCCAAAAGCCCCACTTCATTTCCGTCATACCCACCAATTACACGTACCAATGCACTACCCACAATCGCACCATCTGCGATCTCATGCATCTTACGAACCTGCTCACCCGTTCCAATACCAAAACCTATTGCAACCGGAATATCTTTAACTTTTTTAATTTGCTCAACCAGTGTCAATAACGGTCTAGACAACGTCTCGCGCTCTCCCGTTGTTCCAGTAGAGGAGATCAAATACACAAACCCCTCAGACGCCTTCACAAGCGCCTCTAATCGTATAGGCCGACATAAAGGCGACACCAAGAAAATAATAGGAACCTGAAATTTCTTTGAAGCCGTGACATAGTCATCTGCATCTTCCACAGGCAAGTCTGGCATAATCACACCATCTACCCCATGCGCCTGGGCTTCAGAAAAAAACTTAGAAATTCCATAATGGTAAATCAAATTCACAGCGCCCATTAAAACCAACGGTTTCACATATTTTTTTTTAACCCGACTCACCAATTGAAATACCTGATCAATCGTAGGACGATGGACCAACGCACGTTGATGAGACGCCTGAATAACAGGCCCATCTGCAATCGGATCCGAAAACGGCAACCCGATCTCAACAACATCGGCTCCCGCATCAAAACACGTTTCAATCACGTGTTCCGAAATCTCTGGCGTCGGATCTGCATAGGTTACATACACAATTAAAGAATTTTTAAGAAACATGCGCCGCCAACGTCTCCATATCTTTATCACCCCGACCAGAAACGCACACAATCACGATATCTCCCGATTTTCCATACGTCTTTTTACGAAGTGCCGCAAACGCATGGGACGTCTCAAGAGCAGGAATAATCCCTTCACGAGAAGACACCCAACGACACGCATCCAGTGCTTCTGTATCCGTTGCAAAATCAATTAACAATCTTCCTGATTCTTTTAAATAACTCAGTTCTGGTCCCACCCCCGGATAATCTAAACCGGCAGAAATAGAATGTGCCAACTGGACTTGCCCCTGATCGTCTTGCAATAAATAAGACAATGCACCATGCAAAATACCAGGCGAGCCTTTCGACAAACTCGCCGAATGCTGACCCGATTCTAATCCATGGCCAGCAGCTTCTACTGCAACAAAAGACACTGACGCATCGTTTACAAACGGATGAAAAATCCCCATGGCATTAGACCCACCACCCACACAGGCCATAACAACATCCGGCAACCGTCCTTCCTGCTCCAAAATCTGCTTACGAGATTCTATACCAATCACAGACTGAAAATCACGCACCATCATGGGATACGGATGCGGTCCCACTACAGAACCAATAATATAATACGTATTTTCAACACTCGCCAACCAATCACGAATGGCCTCCGTCGTCGCATCTTTTAGCGTACGAGATCCCGACGTAACGGGCACAACTTCAGCACCCAACAATTTCATGCGTGCAACATTGAGAGCCTGACGACGCATATCTTCTTCACCCATATACACAAAACAAGGCAAGCCCATCAACGCACACACCGTTGCCGTTGCCACACCATGTTGACCGGCTCCGGTTTCCGCAATAATACGCGTCTTGCCCATACGTTTTGCCAACAAAATTTGTCCCAACGTATTATTAATTTTATGCGCACCCGTATGATTTAAATCTTCACGTTTGAGATACACCCGAAGCCCCAATTCTGAGGACAATCTCTGGGCTAAATACAACGGTGTTGGGCGTCCCACATAGTCAGACAACCAATACTTTAATTCGTCTTGAAAACTCGGATCTTGGTTGGCTTTAGCGTATGTCTCAGTCAAAGCTTCCAGAGCTGGGAACAGGGTATCGGGGACATAACGTCCACCAAATACCCCAAAATGCCCCAACATATCCGGCATAGACAAAGAGGTTACGCGTCTTCTGAAGAAGGGGCTTCTAAAGCACTCGCAACAGCAGCGGCGGCAGCATCTCTTTGAATCGCTTTTAAGCTTAATCCAATTTTTTGTTCACTAGGAATCAACTTAATAATTTTTGCGTTTACTTTCTGTCCAGGAGAAACCACATCAGAAACCGCATTGACATGTTCCATAGACAATTCTGAAATGTGTATAAGACCTTCCAAATGATCATCGATACGAATAAAGGCACCAAACGCCGCCAAACGTGTAATCGTTCCTTCAATCACTTGACCCACTTTATATTTCTCAGCAACAGCTACCCAAGGATCTGGCTCCAACTGCTTCATACCCAATGAAACTTTACGACTTTCACGATCAACACCCAAAATAAAGACGTTAACAGCTTGACCCAATTTCACGATTTCAGACGGATGATTCACACGAGACCAGGAAAGTTCAGAAATATGAACCAGTCCTTCAACCCCACCTAAGTCAACAAAAACACCGAAGTCTTTAATACTGGTTACTTTACCTGGACGAACTTCACCTACTTCTAAATCGTTAATCAATTGCTCATAATCATTACGCTGAGATTTTGATTGCGCTTGTTTATGAGAGAAAATAACTTTACGACGACGACGATCTGCTTGAAGTACACAGACTTCCAACGTTTGATTCACAAAAATTTGCAAATCAGATTCGCTATCTGTTAATAGTTGCGAAGCAGGGATAAAGCCTTTGATTCCAAAGTAATCAGCAACCACACCACCTTGTACTTTAGAATTCACTTTAACCTGAATCGTATCTCTGGTCTTAGCAAGATGATTCACTTTACCCCATGCGAGTTCATAATCAGCACGTTTCTTAGAAAGAACCGTATAACCTTCTTTACTTTCCAAGTTGACGATAAAGACACTAATTTCATCACCTGGTTTCAAAAAGTCACTAGGCACTTCATCAGGATCATTACTAAATTCTGCATTCACGATAAAGCCATCAGATTTGAAGCTAATATCAACCATCACGCCAGATTTTTCTACGCGACGTACAATCCCTTTAATAATGTCACCTTCTTGATAATCAACAATCAAGCGATCTAGTTCGTTTTCAAAATAATCTGATTGCTCAGAAGCAAAAGCCGCCTCAGCAGCAGCTGCAGAAGATTCAGTAGTAGAAGATGGCGTAACAGATTTAGATGATTTAGCAGGAGAATCATCACCATAAAGACTTTTTTCGAACTCAGATAGCTCACCCATTTTTGTTGCAGAAGAATCTTGGTTTTGAAAATCTTCTTCTCTCGCTACAGCTGTATTAAACGCTTGGTGATCCTTAAATTCACCTAATTTGGTACCCTCAGACATCGTTAAACTCCTTATAAGTCACAATAAAATAGACGATCAAGTAAATAATGAAAATGTCAAGAAAAAAAAACAGAATGCCTCATATTACAGGAGCCCTCATTAAATGTACAGCCACGCGATCAGGACCACAGAAATACCTCATGACCCCACCCCGCCCTTCGGGCACCCCTCCCCATTTTTACAAATGGAGAAGGGACTTTATACCAACACCAATCTTTTACCCTCTCTATGCGTTAGCATGGGGAGGGTCGCACCTTTGGTGCGGGGTGGGGTCATAGGCTTCGCACAACTTAAGAAAAGCAAGATCATAGATTTCGCAAAAACTCAAGAAAAGCGGAGCCATAGCGTTCGCGCCAATTAAGAAAGATGAGGTCATAGCGTTCGCGCCCATTAAAAAGACCGCTATTTTTCTATAGTTACGCCGTCAGTAGCCAATCCGACTGATTTCCTAAGCGCAGAAATATTTTGATAATGCTTTAAAATATCCCGAACGTACGCATTTGTTTTGTTATCCAACTGACCATTATCCCGCTTAATCGCATTATGACCTTTATAATAAGACCCAATAGCCAAAGAAACTTTCTGGGTTTTGTCTTTCCAAACCCGCAACATATTTTTCAAATATGCCGTTGTCCCACCCACATTTTCTTTCACATCAAACGGATTACTAATATTTAACGAAGGAAAATTAAAGTCTTTTAATTGTCCCAACCCCTTGGCGCCTGTCTTGCTGATCGCATTACTATGAAATCCAGACTCTCGCGCAATCAACGCTGCCGCAAGTTTGGGATCAATCTCATGACGCTGACCATAATCCACCAAATAATGTGCAATCGAATCAGCCTCTTCTGGACCAATCATTTTATACGAAGAAATATACCGACGAATCGCGTCAAAATCCTGCTCTTGATTGGGAGAAGGCGTTTCAACTTCAGAATTTAACTGTAAGGGATAATCCGCAGGCGCTTCTAAAACAACAGGAGAAATAAGCTTGGAATCTGCGCCCAACAAACTACCATCTGCAGCAAATCGGGGCATGTCTTTATGGCTTACCGTATGAGACCCAGAAGCGCCAGAAAAAACCATCACGGCAACGAGTGCAACAACAGGCAAAATACCTAAGGACATACAACCCAAGTTTTCAAATAAGAAATCGCCTCTGATGCAGCCAAAGAAACCACTTCACCAGTCTTACGAAACCGCACTTCATAATTTCCAGACTCTTTCCAATCCCTGCCCACAACCACCTGAACAGGAATCCCCAAAAGAGACGCGTCTTTAAATTTCACGCCAACAGATTCAGATCTATCATCCAACAAAACCTCAAGATCAACAGACACTAACGACGCATACAAAGTTTCAGCCTGCGCTACCAACGCGTCATCTCTCATCGAAGACACCAAAATCACAATTTGAAACGGTGCCAATGCCATCGGCCAAATAATGCCATCTTGGTCATGATTTTGTTCAATCGCCGCCGCCATAATCCGACTCACCCCAATGCCATAACACCCCATCGTCATCGTCACGTTTTTTCCAGTCTCATCCAAAACGACGGCCTTAAACGCTTCACAATATTTAGGTCCCAACTTAAAAATATGCCCCACTTCAATCCCGCGTACTTCGTCATACAAATCACGATTCAAATCAGACCTCGTATCCGCCACTTCGGTATTCATCGCATGAGATCCATCTTTGGCCACCAAAACGGCATCTTCCCCAGTCTCGGCCAACACCATAAACTCTGCAGACTCATCCCCACCCATCTGCCCACTATCCGCAGACACCAACTGAAACGCCAACCCACAACGCGTCAAAATACGCTCATAGGCCGCTTGCATCACACTATAAGTCTTATCCAAACTCTCATTATTAACATGAAAACTATATGCATCTTTCATCACAAATTCACGTGCACGCATCAGACCAAAACGCGGCCTAATTTCATCCCGAAATTTGGTATGAATCTGATACAACGTAATCGGCAATTGTTTATAAGACTTCACCGATTGCACCACCAAATCCGTAATCGATTCTTCACACGTCGGACCAAAGCAAAATTCGTTGTCATGACGATCTTTAAACCGCAACAACTCTTTACCATACTTATCCCAACGCCCACTCTGCTGCCAAAATTCCGCCGGCGTCACACAAGGCAACACCACTTCTTGAGAACCTGTCGCATTCATTTCTTCGCGAACAATCTGCTCCACCTTCTTCAAAACCCGATATCCCAAAGGCAAAAAAGAATACAATCCCGAAGCAACTCTACGGATATAACCAGCACGAAGCAAAAGCTGATGACTCACCACTTCTGCCTCACGAGGCGTCTCTTTTAAAGTAGGACACAGTAATTGGGAGAATTTCATGCCCTACTTTAACACAGAAACTTTTTTTAAATAAAGTCTACGACTTAAAAAATTAGCAAAATTATTTCGACGAACGACAATAAAAAAAATACAAAAAACAGATCCCATAACATTACAAACAGTAAGTACAGAACAAGAGATAGATATAAACGAAATTTCCGAGAAAACACGCAAGCACATACCGCATATACGAAACGCCATTTAGGAGCCCAGCAATAAACAAGTCACCACGTCATCTTCACGAAGAGACTCTTTTAAAGAGTGCCAAAGTAATTGGGGAAATTCACAAACCAAACTCTATCTCCGCACCAAAAAATCTTTCGGAACTAAACCTATCTTTAAACTCAATAAACACATATTCTAATTACTTGGAAACCAATATTCTTTCTATATTTTGATTAGCTAAATCTATTTTAGCTATAATAAGTTTCTTTTCATAAAATTCACTTTGCATTCATATTCTGACAATTCTAAAACTTTTAAAGAACCTATAAATTCTACTCAACGTACAGAAATAATTTTACGCATACACATTCTCCTTTACACAAATTAACAAACTACACAGCAAGAAAGAATTCGCGAGAGTAGAATCATAGTTACACCCCCTCCTATTTACTCTCCGCCCCTCCTCATACTAAAATGCAAAAATGACAACACACAGCGTCCCTCGCGGAACAAAAGACATCTTGCCCAGTGAAATACCCTATTGGCATTTAATAGAATCCACAGCCCGCAACCTTTTTGATCTCTATAA
>SICP01000008.1 GCA_009691415.1 Candidatus Margulisiibacteriota bacterium
CAGATGCAGTTATTTCTCGATGCTATTGTTTGGAACGTCAAACGTCTTGTCGCCATCAATTCCCCACCGCTTTTTCAAGGGGCATAGTGCCCCACAGGGAAATCTACGCCTTCTTCTCTAAATTCTCACAAAAAATGTGAGAATTTAATCAAATCTGTGGATAACTTCATGGCTTTTTACGGTTTTTATGGAAATTTAAGGAAATGTTCTCTTTTTAGTCTGTTTTGCAACAGCCCCTTTATCAGTCTATTTTGGTTTTATTGTGGGGACATTTTTATGTGGTCTTTCGCATACCTATATTACGCTTCTTTTATCGCGTGTGATTACGGGTGCCTTTGGTGGGATTTTAATGGGTCTCACGATGTCGATTATTGGAGATGTTATTCCGATTGAACGTCGTGGAAAAGCCATGGGTATTGTGATGTCATCATTTTCTATTGCAACGGTTTTAGGTATTCCCTTTAGTTTACTTTTAGCCAATACCTTTTCGTGGGAAACGCCTTTTTATTTTTTAGCTTTTTTGGGTAGTACCGTATGGATTTCGGGTTATTTAATCCTACCCAAGATACGAATCCACTTAGATCATGATCGCCCTGCAGTACATCCATTCGTAGACTTTATGGCCCTTATTCGATATCCAAATCATTTATATGCATTATCGTTGACCATGGTTATCATGCTGGGCCAGTTTACGGTTATCCCCTTAATTAATACCTATATGGTTACAAACGTTGGATTTTCAGAGCATCAACTTATATATCTTTATTTGAGTGGCGGGATCTTTTCAATTACAGCCTCTCTTTTAAGTGGATATCTGAGTGATCGTTTTGGGTATTGGAGAGTCTTTTCTATTTTTTCTTGCTTGTGTGCAATCCCCCTTTTTTTTCTTACGCATTTGAGTCGTCAGTTTATTTTTCTTCCAGTGCTCGTTTCCTCGTTTCATTTTGCGTTTTCATCTGGCCGTATGGTATCCGGCGGCACGCTTGTCTTATCAGCGGTTAAACCCCAGCATCGCGGTGGATTTATGAGTTTAAATGGGTGTCTTCAGCAACTGTCTGCAGGAATTGCCGCCTATATTAGTGGACTGATTGTCTATCGTGCCGCTTCTGGTGAATTAGTGCATTATGCCTGGGTGGGATATATTGCTATTTTGAGCTGTTTTATTGCGGTTTGGATTGCTCATTTTTTACATCGGGTACGTCAAGAATCAGGTGTGGTGGAAGTGGTGGATGAGGGTTTAAAGATTTAAGTCTACTGAAAAATAGTATTGGTTATCTTGTTGAAAGTAGTTTGATTTTTCATAGGCGAAGTTAAGTTTGAGGGTTTGCATATTTAGAACAACCCCGACACTGGTTTTGTTTTGAACGGCATCGAGTACCAAGTATTCTTGCCAACCGGCAGAAATACTTAGCATAGAAAATATTGGGAGTTCGTACCTAGCTCCTGCTGCGAGTAATTCTTTATGATGTGCCGGCACACTTTTATATTGTCCATAGAAGTTCATTCCAGGCAAAATTCCTAAAGGAATCCTGACTGACATGAGATATGTTGCCGGCACTACCAAATTCACAGTTGCCGTTGGTTCTTTATAGTGGAGTGCTTTTCCTAAAATATTTTTCCCTGTAAGAGATACTTCTAGCGCATCGAAATTTATATAAACACCGGCGTCCAGGTTAACTCCCCAGGCGCTAGACTGATAACTTTGCTGTGTAAAATAAGACCCTGCCACACCGACGTGAATATCGCGACTCAGATCTACTTCGTAGCCTGCTTTGTAGGTGATATCCCGATAGGAGAACATAGACTCAGAATAATATTGGCCATTATTTTGACCGGTGTGATCAATACCACCAATTTCTGTTCCTATAGCACCAATAGCAACGACCCCTACTGGCAAACGACAGGCAATCGCCCCAGACATAAATTGCACATCATTTTTTAAAAAACTGGCATAAAAGGTAGATATCGATATTCTATAGATTGTTGATAAACTTGCGGGGTTTTGCATCAGGGAAGCAGCGCCTTCGTCAAAGCCCTCGATATTGCCAATTCCGATCATACCCGCCGAATTACCGATATCACTTAGGGGCTCGTAGGTTGATGATGCACTCAGTGGGCAGGCCAGGAACAGAAAAAGGCAAGATAACCACATCAGCCTTATAATAATCAATTTAAGTTTAATTTCGAACACTTTCGGCACGTTCATCGCCGTACACCCCTATCTTCAGAAATGCTATAATCCTTACCTTTTATAGGAGTTCCCTTTTTGGGATATTTTCAAACACGAAATATACACAAGAAATGAGATTGACAACCCAAAACAAACTGAGGTAGAGTACTGGTGATACTGAGTATCATTTTCAACTCAAGGAGTTCGACATGGGTACAGCACTACTTTCAGAATTAACGACACACAATCAGGATGCCGTGATTACGGAGCTTGAGCTAGAGGATTCTGTTAAGGAGTGCCTGTTTGATTATGGATTTGTCCCTGGAACGCCTATTTCTTTTCTTGCCAAAGCTCCTTTTGGTGGTCCAATTTCTTTTCGGCTTCGAGACAGTAAAATAGCTATTAGACATGATATTGCGGCCAAAATTCATATTCAATTCCTTTCGTAAATGCCCAAGTCTCGTCCAGCAGTCCTCTTAATTGGACATCCCAATTCTGGAAAAACCTCACTTTTTAACATCCTTACCCATTCACGTCACAAAACTGTCAATTATCCAGGCTCTACAATTGACTATGGCATTGGCACTTGTAAACTCTCTTTTGAGAGCGACGTTTTTGTTGTAGATACTCCAGGAATTCGATCTCTTTTACCCAAAACGCTGGATGAAGAAGTCACGCTGAAATCGCTTTATCATGTCGATGATTTAGTCGCCTCTTCGTCCCAAACGCCGGACCTGATTGTAGTCGTGCTAGATGGGGGGCGTCTCTCGTTGCAACTGCCTCTTTTAAAACAGTTAAAGGATCTGGGATTCCCGTTGATGGCGTGTTTAAGTAAGCAGGATTTGGAAGGTAAGTCTCATGCCCTATTTGATGCCTCTATTTTATCTGAGAAACTAGGCATCCCCATCGTCCCTGTTAGCATGCCTAAGTCTAAGGGTATATCGGCCTTAAAGCGGGTTATGTCCGCACAATTAGCACGTCCTCATCTGTCTCCAAAAGAAAACCGTCAGCTCGCAAATTTCAAAGACATGATGGCTGCTTTGCAGTGGTCTGAAGAAATTTGTAAAGCGTCTATGCGGTCTGAGAAGCCTAAAATCGGCTTTGATTTGGATCTATATTTACTCCACCCATTTTGGGGAGCTGTTGGATTTTTTTTTATTATGACAGGCTTGTTTTGGTTGATTTTCGCCGCAGCAAAACCCTTTATGAATGGCATACAATCTTTATTTTCAACCATTATTCCTTGGGTTCATATGATATTAGGAGCAGGATGGTTTTCTCAACTGGTTTCTGATGGTATTTTGGGCGGTATTGGATCTGTCTTAATTTTTGTACCCCAGATTTTTTTACTTTTTTTTGCGTTGGGTCTCTTGGAAAGCAGTGGTTATTTGGCAAGAGGTGCGGTGATTATTGATCGGCCTTTGTCTGCGATTGGATTGAATGGCAAAAGCTTTGTGCCTTTATTATCGGGGTGTGCATGCGCTATTCCAGCGATGATGGCAGCCCGGACGATACCAGAAAAACGGGCACGTCTCTTAACCCTTTTGATGATTCCGCTCATGACCTGTTCTGCGAGACTTCCTGTCTATGGGCTTTTGGTTTTCTTATTATTTGGACAAGATTCGTTTAAATCAGGCCTTGCTATGACTGGTATTTATATCTCTAGTGTTGTGTTGGCATCGGTGATTATTGGTGTCATTGGAAAATTTTTTATGCCTCAAAAAAATCATGTGCACAGCAGTTTTCAAATCGAGCTCCCCCCTTGGCATTTACCCAGAATTTCTAACGTGGCACTGTCTGCATTTCATCAAACAATCGGTTTTTGCAAAAACGCGGGGCCTATTATTATGGGCTTGGGAGTGTGCATTTGGGCATTGAGCACCTACCCTTCTCCAGACCATGCCTATATTTTTACTTTGGGGCATTGGATTGAACCCATATTAAAGCCGATGGGTGTGGATGGGCGTGTGGGTATTGCGCTCTTATTAGCATTTGCGGCGCGCGAAGTGTTTGTGTCTTCACTCGTGTTAATTTTTTCCGCAGGTCATCCGGGTGAATTATTACTATCTTTAAAAACGGCAACCTTTTTGGGGACGACGACACTATTATTTACACCTGCAACAATTTTGGGATTAATCGTATTTTTTATGGTGTCGTTACAGTGCACAGCGACTGTAGCCATTGCCAGAAAAGAAATGGGTAGTTGGCGCATGGCTTTGGGTATGACGGCGGGGTATATTTTGTTAGCTTATGGGTTGGCGGTTGTGGTGGTCCAGGGGTTTTGATAGTTTTACTTTAAACAAAAAGAACCGATCAGAATTTGCTTTTTTTCTGAACTATAATTGCATTATCTTCTATTAGAACTGACACATTTATCTGGGGTAATGCATCGCTTAAAAGATTTTGAATTTTTGTACAGCATTCTTTTTGAATACCTTTTACACTGGGATCATTGCTCCACTCAACAAGTTCTTTGATAGCATCTGCATCTACGTGTTCTGGTACAGTTTGATATAAGTCTATCGTCTTGTATATCAAGCTTGAACAGACTACCTTATATGTATTGAGAATGGCTAGATTTGCTTGATTGAACATGTATTTATCAACACAGGCCTCGGGCCTAGCTTTCCATATTGTCAAAAGCATTTTATCCACAGTACTTGTATCCTTTTTAGCTATTTCAATTATTTTTTCAATAGCCTCTTTAGAACTATGCGCTGCAATAATTTTGAACATGAAATTTCCTTCTTTTCTAAGTTTTCGTCTCAGAAAGTTATCAATATTGAAATTTTTTATATTGCAGGGATTATTTGTGGTTTAATTATAATCTAAACTCGCCTTCCATAATTTTTGCCAGAAAGAGTGTGGACTCAGACCGAGATAAGAGTAGCTTGGTTATTGCGGTAATTGGAACGGCTAGAAACATGCCTGGAATGCCCCAAACAAAGCCCCAAAAGAGTAAGCACAATAAAACAATGGCGGGATGCAGACCGAGACGGATACCCATTAATTTGGGGTCTAGGATGTTGCCGATAATAAAGTGGATTGTCACGATCGTAACGACAACAATGATAAATTTGAGGCTGTATCCATACTGAAGTAAAGCGATAGGCACAGGCAAAAATGTGGCAATAATGGCCCCAACGTTTGGAATAAAATGCAAAATAAATGTAAGCAGTGCGATCATGAAGGCGAGTTGAAGGTCTAAGATGTTAAGGATGAGTCCCGTCAAAATACCTCCGAGGGCCGCTATTAAAAATTTGGCTGCTAGATAACGTCGAATTTGGCTTTGTAATTCTGTATCTAAAAGACGTCTGTAGTGGCTTTTTTGTTTTCCAGAAACCAGAAAAAAAGTAAAAATCAAAACCAGAAAAAGATCTGCCACAATTTCAAAAACACTTTTTGAAATATGTTTTATCCATTCTAAAAAGGGAAATTCTCGAATGCTATTTTCTAAAACATTACTATCTACGGGAAAGCCATATGCACTAAATTCGGCACTGATATGTTTTGCGAAATTAATAATTTCTAGTATGTATTGATCACTATCTGCGATGAAAGTTCTCATAGATAATCCCAACAATAAGCTAAGTCCCACAAAGGCACTGATTAAGAGGAAGAGGGTGAACAGAATAATGAGCCATTTTGGACAGGCATATTTGTCGTGCATGCTTTCAACAAAAGGTGCAATTAAGAAGTAAAAAAAGAGTGCAAACACACAAGGAACCAACACAGGTTTTAATACATGCAACGTAAATCCAACCGCAATTACAGACAGGATGACGATGGCTCGTTTTACAACAGAAGATTCTAATTTTTCTAAAGATGACATAATTTTAATCTTACCATATAATTCTTGGCTGATAATGAGATTGACGATAAGGAGCTTTGCATGACTACTGCATCACCATCTACTTCAGAAACACTGATCCATTCCGAGAATCCTAGTGTACAAGCGTTCATGACGGACCTCATAAAAAAAACACCTCACGAAACTGAATTTCACCAGGCAGTTAGAGAAGTAGCCGAGTCTATATTTCCTTTTATTGATGCGAACCCTGTCTATAAAACGGCTAAGATTTTCGAACAATTGGTTGTTCCAGATCGGACAATTTTGTTCCGCGTTTGTTGGGCAGATGACAAAGGACAAATACAAATTAATCAAGGCTATCGTGTTCAGTTTAGTAATGCTATTGGCCCGTATAAAGGTGGCTTGCGTTTCCATCCTTCTGTTTCATTGGGAACATTTAAATTTTTAGGATTTGAACAAATTTTCAAAAACAGTTTAACCACGCTTCCAATGGGCGCAGGTAAAGGTGGTTCTGATTTTGATCCTAAAGGAAAATCAGATGTAGAAGTCATGCGGTTTTGCCAATCATTTATGCGTGAGCTTTCTCGGCATATTGGGGCAAATATCGATGTTCCAGCCGGGGATATTGGCGTAGGTGCACGTGAGATCGGATATTTATTCGGTCAATACAAGCAAATGGCCAATGAATTCACAGGAGTTTTAACAGGTAAAGGCATTGCATATGGCGGAAGTTTAATTCGACCAGAAGCTACTGGTTATGGCTGTGTTTATTTTGTAGAAGAAATGCTGAAGAGAAATGGTGATTCTGTAAAAGGGAAAACCTGTATTGTCTCTGGATCTGGAAACGTGGCTCAGTATACAGTTGAAAAGATTTTGGCATTGGGTGGAAAAGCGGTGACGGTTTCTGACTCTACAGGCTATGTTTATGATCCAGCGGGTATTGATCATGATAAATTAGACTTTATTAAAGAACTCAAGAATGTGAAGCGTGGCCGTATTGAAGAATACGCAACACGTTATGGCTGTCAATTTTTTGCTAACGAACGTCCATGGTCTGTCAAAGCGGACATTGCATTTCCGTCAGCCACGCAGAATGAGTTGGATGAACAAGATGCGGCTACGCTTATTAAGAATGGCTGTATTGCTGTGGGTGAAGGAGCGAATATGCCTTCAACATTAGAGGCTATTGAAGTGTTTCGTCATCATAAAATTTTGTTTGGGCCCGGCAAAGCAGCTAATGCAGGTGGTGTGGCAATTTCTGGTTTGGAAATGGCACAAAACAGCATGCGTTTTCATTGGAGCCGTGAAGAAGTGGAGGCAAAATTAAAAGATATCATGGCGCGTATTCATGCACAGTGTGTCGCTTACGGACAGGACGCTACTGGGCATGTAGATTATGTAACAGGTGCTAACGTTGCAGGATTCAAGAAAGTTGCTGATGCGATGTTATCGTATGGAATTATCTAACCCCTGCTGACGAATCGCTTCATATAAAACAATGCCGGCCGACGTACTTAGATTTAAGGAACGTACGCCGGCAGTTTTGTTTTTCATGGGTATAGTGCAGGTTTTTTCTGCATATTTTCTAAGATAGATTTCGTCTATTCCTTTTGTTTCACTCCCAAAAATAAGTTTGTCATTGGGATGAAACTGATGATTCGTATAAGGCGTATCTGATTTTGTGGTAAGCAAATGTACTTGGTCTGGATTGCAAAACGCCATATAGTCTTCTGTAGATGGGAAGTGCTGCCAATGAACATGCTCCCAATAATCAAGCCCTGCTCGTTTTAGATATTTGTCGTCGAGAGAAAAACCCAGTGTGCCTACGAGATGAAGAGTGGCGCCGGTTGCAGCACATAGTCTGGCGATATTTCCTGTATTTTGTGGAATCTGAGGTTCGACTAAAACAATGGTAAACATGTTGAGAGTGTAGCATAAAACACGCTTGCAATAATGGCTAATCTTGCTCAATGGATAATTATAAGCTATGCTGTTTAAGCATGAAGTTCCTCGCTAAAATTGACCATCATTTCTGGGTTTATCTTTTGGGTGCGGTGTCGTGTGGTTTTTTATTTCCTCGCCAACTTCAACCCTTTGAAAATATCGTCATCTATATCATGATGGCCATTCTGTTTTTGGTCTTTTTAAAAGCAGATGTTGCAGATGTTTTTAAACAGATTAAGAAACCTGGCATCCTTGTTTACATTCTTTCATTAACCATGATAGCTATTCCCGTCGTTATTTTTTACTTATTTAAGCCGGTTGACCCTGATCTTCGTATGGCCCTAGTTCTTCTAGCCGCTTTACCAGCTGGTGTTCCTGCAGCTGTATTTACGGACATCATGGATGGGCATACGTCGCTCACACTCATTATCATTTTTTTTAGTACGTTGATTGCCCCTTTTACTATCCCCTTTTTATTTTGGATTCTTTATCATGCAACGTTTTCCGTGGATTTTGTTTCGCTTTTTAAAAATTTATTGATGATTTTAATTATCCCTCTTGTAGCCTCGCAAATATTCAGGGCTTTTTTTGAGCCGTTTGTAGAGAAATCTAAGTTCTATATTAATACGTTGGTATTGGCCTGTTTTTCTTTCACGATTATGGTGATCATGTCGTTAGAATCTGAATATGTTCTTTCTCATATTAGAGAGTCTCTCTATATCATTGGCATGCTGTATGGTGCTTTTATCATGATTCAGCTGATGAGTTACTTTGGGGTCTATTGGCTTAAAAAAGGTGATAAAGTGGCTGTATCCAACTCTAAAGTCATGATGAATAATATCTTAGGAATTATTTTGGCATTGGCTTTTTTTGAAGAAAAAATTGCGGTGATTGTGATCTTGGCAACAATCCCTTTTAACACCATGATTAGTGTCTTTCATTGGTATAAGCGGTATTTACCTTAGACTTTTACCCATCCGGCAGATTAGCACCCCTCCCGACCGCCCCTTCGTAAAGAGAATAGTCTAAAACAAAAGGCTGAATGCTAAATAGAATTTTTAAATATGTATAGGGCGATTGTCAGTTGCAGCCAGGGCTGCTTCTTTTAGGGCTTCTGTGAACGTTGGGTGCGCATGGATGATGCTGCCGATGTCTTCTGCTGAGGCGCGATATTCCATGGCGACAACGGCTTCTCCGATCATGTCGGATGCACGGGGGCCGATGATGTGGATGCCTAAAATCTCATCGGTTTTAGCATCCGCAAGAACTTTGGCGAATCCTTCTGATTCTTCGGAAGCGCGTGCTCTACCACTGGCTTTGAAGGGGAATTTCCCTATTTTGTAGAGAATACCTGCTTCTTTGAGTTGTTCTTCACTTTGTCCTACAGAGGCGACTTCGGGCCAGGTGTAAACGACGCCTGGGATGGTGTTATAGTTTAAATGAGTTTTGAGTCCTGCAATATATTCGACACAGGCAACACCTTCTTCTGACGCTTTATGCGCGAGCATAGGGCCTTTGACCACGTCCCCGATCGCGTAGACGGACGCAATGTTGGTTTGAAAATGTTCGTTTGTTTCTACGCGTCCCCGCTCGTCTGCTTTGATACCTGCAACGTCTAGTGCAAGGCCGTCTGTGTAAGCGCGTCTTCCGACAGCGACTAGGACGTAATCGGCTTCGATTTGAATGTCTTCACCGGTTTTTATTTTGGCTGTGACCGTGGCTTTATTTTTGACCACTTTGGCACCAGTGACTTGGGTGTTAAATTGAAAAGTCATGCCGAGAGATTTTAGAGATTTTTCTAGAGATTTCCCGAGCTCTTTATCCATGGTTGGCAAGAGACGGTCGGCATATTCTATTATGGTTACTTGGGATCCTAGACGTGCATAAACAGACCCTAACTCTACACCAATAACCCCGCCACCGATGACGATGAGATGCTTAGGAATTTCAGTAAGATCAAGTGCTTCTTTGGAGGAAATAATGCGTTTACCGTCAAATGCTACGGAAGGTAATGTGATGACATCGGAACCCGTTGCGATAATAATTTTTTTGGCCTGGTGTTCTGTTTTTGTTTTTCCGTTAGTAACTAAGAGCGTGTTCGCATCTTTGAAAGAAGCTGTCCCCAAAATGCGTTCGATTTTATTTTTTTTCATGAGGTAATCGATACCTTGTGTGGTACTGGAAACGACGTCGTTTTTTCTGGCCATCATTTGTTTGATGTTTACTTTTAGACCCGTTACTTCGATGCCATGCACTTTGAATTTATGTGCAGCTTGGTGATAGTGTTCTGAAGAATCGAGTAGGGCTTTAGACGGGATACAGCCCCAATTGAGACAGGTGCCACCGAGTGTTTTTTCTTTTTCAATAATGGCCACGGTCATGCCCAATTGGGCCCCACGAATGGCCGCTACGTATCCACCGGGACCTGCACCGATTACGATTAAATCGTATGTCATAGTTGTCTCCTATATACCTATTAGTAGTCTGGTTGGATCTTCGATGAGCTCTTTTATTTTGACCAAGAAACTGACGGCTTGTGACCCATCAATGATGCGGTGATCGTAGGTAAGCGCAACATACATAATCGGACGGATTTTGACTTCTCCGTTGACTGCCATGGGGCGATCTACGATGTTATGCATGCCCAAGATAGCACTTTGGGGTTGGTTGACTATCGGAGTTGAAAGCATGGATCCGAAGACACCTCCGTTGGTAATAGTAAATGTGCCCCCTTCCATGTCTTGTGGGGTAATTTGTCCGGATCTGCCTTTGAGGGCGTAGGCCAAAATAGTGGATTCGATTTGTGAAAAACTGAGTTGCTCTGCATCACGAACAACGGGGACAACAAGACCTTTTGGTGTGGAAACTGCAACACCAATATCTGCGTAATCGTGATAGATAATGTCTTCGCCATCAACGCGTGCATTGATAATTGGGAAGGCTTCTAAGGCTATACTTGTGGCTTTGGTAAAGAAGGACATGAAGCCGAGGCCGACGTTATATTTTTCTTTGAATTTATCTTTGTATTTTTTGCGAATTTCCATGACTTCTGTCATATCAATTTCGTTAAATGTTGTGAGGAGCGCGGCGGTGTGTTGGGCTTGTACGAGGCGGTTGGCAATGGTGCGACGCATTCTGCTCATTTTTTCATGGCGTTTATTGCGTTTGGATTGTAGAGAGAGAGACGCAAGATGTTGCGTCTCTACGGCGGGGGCGGATTTGATGGCATTTTGGGCGTCTTCTTTGGTGATTCTGCCGTCGCGGCCGGTGCCTGAAACGGTGGTGGGATCTACTTTATTTTCTGAGAGGGTTTTTGCTGCGGCTGGTGAGGGATGGCCTTTTGCGTAAGTGGTGTCAGAAGATGCTTTTGGTTTTTCTATTGTGATGGAGGAGGCTTCTTTTACGGCAGGTTTTGCAGAAGAGGCTGCGATGGTGCCGATGACTTGACCTACTTTGACGGTCCCTTCGGAAACTGAGATGGTGAGGATACCGGCTATTTCTGCGGTGAGAGGAAGGGAAGCTTTGTCTGTTTCTAGTTCGACGAGTTCTTCGTCTACTTCGACGTAATCACCTGATTGTTTGAACCAGGTTGTGATGTCTGCTTCTGTGACCGATTCTCCAGCTGATGGTACTTTGATTTCATGCGCCATGATTATTCCCTCTCTTTATTTTTTAACTGCTACTTTTTTAACTGATGTGGCAGCAAATGCAAGTTGCACAAGATTTTTTTGCCCTTCTAAATGGTCTTTCTCATTCCCTGTTGCTGGGCTCGCCCCTTCTTTTCTGGTGACTGATTTAAATTGAAATTCTGGTAGGTGGCGCAAGATATGTGACCAGGCGCCCATATTTGCCGGTTCTTCTTGTACCCAGACCCATTCGGATGCGTTTTCGTAGCGTTTTTTAAGTGCTGCAAGTTGTTTTTTGGGAAGTGGATAAAGTTGCTCTAGACGTACGATGGCAACATTATTATGCTTCTTTTCTGTTTTTTCTTGAAGAAGGTCGTAATAGACTTTTCCTGTACAGAGAAGAACACGCTGGATTGTTTTTGGTGTGGTGTTTGCATCATCTATAAGTTCTTGGAAGTGTCCTTTTTCAAGATCATCAATGGGGGAAACGACCAAGGGATGACGGAGAAGACTTTTTGGTGTCATGATAACTAAGGGGATTCTGAATTCATTTTTGATTTGACGACGCAAGATGTGGAAGAGATTGGATGGCGTTGTTAGGTTGGCAACATACATGTTGTTTTCTGCACATTGTTGAAGGTAGCGTTCTGGTCTAGCACTGGAGTGTTCAGGACCTTGGCCTTCATATCCATGAGGAAGAAATAAGGTGAGCCCACTGAGGCGTTGCCATTTGGATTCTGAGCTTGTAAGGTATTGGTCTGTAATAATTTGTGCCCCGTTAGAGAAATCTCCGAATTGTGCTTCCCAGATGACGAGCGTTTTGGGACGTGCCAATGTATAACCGAATTCGAATCCGAGGATGGCGTATTCGGATAGGATGGAATTGTAAACTTGTAGCTGCCGAGATTGGTGCGATTCAAGGTTGTTGATGGGGATGTATTTTTCTTCGGAGTGTTCGTCTTTTAAGACGGCATGGCGGTGTGAAAAAGTACCGCGTTGACAGTCTTGTCCCGACAAACGGACACCATTGCCTTCGAGAAGCAAACTACCGTATGCCAGTTGCTCGGCCATAGCCCAGTCCACTTTATTATCTTCTAAATAGAGTTTTTTTCTAGCGCCCAAAACGCGCTGTATTTTTGAGATGACATTAATATCTTTAGGAGCATCTATAAGTGTCTTGGCTATTTTATCCAGTATTGCTCGTTTAACAGGTGTTTTAATAGAAGCTTCAAAATCTTCTTCTATGGATTGGCGGAATTCTGTCCAATGGCCCTTGAGAAGATCGGCTTTTCTTTTTTTATGGTCTGATTTGACTGCTTCGAATTGGACTTGTAAATCGACTTTGACTGCTTGCTCGCCGGCATTTGCTTCGGCCTCGGTGAGGCTGCCTTCTTCGATCAGTGCTTTTCTGAAAATTTGTTGTACGTTTTGGTGTTTATCAATTTGGTTATATAGAACAGGTTGCGTAAAGCGTGGTTCATCACCTTCATTATGTCCATATCTTCTGTATCCTAAAATATCGACAAAGACATCGATTTTGAATGCCATACGAATCCGAATGGCCATTTGTACAGCATGTACAACCGCTTCTGGATCATCCGCATTCACGTGAAAGACGGGAGACTCGACGACTTTCGCAAGGTCGGTGCAATAAACACTGGAGCGGCCTTCATAAAACGATGTGGTAAATCCAAGTTGGTTATTGGTGATGATGTGAACAGTTCCGCCAACGCTGTAGCCGTTCATTTTGGAGAGATTGGCAAGCTCGTAATTAACGCCTTGTCCTGAGATCGCTGCATCACCATGAATCAGAATTGGAATCACGGTGCTGGTGTCGTTGTTATAAAGTTCATGTTGCTTAGCGTATGCAATACCTTGTACAACGGGGTTTACAGATTCTAAGTGGGAGGGATTGGCTACAAGAGTGAGGTGCACGTCTTTGCCGTCTTTTGTTGTGATGTCTGCAGAACGACCTAAGTGATATTTAACGTCGCCATCACCTTTAATATCGTCTGGTTTTGCACCTCTTTCAAATTCTGTAAAAATATCGCCATAGGTTTTTCCAAAAATATTGGCGAGAACGTTGAGACGTCCACGGTGTGCCATACCGACGATAAATTCTTTGGCTCCCATATTGGCAGATTGGCGAATAGCTTCGTCTAATGCGGGAATTAAGGCTTCAACCCCTTCTAATGAAAATCGTTTTTTGCCAACATATTTGGTGTGCAAAAAGTTTTCAAAAATGACGGCTTGATTGATTTTAAAGAGAATGTGTTTTTTTAATTCAGGTGTAAATTGGGGTGCGTTTGCGATGGGTTCCATTTCTTGATAGAGCCACTGACGCAGTTTTTCGTCACGACAATACATGAACTCTGCACCGATAGAACGACAATATGTTTTTTGGAGGTGATCCAGAATTTGACGAAGGGGCGCTTTGCCAATGCGCAGCTCGTTTCCGGCTTCGAATGGTGTGTCTAAGTCGGCTTCACTGAGACCAAAATAGTCTAGCTGAAGATCTGCCTTATGTTTTCTGCGTTCACGAACTGGATTTGTATCAGAAATTAGGTGACCACTGGTGCGGTAGGCTTTGATTAATTTAAAAACGCTGACCTCTTTGCTGGAGACGGGTTCTGTGGAGAGATCGGAGGGGAGCTTTGAAAATTCGTATCCTTCAAAAAAACGTCGCCATCCTTCATCAACTGAATTAGGGTCCGTTTTATATTGATCATAAAGGGATTCAACGTAGGCTGGATTGGCATTATCTAGATATGTGTGATTACTCATTTGATAGTCTCCGTGCATATAAAGAGGGATTCTGGATTGCAAACCTGTTTAGTTTACTAGGAAATTTGCTGGAATTCTACCCTATGTTTGAGTAGCCCTAGACGCGTACCTAAAAAGCCAATACTATTTGTAGTATTATTATGGAAAATTCACCTGTTACCAAGAATCAACATTACGTCATTCCGATTACCGATTTAGGGTATAAGGGTGAGGGTATTGGTAAGCGTGGGTCGTATACGCTTTATGTGCCTGGCGCTATTCCAGGAGATGAAGTGGAAGTGCGTATTCTCAAATTAAAAAAACGCTATGGCCATGCCAAATTGATTCAGGTCGTGAAGGCGTCGGCTGATCGGATTAAGCCCCCCTGCCCTATTGCACTGACGTGCGGTGGATGTCAGATTCAGCAGCTTTCTTATAAGCAACAATTATTTTTCAAGTTGAAACATATTACTGATAGCTTGATTCGTATTGGAAAAATTTCTGATGTTGAAGTTCTGCCTATTGCAGGTATGAGTGATCCGTTTCATTATCGAAATAAGGCCCAATTTGCAGTTGGGAACCATCCGTATACAGAGCAAGTAGAGTTTGGATTTTATGCGATTCATAGTCATCGAATTATCAATACGAATGCGTGTTTGATTCAGCATCCAATTGTTTCAGAAATTTTAGCGATTGCGCGTTCTTTTATTGTGACGCATGCCTTGCCTATTTATGACGAGTCTACGCATACGGGCTTGATTCGGCACTTGGTGATTCGGACAAGTTTTTCTTCTAAAAAAGCAATGGTAACTTGGGTCATCAACGGAAAAGCTTTGCCGAATCAGAAAATATGGATCAAAGAAATTATGGCGCATCCCGCTGTATCGAGTGTCTTTATTTGTCACAATATGGAAATGGGAGATACGGTCATGCAAGGAAAGTTATCGCATCTTTCTGGAGATCCGGTTTTGATCGAAACGATTGGAGATTTACAGTTTCGAATTTCTCCGTTTTCGTTTTTTCAGGTTAATCCGACCCAGACACTGGTTTTGTACCAGCATGTTTTGGAAGCATGTGGATTTACGGGCAAAGAACGTGTGTGGGATTTGTATTGTGGTATTGGAAGTATTGCGTTGTTTTTGGCGCGGCATTCGGGCAGTGTTTTGGGTGTTGAGTGCGTCGCCGATGCGATTGCCGACGCGACTGAAAATGCGCGCTTAAATGGGATATCTAATGCCTCTTTTTTATGTGGAGAAGTAGAACGTTTAATTGGTGTCCATGAAGATCTGACGACACCGCCAGATGTGGTTGTGCTAGATCCTCCTCGTAAGGGGTGTGAGCCAAGAGTCTTGGCAGTTTTGTGCGAAACAGTGAAGCCCAAACGCATTGTGTATGTATCTTGTGACCCAGCAACATTTGCGAGGGATGCGGCTATTCTTGTTGCGGGTGGATATCGTTTGGAAAAAGTTCAGCCAGTGGATTTGTTTCCGCATACGATGCATGTGGAAGTTGTGGGACGATTTGAGCTGGGTTGACCCCACCCGCCCTTCGGGCACCCTCCCCATTCTGACAAATGGAGAGGGAACAAAAATCTGACATACTTTACCCTCTCCATGTATCTGCATGGAGAGGGTCGCACCTTTGGTGCGGGGTGAGGTGATAGGGCGTCAAGAAGGGTTAAGAACCGGCTACCGTTTCATCCACAACAGCACAAATAATATGACCTATTAATATATGGCATTCTTGAATCCGTGGGGTTTCGTCGGAGGGGACGTGTAAACAGGTGCAGGTTGTGGCCATCTTTCCACCGGATTTTCCTGTGAGTCCGTACGTCGTGAGGCCTCTTTCTTTGGCCATTTCTATGGCGGCCAAAATATTGGGACTGTTGCCACTGGTAGAAATGGGGATGAAGACATCACCTGGATTTCCGATGGAAGAGAGCTCTCTTGCAAAGGCTTGTTCGTAGCCGTAGTCATTTCCGATTGCACTGATGGCAGAGTTGTTACAGCCTAATGCGAGGGACGCTAGTGATCGACGTTCTTTTAAGAAGCGAGAGGTGAATTCGGCTGAAATATGTTGGGCGTCGGCGAAACTGCCCCCATTTCCGGCCAGAATAATTTTATGTCCGCTTTGGATGGCTTTGACACAGGTATCAGCAATTTCTGAGATGAGAGTAATGAGGTCAGGAGAATTTAGAAGTGTTTCTTTTACTGAGATCGAACTTTTGATGTGTTGTTTGATCACGAGTTTCTCCCTATGGATTTATCGTATGATAAAGCGCAAGTGCCGTCACAGTGTTGGCAATCACTTTGGAAATTTCAACAAGCAGAGATAACCAATCTTGGCCTGCCTTAATCTCTTCTGGGATATAGATAGTGTCACCTCTTTCAATCACTCTATCCCCTATTTTATCAATAGTTCCATTGGACTTAATCACCATACAATCGTCGCGTCTAGCAAACTCCGAATATCCACCAGATTGGTTAATATAATAGTCAAGATTTTGATTCGGCGTAAAAATATGAGCCGAGGTTTGTTGTACGCCTCCTACGATTTGTACAGATGCCGGTATTTCTGGTAGAGAGATCTCATCATTATTTTCTAAAGTGACATTGTTTTTTCCTTTAATATCTTCCAGAGAGGTGATGTCCAAAACGAGGCGACCTTCATTTTGCTTCACCTGTGTCTTAATCAAGACTAAAGCATCCGTGTATGCACCTGAATATTCTTTTGTATTGAGAGATAAAATTCTAGATTGGTCATAGAACAACCTCTTTTGTTCTTCGATTAAGATTTTATCTTGGCCTAAATGCTCGAGATCTTTAACAGATTTCCGTTTAAAAATTATCCCCTTCAAAAATGCTTTTTGGGTTACCCCACCAGCACGCTGTATTATTTCATTCAGAGTTTCTCCTGACCGTACAGAATAGGTGCCTGGGTATAAAAACTCCCCTTTCAAGGTAATAGATTGTGCCGCATTTCTTTCTTGGTTTTTTCTGACAAACAGTTTATCAGAATCTTGCAATATTAAATTAGATGCGGAGTCAGGATTGTTTTTAAGTGTATTTAGGTTGATAACTATTATGTTGTCTATTCCGGATGGGTTTTTACGCACCAATTCAGCATAGTCCAATTCGGCTGTTTTTTCGGGAATAGCTAAGTAAATTAAATCCAGTATTTTCATATTGACCAACAGTTGGTAATCGCCAGGGACTTTAACATCCCCTTCAATCGTCACTTTTGATTTTCCAGCCATTGCACTTCTTGGGTTTACTTGCAAAACATCAAATTCTTTTAGTTCTACTTTTTTAGAATTGGGATCTAAATAATTGATAGGTATAATTTCTCTTTCTGTATTTGATTTCTCTCTATAAAGCTCTAGCCGTTGCAAATAAGTATCATCAAGAAGATTGTCCGCTTTATCTATTAAATCTCCTATTGTCATCCCATTTCTAAATTCATAAGTACCTGGTCTATAGACGTTACCCTGTATCGTGACTTGATTGAATCGTTTTTTTGAAATAGGTAGAACTGTAATGATATCGCCATTTTTTAGCTTTTCTTTTTTAAGACTGGTTTTATACTTGGCATGTTCTTGTAACTCCAGATCAAGCATTACCTTTTTTTGCCCCTGAAGAATACGTTCCACTTGAATACGTTTTCCGAAATAAGTAACACCAAATCCTCCCGCCAAAGTTTCGATGGCGTCATAAATGGTTTCGTTACCTTTTAACTCATAGATGCCAGGTCTTTTGACGAGACCTGTTACTTTGACGACATCACCGATGACGGGAATAAAGACCGTATCAAAATTTTGCAGCAACGTATCTTGTGAGCGATTTCCGGACATTAGATAGTCATAAAAATCGAGGGTTTTGATAACGTGTCGATTGCGAATGAGTTGTACTTTTCTCAAGCTTCCCATTTTAGTAAGACCCCCAGACGCATAGAGAGACATCATGACGGTGGACATTGAGGACATGTCGTAAGCACCAGGAGTATTTACTTCACCCAAAACAAAGACTTTGATGCTTCTCATGCTGCCCAACGTTGCACTGACTTCAAAGTTTACATAGTATTTTGATAGCGCTCTTTTGATGACTTGTGGAACGGCTCCGTATCGAACACCAGCGAGAGAAAGAATGCCTACTTTTGGCAAATAAATTTGACCATTATTATCCAATGAAACGGTCATTTGTTCTTCGATTTTTCCCCAGATACGAATTTGGAGTGTATCTCCTGTTCCCAAGACATAATCAGGCCCAGCGGGAATACTCATATAAGGACTACCCGAGTAGGTAGAGTTATTAAAAACATCGTATCCGAATTGATAGATTTTTTCGGCTGGTTTTTGTTTGATTTCATCTGTAGAAATACGCGGATTAAAAACTTCTTCTTGGGTTTCTTGGTTGAGCAGTTTTTCGATGGATGAAAGCTCTTGATTACGTGCCACTATTTTCATAAGTTGTATGGGAGGCTCTACTGTTCGGGCTGGGGCAACATTAGATTGTGACTGAGCTTCGTTAAGAAGTCGCATTTTTTCGGAATCAGATAGTTTACTCAACTGACTTAGATTTTGAGCTTCAAGAGTATGAAATGCCACCATAAAAAACAAAACTGTAATGCCAATAAATTTTGTAAAAAAACCCCGTTTAATCATCTTGCATGTGCTCCGTTTATGATAGATATTTTTTGACAGAATAATATAGGTTGTCTGTCATGACAATTATATAGGTGCTGGAACCTCTGTTGATTCGGTTACAAGTTCCAATAAATTTCTCTTAAGTTGAAACTCCTCTTGCGAGGCAATTTCTTGAGCTAACTTTTCTATTTGTAGGTTGAGTTCTTTTAGATCGCACTGAATTGGTTTTGTCACAAAGATTTTTTGATTTTTTGTTGGAGACAATGTTTCTTTTTCAAAAGACAATTCTTCGTGGAGCTTTTCTCCGGGACGCAATCCGGTAAAGATGATCTTGATGTCTTTTTCTTCTTCTAACCCCGAGAGATGAATCATATCTTTTGCAAGGCTTAAAATTTTGACGGGCTCACCCATATCCAAAATGAAAATCTCTCCGCCTTTTGCCAAAAATCCTGCTTGTATAACCAATCTGACTGCCTCTGGAATCGTCATAAAATAACGTGTCATTTCTGAATGGGTGACTGTGACTGGGCCGCCACGTTTTATTTGCTTTTTGAATAAGGGAACAACGCTGCCGTTGGATCCCAATACATTGCCAAAACGTACAGCCGTAAATACAGTTTTACTGACAGCTGCCTGCGCCTGCATAATCATTTCGCACACGCGTTTTGATGCACCCATGACGTTACTCGCATTTACGGCTTTATCAGTAGAAATTAAGACAAACTTTTGGACACCAAATTGATCTGAAAGACTGACCATATTTTGTGTTCCCAAGATGTTATTTTGAATCACTTCCGACACATTACATTCCATTAAGGGAACATGTTTGTAGGCGGCTGCATGATAGACAGAGGAAATGGAATAGGCTTTAAAAATATTCTCTAGCCGACTCCGATTTTTAACGTCTGCAATAATAGGGATTACTTGGGTGAAAGGAGAATGGATAGCTTGAATTTCTTGTTCGATTTTATAGAGTGCGTATTCACTGTTATCGAGTAAAATTATTTTTTTGGGTGCAAGGGCACATAATTGACGAGATAACTCAGAGCCAATTGATCCCCCTGCGCCTGTAATTAATATAGTTTCATCAGACATATCTTGTATATTTAATGCGAGATCTTTTTCTAGCACTTTTCGTCCGAGTAGGTCTTCGATCCGCACATTTCGTATTTGATTGAGCGATACACGACCGCTAATAATCTCGATGAGACCAGGCGTAATTTGAGATTTTATTTTTGCGTCTTCACAAAGACTAACCAAACGTCTAATTTCTTTTCCTTCAGCAGAAGGAATGGCAATGATGGCGATCTCAATTTCATATTTCTTAGCCATTGCTACTAGGTTTTCGGTATGACCTAGAATAGGCACGCCGTTTATGCGCCTCCCTTTTTTTTGCGCATCATCATCTAAAAAACCCATGAGCTCGTACTGCAGTGACGTTGCACGTCGGATTTCTCTTGCGACAATTTCGCCTGCATCTCCGGCCCCGATAATAATCACTTTTCTCTTAATATCTTCCGTTCTATTTTTGTTTAAATGTTGGCTCAAAAAATCTTGATATAATCGCAATGACAATCGAAAACCACCAATGGCCAAAACTGCAAAAGCCCAATCAATAATAAAGACAGGGATTGGAATGGAGGCTCTCCCCCATAATCTAGACACCACAATCATGATAAATGTGCTCGCCGTAATGGCGCTTCCAATGTTTAGGATGGCTTTAACAGAGGCGTATCGCCACATGTAGTTGTAGAGTTTAAATCCCGTAAAGCTAAGGATACGAATCAGTACAAAAATTCCCATTTCCCATTTAAAGCTTTCTGCAATCCCTTCTGGATACAGCCACAAAAACCAAGAAAGTAATAATGTTGCACTACAGAGCCCACTGTCTATTACCAATAAAATGGTTATTTTTAATCGATTATCCATATCGGCTATTTTCTTTAACATTTGTAGATACAATGCTAATACACCTTAGGGTCAAGTTACAAGAAAATCCTACTCAAACATATTGCCAGTTTATTCGTCACGTATTACCATCCTTAATTATGTCAACGTATCTCATTACAGGTGTTGCGGGTTTTATAGGCTCTCATTTGGTGAATCGTCTTGTAACGATGGGTCATGAGGTCGTAGGACTTGATAATTTTTCTTCAGGATTTCGCGAAAACTTAATTTCGCATCCTCTATTTAGATTTATTGAAGGTGATATCCGTGATTTAGAAACGTGCCAGGCTGTTTGCAAGGGCGTCGATTTCATTTTGCATCAGGCAGCATTAGGTTCTGTGCCACGGTCTATTGAAGAGCCTCTTTTGTATCACCATAATAATGTTACGGGGACGTTAAATTTACTGTTGGCCGCAAGAGATGCAGGCGTTAAGCGTTTTGTATTGGCCTCTTCATCGTCTGTCTATGGCGATACACCTATCCTCCCTAAAATTGAAACGATGCCCCTTCAACCAAAATCTCCCTATGCGATCAGCAAACTTGCTTGCGAACATTATGGGAAACTGTTTAATGACATTTATGAACTTCCTACGATTGGACTACGATATTTCAATGTTTTTGGCCCACGACAAAATCCAGACTCGCAATATGCGGCGGTGATCCCTAAATTTTTGAAGGCCTTTTTGTCCAACGAATCCCCCACTATATTTGGTGACGGCGAACAAACACGTGATTTCACTTTCATTGATAATGTCATCGATGCGAATCTAAAAGCGTGTGTTGCACCCCTCTCGTCTTGTGGAGCGTCCTACAACATTGGGTGTGGCGATCGGATTTCGCTTAATCAATTGGTTATAGAAATACAAACCTTAACGGGCAGTACGGCAAAACCAATCTATGCGGACACGAGACTTGGAGATGTTCGAGATAGCCTGGCGAGCATTCAATTAGCCACTGAGTGTTTGAATCTTGCCCCTCAGATTTCCTTGCGGGATGGTTTGAACCAAACGAGCCATTGGTATCGGAGCTAAACTCAATTTGGTTTCGGATGCTACTTGGGATATTTTTGTCCGATTAATGAGGGGGCATGTTTTGGGAGAATCCCATCGTCCTTCTCCTCAAGAAATTTCGGACTGTGATGGAAAAATGCTTCAGTATCTTGTCCGTCAAAACCGTTTGGATTTGGCTCTTTTTCCAACAGAAAATATGAAACACGCGTGTTTATTTTTAACGCTGCAGAAATGGCTTGTCTACGTGGTTAGGACGTTTAAAGAAAACAACATTTTTGTGATTGTATTAAAGGGTATTCCTCTTAATCATCTTTTGTATGGAGAACGGTGTATACGTCGATCTAAAGATATTGATCTATGGGTATCACCTGATCAGTTGGTGCATGCACATCGATGTTTATTAGGGCTAGGATTTGTACTGGACTCTGCCTTAAGTCCGGAAGAATTAGAGACCTCGTCCTCTACTTTTTTAAAAGAGAGCATCGTTGATTTTACCTATAACCATGCCTCTGAAAAAATATCGATTGAGCTTCATCAGCGAACTCAGGTTGTAGCGAGTATTTTATTTCCTGATCCAGAGACATGTTCATTTGTTACGATTCTGGATACTCGTATTCCGATTCTTAACTTAGAAACTTATTTTGTTTATTTATGTGCCCATGCTGCATCGCATCATTGGAGTCGACTGCAATGGCTTGTTGATCTGGCTATTTTTTACATGAAATTTCCTTTGGATTGGACCATGGTAATGAAGGTAGCTAATGAGACAGCCTCTGTACGGGCGCTCTATGAATCACTTACGTTACTCCGTTCATTTTTCAAGCTAGATACACCTTCGTTTTCACTTTCTTTATTAGATAGATTTTCTATCTGGTATCGTCTGAAATTTTTTAGGAAAATTTGGCATAAGCCCCTTTCAAATTCACGTATTCTTTTTTTATCAACTCTGCTTTATCCTTATGTGAGTCAGAAATATCGATTAACTATTGGTACTGTTTTTAATACTAATCTATGTAGGGGTCAAATTTCACGATACCCTACACATCCCATGTGGGTGATTCTTTTTACAGTACTGTTTAGCCATTATATTAAAAGGGAGTTCCGTTATGCTTAGTCGTTTTGAAAATTTTATCAAAAATCAGTCTAAAGTAGCGGTTGTTGGATTGGGGTATGTAGGGCTTCCTCTTGCATGTGAATTTGGAAAACGTTTTCCTGTTATTGGCTTTGATATTTCTCAGAAAAAAATTAATGAATTAACGGACCACTTGGATGTTACGGGTGAACTCTCTCAGAAAGAATTGGCAGCTACAAAGGTCCAATACACGGCTGACCCCACATTTTTATCGGAAGCTGAAGTCATTATTGTGAGTGTACCAACGCCTATTGATCAACATAATCAACCCGACTTGTCTCCCTTATGCTCTGCAAGCACCATGATTGGCCGCCATTTACAGAAAGGCGCCGTAGTTGTGTATGAGTCGACTGTTTATCCTGGGGTTACGGAAGAAGTCTGTGTACCTATTTTAGAGTCCCAGTCCGGCCTTGTCTTTGGACAAGATTTTACAGTCGGGTATTCTCCTGAACGGATCAGTCCCGGAGATAAAGAACGCACACTTACTAAGATTATAAAAGTAGTTTCGGGAAGTGATCCGGCTACGCTTCAATTTTTATCTCAGCTCTATGGCAGTATTATTCCGGCAGGCATCCATGAAGCCTCCAGCATCAAAGTAGCGGAAGCGGCTAAGGTCATTGAAAATACGCAACGAGATTTGAACGTTGCTTTGATGAATGAGTTATCAATTATCTTTAATAAGATGGGCATTAGTACTCACGATGTTCTTGCTGCAGCCGGCACCAAATGGAATTTCATAAAAATGACCCCTGGTTTGGTGGGCGGGCATTGTATTGGGGTGGATCCGTACTATTTAACATTTAAGGCGCAAGAATTGGGATATCATCCTGAAGTAATTTTGGCAGGTCGCCGAATTAACGATTCGATGGGTAAATATATTGCAGAGCAAACCGTCAAATTGTTAATCAAGGCCGATAAGCAAGTTAAGGGTGCCAGAATATTAATTATGGGTATTACTTTCAAAGAAAATGTGTCTGATATTAGGAATAGTAAAGTAGTGGATATTATCCGGGAACTGGAAGCCTATGGCATTAACGTATTGGTCACAGATCCTTTGGCAGATCCGGATGAAACGGCACATGAATATGGGATTAAATTGGTAGATTTTGAGTCGATTAATCAAATAGAGGCCGTTGTTTTTGCAGTGAATCATCGCCATTATTTAGATCAAGGAACCTCACTCTTGGGAACACTCTCCCCTTCTGTCGTTGTGGACATCAAAGGGGCCTTTTCTTCATTCAAACAAAAAAATCCTTTTTATTGGGTTTTGTAACCTTGCATTAGATGCATAAATTCCAGCTACACGACATTGAAGAACAGTTACGACTTCTCGGAATTCAAGAAGGGGATGTGCTGCTTCTAAAAGTGGATATGGCTCAGGTCGGCCTGATCGAAGGTCGACTCAAAACAGGATTACTAGATGCACTCAGAAATGTGGTGGGTCCAAGTGGCACACTGGTCATTTCCACATTCACACAAAATCACTTTATATCCTTCATTAAGAAAGATACTGTTTTCACAAAGGAAACGCGCCCTAACACCGGTGTCTTTGCACGTTTAATACTAGATGTACCTGGGTGTATTAGAAGCGACCATCCTACCAATTCTTTTGCTGCAATTGGGCCAGAGGCTTCTCGCATTCTGGAAGGTCATAATGCTATGGCACCTTCTTATTTACCCATTTTGCGTTTAATGGATCAAGATTCTAAATGTCTTTCTATTGGATGCGTCCATAGCAACCCTGGATTTACGACCACTCATTGGGCGCAATATGTTTTGGGACAATCCACTCGCAATATTTTAAGAGGGCTTGTTGGCGCTTACTATCTAGATAAAGGGGACCTAAAACTTTTTAAACGAAAAGATTTTGGTGGACATAGTACTGGTGCGATTAAACTCTATGGAGATTATATTCAGCATCAGCTTTTAAGATTGGGCTGGATTGGTAATGCCTATACGGCGGTGATTGATACGAAAAAAGCGTATGAAGTAGATTTGAAAGTGATGGGATCTAATCCCCGATATATTCTATGTGACAATCCCCTCTGCTTCGATTGTAGAGGCTCTTGGTTCTATAATAAACGGGATATGCCACTATACTTTCTTCGTGCTATTCCTCGGCTTATAAAAAAATGTTTGCAACGAAAAAAGAGTCGTTAAGTTAAGCATAGCGACCTTTCTGGATTTTTCTGACAATTTAAGCAATCCGCTTAGTTGACGTGATCTCTATAATTTTTTCATAAAGTACCTTTGCACCACGCCATTCCAATGTATTGAAATTTGAATTATGCCAAAGAACGACTAACGTTCCCTGATATTTTTTTACACTGTCTATGATGGGTTGAATGTCTTCAATGGACATTCTTGAGAGGGATACGTCCATGATCATGACGGGAATTTCTAATAGCGTTAATTCTGTGCGCGTTATGAAATTATAAACTGGAAAGGCTCCGCAATAACCTGCTCGAAAGCCTGGGGCTTCTGCATACCCTAAGCTGGACTCCCAGTCAAAGCCAGTGTCTTGCCATTGTTGCCAGGTAGTTGGAACTTCGAAACGTAGGTAGTGCTGCCGTCCTGTAGTGATTGAGAGAGTGGTTAGAGTGCGTAAAAGGCTTGTCTCTGATTCAAATAATGCTGGGTTGTTATAGGTGTCATAACTGGGATGAATGCCAATTTTGTGACCACGGGTGTGAATATGTTTAATGAGCTCTAGAACACGCGGATCTTTGGGATCATAACGTCGATCATAGATTGTCGTACCACCAGCCATAAAGAAAAAATGGGAAGTTCGGCGGTACTTATCTGAGATATCCATTATGTAGTCAAAGGTATCGTAAGGATCTTTCTCTTTTTTTAAAAGAGAGAGTATATTGGATACTGTGTATTTGAAATTTTTTCTAACTAGAATGTCTCCGGCTAAGGATCTAAGAAATTTTTTTGGCGTATCCCATCGTCTAATATCGTCGACGTCATGAGTCAGTAATAATTCGAATTTTTGAGGTTTTCTTTTGTAAGTTATTCCGAGATGGATAAGCATATTCCAGAGCATTTCAATATATTCATTGACAACAGGTCTACGTGAAAACCCCCATTGATAGGCAATGGATTCTTTTAGAGGAAATCGATTGTGATGATCTCTTGTGGTATTTGCGACCTCTTCCCATCGCGTAAGCATGAAGAAAATACTGGCAATGATATCGATACCCGTTTCTATCGTATGATCCGTTATTTTAGTATCGTCTGTACCGTATAAAACCGGAATATCTGTTTCGGGAGTAAAATCATTGTGAGCATAGTAACGCGATTGAGGTAAGTTTGATGGTATACAATAGGGCCCTACATCCCCCATCCTACTGAAGAAATCGTCTTTTATCTTTATGGCGTGACCATTAGGCATTTCTATTCTATAGACAGGCTCTGAGCTGTCTATGAGGGTAATAGGTATGTTAAAAACTGATGTAAAAATAAAGCGTAATACATAGTCTTTTTCTTGGTAATATTGCGTGGATCTATGAATCAGAAGATTAGTGTTTGTAGACATCTTCATGATCTACATTTTTAGAGATGTGAATGAGGTATCCCATTAAAAAGAGATGATAGGAAGTCATGCCGAAACTCATCGCGGCAATGGTAATTAATTCATTATGAAACCAAAAAGCACTTCCTGCCATGAGACTACTGACGAGGGCTAATTGGATCAATTCAAAACATAATAATGTTTTTTGTTTATTTAGTATTTGCGATAACACCGTCATTGGGGAATTCAAAAAACTCAGTAAAAGTGTGGGAATCATCAATTGTGTCATATGACCTGAGTTGATCCAATTGGCCCCAAATACAATTTTAAATAATAAAGGTGCGAGAAAAAGCAAGACGATGTGCGGAATGATCGCAATCTTAAGTAAGTTTAAATACGTTTTTTTCACAAAGGGGTAAAAATCTTGCTTTAAATGGAATCGATCGGTCATTTCTTTGTAAAATACTTGGTTCATTGAGAGCTGAAGAATACTAAACGGACCGCTAATAACACGCACTGACAGCAAGTAAAATCCGGTCACGCTCGGCGAGAAGAGACTCATTAAAAAGAAAACAGGCATTTCGCTTGTAAAGGTTTTAATGACACTCAGTGTGGCTTCAAATCGCAAAAAATCCCGATATTTAATTGCCGAAAATTTAATGGCTTTAAAATCAAAGAAAATCCGCCGTTTCCGATCATTTCTGATGAGGTGTCCCCATGCATATATTGCACGCATGCTATCTCCGACTATGCGGCCCAGAATAAGACCGGACCCGCCTGCCTTTAGTAATCCAGCTACAACTTGGTACAGTGACGATGAGACAGATTGTGTGACCCTGGTCCAAGAAAGTGTTCCGTACCGTTTTTTTCTTACTGCCCAGGCAAAAACAGGTTCATACAAACCATTTAGTAGCACGGTTAAGGGTATAAAATAAAGCCATTTAGAAAGTTCTTCTGTATGAAAAAGAGATGTAATAGCCTGATTAAAAAAGAAAATAATCGCCACAAGTAGGAGACTTAATCCTAACGTAAAAAGTATGGACAACGCGAAAACGTTCACTGCCTCACGGTCTTTTTTGGGAAGAACAATCGGCACTTGATAACGGCCATTGGCCAATACACATAGAACACTAGAGATACTTGTAAAAATACCAAATAGACCAAAATCTTTTGGAGAATAGATTCGGGTTAATATGGGAGAAATCACAAACATGATGGCCTGTGAGGCGACAACCCCAATACTCATTGTCATTACCTGTTTAACGAATTGGGATTGTAACGGTGCTTTCAATTTTTTTAGCAGATATAACCCCCATCAACAACCATACTGGTCCCGGTAATCCATTTGGCCAAATCCGAAAGTAAAAACACACTTGCGTTTGCCACATCTTCGGGCGTTCCAAAGCCCAAGAGATGTTTCGCTCTGTAGTCGTTAATACTTTCTTCGGGTAAGTTGGCTGTGAGTCGTGTATGCATGGGGGTTTCAATTGCACCTGCCATCACAGCGTTGACACGAATGCGAGGGGCTAACTCTGTCGCAAGAGATCTGACCACACCTTCTAATCCAGCCCGCGCGGCAGAATAGACCGACATCCCTTTTTGGCCAGTCACGGCTGCGACGGAAGACATAAACACCATACTGGTTTGTTCGTCTGCTACAGACACACCTTTTTGGCAAAATCCCTTGGCAAGAAAGAGAGCGCTTTTGAGGGTAATATTGAGCATTTCATCTAGAGATTTGTTTGACAAGATTTGAATAGGTCTAATAGATTCGATGCCCGCACAGTGAAAAATACCAGAAAGCGGGCCACATTCTAATGCTACTTTTTTTAGTAAAGCGGGAAGCGTTTCATAGTCTATTGCAAGATCGACAGCGTAATGGCGATGTTGCTCTGGATTTTTAAAGTGGGTGATGGCGGTTTTCAGTTTTTCTTCTTGGCGCGAAATAGCAACCACTCTAGCGTTACATTCACTTAATAATTTTGCGGTCGCAAATCCAATACCAGAAGAGGCCCCTGTTACAAGGATCCATTTATTTTTGAAATCAATTTGAAATCTGCTCATGATTTAGTCACGCTCATACTTTTCTGGTAGGATCGTTGGAAGGTCAATACCCTATCTTCAATGTCTGATAATAATCCTGGGCACGTGGCTTGGGTCGCACCCTTTTGAACTTGCTCACAAATCGTTTTGTCTTCAGAAAAGACGCTTCGATTAAAATCTATAATCGACTTATTCATCATCGATAAAATGGTTTTGTCTGTTTCAGATTGGGCAGTTGTCTTGCAATCGAATACCCAGCTTTCAAAACGTGTACGATCTGGCGCGATGGGAAGAAACCGTTGGACACTAAACGATCCACCATGTGTAGTAGCGACGGTCATGTTTGGATAAAGAAAGACGTGAAGATAGCCCCCTACTTCATACTGCATTTCTCTATAATTTTTCTTAACACGCTGCCACTGGGATACCGTTTTTTCGTTTAAAGTAGCTAACCATGAAGAATGTGGATCCGTAATTTCAAACTTTTCCCCGATAGCACCTAATTTATAAAATGTTTTAGCGTGAATGGGAGCAACATGGTAACTCTCCAATGTATTTTCTACTGCAATTTTCCAGTTACAGCCGATGTCTAATGGGTTGTAATCAATTTCTGTATCTAGTCCTTGCGACATTTTTTCTAGCAGGTTGAAATACGCTCCCAAAAAGGTTGAGGGCTTCTCGGAAGTGTCTGCATTAGGATGTCTTACAAAGATACATTTCCCCACTATGCCTACTTCCCATTCTTTTAGTTTTAATGAGGTTAATGTCTCTGGATCTAAATCTCCAAAGTGCGGCTTTTGTGGAATACCTTGTGGCATGCCATGTTTGTTAAAACTCCACGCATGATAGGGACAAATCATGGGTCTATTTCCGCGGCATTCGGTGTGAATGCGGCTAAATCTATGCGTACACACATTTTCAAAGGCTTTGATTTCACCATCAAAATTTTGGATAATCAAAGAAAGATGCGCTAGTTCTACGGTCATAAAATCATGATGATTAGGTAATTGCGTCACTACCCCTGCAAATATCCATGAAGCCAAAAATACATGTGTTAGCTCATGCTGTGCGATATCTGGATTCCAGTATGCTTCGGGTTTAATCTGAGGTCTCATGTTTTCTCCTTTTTATAGTTCGATCAGATCTATAACCATATCAGTTGGTATCTCCACCTTGCCTACGGCCCATGAATACCCCACGCCAAACCCCGCGATGAAAAGTGACATTGCTTTGGCACGATTTTCTTCAAGTGTGGTTACAATCGTTAAAGGAATAAAGGCGGATGACGTATTTCCAAATTTATTAAGGGAATACAGAACCTGTTCTTTTGGTAAGCGTAATTTTTTAGCTAAATGCTCCAGCATAAATTTATTGGCTTGATGAAAGACGTAAAAATCAATGGGCTCTGGATAGAGTTCAGTTATTTCTTGAATGGCTGAGGACACTTGATTGGTTGTAAAGTTAAATATTTCTCCGCCATTCATATAGAGGTCATTAGCAGTTTCTGACGTGGCTGGGGTACGAAATCCCCCTGCAGGAATGATTGAATTATTAACACCGGATCCATCCGTTCCCAATAGAAAATGACTTTTGGAACCTGTTTCTGAATACTCTATAAGAGTGGCACTTCCGGCATCTCCAAATAAAGCTGCGGTCGATTTATCGAGAGGAGAAACAAACTTACTACATGTATCCCCGACCAATAACAATACCCGTTTAAATTGTTTTTGAGCCACCATCATGGACAATAGCCAGAGGCCGTAGACATATCCTGAGCACCCTAGATTAATATCAAATGCAGCACAATTTCCAATGCCGAATCGATGTTGGATGGCACAGACGTCACCTGACACAACACGTCTTTCAGAAATGCCTGTAACCGTTTCAAATTTCTGAAGGTTTTCTTCACCAATGAGTGAACTGAAGTGTTGATTTGAAATTTTTTCTTTAGGGACCGCACATACAATCCCTCTGATACAACTCGCCTCAGTTGATACCAGTGGCATCTTTACTTAGAGGCCGTCTGACCAACTAAATCCAGGAGTGACTGAATATTTTGGCAGGCTGTGAGTTTATCTACATTTAAAGTTATGCCAAAATGTTCATCGACAATCGCGATGGTTGATATAAGAGCAAGCGAATCAAAATTATTTTCATTTAATTCGAATTGAGGTACTAATTGATCTGCATCTACCTGCAATATTTCCGCCATATCATTTAAGAATGCTACTGTACCCAATTCACTAACTCCTTTCCGATTCGAACTGTTGTTCCAGCCCAGGAATACCCTACGCCAAAACCTACTAGAATTACAGTATCAGAATATTTTATTGATTTGTCAATTAATGCTTTTTCTAGTGCCATTGGGATGGTGGATGAAACCGTATTTCCATAATTTTCCATGTTAATACAAAATTTATTTTCAGGGATTTCACATTTTTTTCGAAGATGTTCTAACATATATTGATTGGCTTGGTGAAACACAAAATAATCGGCGGTTTCTTTGGTAAGATTGTTTTTTTTAAGAACTTCTTCTAATGCTTTTGGAACGGTTTTTATCGTGAAATTAAATACTTCGGCTCCGCACATATAAATATTTTCAAGGGTTCTCATATGCCCGTCCTGAACAATTTCATTTTTGGTTTCTGCACTTTTTGGGAGTCTATGCCCACCGGCAGGAACGATTAAATTGTTTTTGCCGGACCCATCCGTGCCGAACACAAAGGAACCGATTTCTGATTGTTCAGATTTGGCCACAACAGTTGCCGAAGCCCCATCTCCGAATATGGTTCTGAGCCCACGATCATTAGGGTGAATGTATTTGGAATAGGTTTCTGCCGTAATCAACAGAACCCGTGTGGCACTCCCCGTAGAGATCAACCCTTTTGCCAATGAGAGGCCATAGATATATCCGGAACATCCTAAATTAAAATCTAAGGCGCCACAGTGTGCAGGCAAATTAAGGGTCTCATGAATAAGACATGCTGAGGTTGGCAAAAAATAATCCGGGCTCTGTGTACAAAATAGCAGGAAGTCAAAATCTTCAGGTTTGTACTTATCCTCAGAAAATAATTTTTGAGCCGCCTTTACACCAAGGTCTGAAGCACATTCATCCTTACCAGCAATAGCGCGACTTTCTATCCCTGTTTTTTGTCCAATTTTTTCAGCTGTCCAGTCTACAAATTCCTTGGCTAACTGCGCATTCGTCAGACGATTTTCTGGAAGATAGGTTGTGATTGCTTCGATTGTAATGCCGTCTACCATGATCTATCTGTTACGTTTCGTTATACGTTTGTAAAATGTGGGAGAGATCAGTACTGTAGCGACACCCCAGAGCGAGCCAATACCGTAACAAAGATGGTGCATTAAAAAAAGGAAAGGAAGCACTGGTAAATAGAGCCAATTTTTTTCACGACGGCATAATTCTATTGTTGCCTTAATTGCTAGACTCGCATAAAGAAGCAATACGCCAAAATAACCTACCCACAATAAAGGAAGCAACAAACAAAAGAGTGGTCCAAATAATAAAAATGAAGCAAATCCAAGAGGGACTAAGTGTCTAACTGATACAGGATTTTCAACCCAAATAAAAGGCATGATGGCCCATCTTCCATTCTTAATCGTTTTTGTAATAAACTCCATAAGCTCAGTACGTGCATAATAGGTACATATCAGGTCAGGATAAACCATAATTTTTCCACCAAAACGTTTCAGTCTTCGGTTGAGTTCAATATCCTGAGAATGGATTAAATTTTCATTGAAATATCCAATTCTTTCGAAAATGTCTCTGGGATAACATCCTGTTGATGCTGTATCAGCCTCTGTTGGCTCCGTAATACCTGTTCTCATTACAGAATTGCCGACTCCGAATGGATGCGTAATGATCATACAAATTGCTTCAGCAATAGGGCCTGGCGTGCGAGGCAGGATACTCCCAATACCACCCACGTGTTCTACCTTATCCCGCTCGATATATTTTACACATCTTGAAACGTACTCCTTATTATAGGTTGAGTGTGCTCCAATAATAATAATGTATTCACCCAGAGCATTTTTTATACCTAGGTTAAACGCTACAGGGGTAATTTTGCGAGGATTTAAAATGAGTCGAATAAAGGAATGTTTTTTTTGGTATTCTGTAACAACTTCCCTAGTTTTATCTGTACTCCCTCCGTCTACAAGAAGAATTTCATATTCTTCGTGGGGAATATCTTGAGAAATGAGTGTGTCTAAGCATTTTGCGATAAAGTTTTCTTCATTTCGACACGCTACAATACAGGTAACCTTAATAGACATTTTTTTCTCCTTAACTTGATGCGGCTCTTTTAATTACTTTTGCAGGATTTCCAAATACAGTTGTCCCTGCTTTTACTGTACGAAGTACAATGCTGCCAATTCCTATAGTTGCGTGATCCCCAATGCTCACCTTTTGCATAATGGCCGCATTGGGCCCAATCCAGCAGTGCTTACCAACATTAACACTTCCGCTAATTTCAGCTTGCGCAGTAATGATCGTAGCCTCTCCAATACTACAATTATGGGCGATATGCACTTGATCATCGCATTTCACATAATCACTGATGATCGTACTGCCTAGAGTGGCCCTGGCTATCGTATTATTTGCGCCGATTTCGACATAATTCCCAATCACTACATTACCTAAGTGTGGGACCCGAATAGGCGTCTTATCTTCTTCAAAATCAAATCCGAATCCGTCTTCTCCAAGAATGGCACCTGACTTTATATAACAATCTGAACCGATAACAGTATTATCTGCAATAACAACATTATGATTTATTATACTTCGTGGACCAATGGATACGTTATCACCAAGGACACAGTGGTTTCCAATGAACACTGTTGAATCGATTTGACATCCTTGTCCGATTATTGCGTTTGCACTGATTCCAGCGTTACTTTTTTTTTCAAAAAATTGAGTGAGTACTTTTGCAAAAGCTAGCCTGGGATTGTTTACTTTTATGAGGGAACAGCTCATATTTTCTTTGCCCCATGTAGACTCTAGAGGACAAATGATGACACAGTGACAGTAAGGATCTAATTGAAACTTCGCGGATTTTGCAAAGACTAGAGAGTGGGTCGTTGCTTTATTTAAGGCCGCCACACTTTCAACAGGGTAATCACTCCCAACCAGTTCTGTGCTTAAAAACCTAGCAATATCTGTTGCCATTAGCATCGATACAGGGGTTCTATAGAGGTTTTTACATGAGCCATCGAATAACCTCAAAACTCTCCGCGTATTCGGCACCAATTTGTACCCCGCGTGTTTTGGCTAATGCAAATATAAATTCGGAACTCATATAATCACGGATGCCTTGAGATTTATATTCTGAAAGGGCTGATGCTTTCTGCTCAACATGGTGACGTTTGAGTGGAACAAAGCAGGTTGTATTAAATGATAAATTATTCCAAATCAATTCATACCCCATAATAGAAATTGTTTTGAATGCGCGAATTCCCTCTTGAGATACTGTAATATGATCTTGGTGTATATCTTTTTGGGAAGGAAGCAAGACAATGTCATAGGCATACTTTCTTCTTAAAACCATGAGGTCTTCTAAAATATCTTGTCTCACATAATTAAGTTTTCGAACTTCGTAATTATAAATAAATAAATGTTCTGGCAATATCCCTAATGCCGCAGTGGCACTTTTCACTTCTGTTTTTAAAATATCTTTTGGAAATCCCACTGGGACGGATTGTTCTGCTGTAGAAAATGCAGCGTAGTGAATTTCAGCACCGGCTTCTATCCATTTAGCAATGGTTCCTCCACAGCCTAATTCGCCATCATCGGTGTGAGGGGCGAGAACTAAAATTCGTGACGACTTTCCTACTTTAATCATTTAGTGAACCTTTTCAATTTTTATTTGTATACCCCTGCCGACTCATTTCAATCCAGAATAAATGTTTAGTAGAATAGGCTCCTGAATCTCCCAACATACTTCTTTTGCAATAGAAAGACACCTTGTATGCATCGTGTCATAAGGTATTTTCTTAATCTCATTAATCGCAGTTTCTAAATCTTTTATAGATTTTTCTTTAACCACTACACCTAATTGATTGTTTTCAACAAACCGTCTCATCTCTATTGCATTGGACGTTATAATAGGAAGTCCGGCTAGACAGTATTCAAATAACTTATTAGGTAAACAATAGTAATAACTCAAGCATGCGTCTGGAAATACCATCAAAGTGATACCGTAATCAGCTGAGGCCGTATATTCTAGAACCTGTTTTGGATGTACAGCAGGCATGAAGAAAATGGTATTGCATTTCTTAGAAGCTTCCTCTACCTGTGCCACAAAAGGACCATAGCCCATAAAAATCAGCACATTATTTTTATCCTTTAATTGTAGAAATGTATCTAGAATTAGTTCTAGACCACGATTATCTGAAATACTCCCTTGATAAATAAAAATCGTTTGATCGTCACGAATATTAAATCGTTCTCTAAATAAATTTCTCTTTTTACACTGCGCCAATTTTGGAGCATTCAGAATAACTGTAGGCTTTATGTTGGGATATGAAGCCTCATAATGTTTTGCAATTTCTGGAGAAACAACAATCGTATGATCCGAGAATTTAATAAAAAATCGTTCTACAATTTTTGCCGCGCGCTTGACTCCATGTCCCCATCCCACCCGCTCGGTTTCTAATTCATGGGCATCATAAACCAATTTAGATTTTTTCCATATTTTGATGACTACACCCAATGGAAGTAATGAAAGATTATGAATTTGGACCACTTGTATGGGTTCATTCTTAATGATCTTTAGTACACCTATCCAATACTTCAGTGTCTTTTGGATTTTACCTAGAAGAGTACTCATTTCTTCGCATTTCTTTCCGACACGAATAATTTCTCGCACCTCGTCCAGGCGTTGTTGCATAGGCAAGCCCTCACTCCCAATACCAATAAGCCATATTTTTTCAAAAAATTTGGCATTAGCCAAGGATTCCGTTTGTTTAAAGATCCGGCTTTCGTTTTGTAATGGAGAGGGATATAGATGTATATTAATTCCGGGTTTCATATGGATAGAATGTACTTCCTTACTAGCCTAAATAAGGGCTTTGCATTATCAAATAACCAGCTCATATCTCCATATTCTTTATACGTTTTGGGAGGCATCGCCATATAGTGATCGAACATTTCTTGTTTGAGCCCCCATTTTTTTAGCAAGAATTCTTTATCTTCTTGCAAGCGCGTATCGTCATAGACTGATTTTCTAAGCGCTTTCAAGGCTTCGTCTCGCGTCATTTGTCCAGACAGAATGAGGCTTGAAAAATGGGGTAACCGTTTATCCATATTGAATTTTTTGAGCAAGATATATCCTTGGAAAAATCGTGTAAATATAGACTCGAAGTGTTTATAGCGATGGTCTACCCAGCCTAATTCTTCTTGTATTAAGTGCTTAGCCTTGTCTATATTGTAATCAAAAAAATTGAGAATATTAATCAGTTTTTTCTTTTTAACAAAGGTATGCCAAACAAAACAAAATAGGCCCATTGCCGGAAATGTTTTCAGGGGTTTTGAACCGAATTTCCGATGAATATTTTTGATTAATGCGTAGGATTGAATTTGATTGCCGCCCATCCATGACGCAGGCATAACGGCTTCGGTGCTAATGTTACTCCCCGTGATGATGTAACTAATGCCATACTTACTTGCCAATTTATAGAGGATGGCACTAATGGCATGATCCGTTGGAATTTCCAAATTTGGCACAGATGACTTGAAAAATGACAGCTGTAAGTCTTTAAATTCTTCCCAGTTAATCACGTGCGTATGTAAATCAATATCTAAAATCTTTAAAAGTTTTTCAATGTTATGCACAGCCAATTCGGCATTCCATCCATTGTCCAAATGAATAGCCAATGGTCTGAGCCCTAATTTCTTCACGAGATAGGCAACATAGGTACTATCGACACCCCCGCTCACACCAATGATGCAGTCATAGGGCTTTCCTTTTCCGGCATTCTTCATGGTTGTGACGACCTGATTTAAGCGACTCTCTCTTTCTTCTTGAGACAACAGTTCTTCACTTGCCTTTATATCGTAGGTTATACAATGATTGCAGACGCCTTGGATATTAAAACTGATTTCGGGATCGGTTGTATCCATGATGCAGCGTGAACATTGTTGATAGTTTCTCATTACATATCCCTTTCAAAATTTTTAAAAAATTGAATTACTGGTATTTACAGGATAAGGTAATTTCTTTCTCTCGCCAAGCGATAGTGAGCTGAATGCAAATCAAAAGAATTTAGAATAACCGCCTTAGTACAAGCGTTATAAAAAATGCACTGAGAATAGAGAGCGCCGTTCCAGTTGCAATACGTTCTTTGGATGTACTCCAACGAACAGGCTCACCGGGTTTATCCACCACTTCGATCACATTTTTTTCTATCTCTACCTCTAATGATTCTGATATTTTTACTATATTTTTTATGTATAGGGCCAGAATTTCTTGACAGAGCTTGGGGTTTGTATTTTTGCATGATATCTCCCAAGTGTTATCTGGCATACGGGATATTAAAATATTTTTCGAAAGCTCAGCACACTTTCCTGCACTCGCTATAGAAATATTTTGAGCTTTTGCCAAATCTGATAACACATTTTGTTTTATTAACTTACTATTAACAATTGAAATGAGATGGTGACCGGGCTCTCTTCTTCGCCTTTTTGGATTCAGCGCATCTCTTGAGTCAAGAATGAGGATAGAGGTCTTTGACACATATACTGAGGGGTTATTTTTGACAAAGATGAGGGTGGTTAAAATGCCGAAGAGCGTAAGGACACAGAATAGGAATATACCCCGCCATCTTTTTTTCATACTATTTTTGAATAGAGGTCTACTAGTATTTTCTCTTGTACTTCCCAAGATACTTTCCTTGCTGCCCCTAAGCAATTTTCTCTTATTTGATCGTAGGGCATTTTCTTAATCTCTTCTATTGCCTCTTTTAGAGCCGCCACAGTTTTTTCCTTTACCACGACACCCAAGTCATTTTTTTCTACAAATCGACGCATCTCAATCGCATTAGAAGTAATGATGGGAAGACTTGCCATACAGTATTCAAATAATTTATTGGGTAGGCAGTAATAGTAGCTCAAGCATGCGTCGGGGAAAACCATAAGGGTAATACCATAATCAGCAGAAGAGCTATAGGCTAATACGTCTTCTGGAGAAACAGCTAGTTGAAAAAAAATCTGATTGCAAGATTTTGCTTTTTCTTGGACGATGGGGACCAACTCACCATACCCCATAAAAATAATCACATCCTTATCATTGCTAAGATCTTCAAAGGCATCTAGTATCAGCTCTAAGCCACGATTTTCTGAAATGCCCCCTTGGTAAATAAAAATATTTTGATTATCTCGAATCCCAAACTTCTCTCTAAAATAATTTTTTTTTTCTACTTGAGAAAACATGGGCGCGTTCAGAATTGTCACAGGCTTAATGTAGGGATAGAGTACCTGATAATGTCGGGCAATTTCTTCAGATACCACGATAGTTGCATCGGCAAATTTAATAAAAAATCTTTCCATTATTCTGGAAATTCTTTTCAGATGATTCCCCCACCCTACACGTTCAGTTTCTAACTCATGTGCATCATAAACTAATTTGGCTTTCTTCCAGAACTTAATCACAACACCTAGCGGAAGAATCGAAAGATTATGAATTTGTACAACTTTGATATCCTTATCTTTGATTAGACCTATTATATTTTTCCAAAAAGTTAAAGTTTTCAAAACTTTCCATATGACGCCAGTCCTATCTTCATAGCAGGTTTCCAGCCGGATAATTTTTCTTGTGCTATCCAACATTTCATCCTTGGCCAGATCCTTCTCCATAAGGCCTATCAACCATATATCTTCAAAAAGCTCTGCCTTCGCCAGAGATGCAGTCTCCTTTAAAATTCGGCTTTCGTTTTTCATATTTGAGGGATATATGTGTATGTTCATATAGAAAAAACAAACTTTCTTACAAGTTTAAAAACGGACTCACTTTTTATTTTCACAAAAAAACCTCTTCTAATTCTTGACTCGATGGGAAATTAATTAATACCGCTTTGTGGGGACCTTTATATACAAACATGCTTCCTGCGGCGACCGCTGAAGCACCCGCTTGAACTGCTTTCTTAAAATCTGCTACACAGCCTGCTCCACCACACGCAATTACAGGTATTTTCAGTGTGCGTGTTACCTTAGAAATGAGTGAAAGATTGTATCCCTTCATTGTACCATCGTCATCTACGGGATAGAGTAATATTTCTCCTGCCCCGAATGCTTCTGCACGCTCTACATAGTCGGATAGTGTCATCTTGAGACATTTTTTTTCGGAGGGGTTATACACTTTGTAGTTTCCGAATAAATCTTTTTTGACGTTAATGGCCACCACAATACTTTGAGACCCAAAAGTTGTAGCTGCTTCACGAATCAGTGTGGGGTTTTCAATCGCTGCTGAATTTATCGCAATTTTTTCAATACCAATTTTAAATATTTTTCTCATTTGCTCAATATTTTTTACCCCTCCACCATAACAAATCGGCATAAAACATTCTTTGGCAATATCGGAGATATAGTTGTAGTCCGGCTCTTTTTTTTGTGTGCTTGCACTGATGTCGAGAAATACAAGCTCATCTACGCGCTTATCATTAAAGATTTTGACAGCATTTATAGGATCGCCAATATAAGTTGGATTTTTGAATTTAACTGTTTTGACCAGGCCTTTATTTTGTAACAATAATGTCGGAATAACTCTGATCCTAAGCATCGGCAAGCTCCGCAAAGTTCTTCATCAATTGCATGCCAAATTGATGGCTTTTTTCTGGGTGGAATTGCACTCCCATAACATTATCTTTTTGTATTGCGCTATCAAATTCGCAAATATAATTTGTAGTCGTCAACGTATCCGTGGGATTCTCGCATTTAACATAATAGGAATGCACAAAATAAAATCTTGCGTCCTCCTCCAGATTATCGATTAAGGCATGACTCTTTTTTTTAGTCACACTATTCCATCCCATATGTGGAATTTTCATTGTATCGCTTTGAAATTTGATTGTTTGGGCGTCAATAAACCCGAGCCCTGACTCATGGCCTTCTTCGCTCCCATTTGTCAATAGCTGCATACCAAGGCAAATGCCCAAAATGGGAACCTTATCGGTTATAACCCGTTCAATTAGAAGTTCTTTAAGACCACTTTCATTGAGATTTTTCATTGCATTATCAAACGACCCAACACCTGGAAGGATAATTTTTTTGGCAACCTTTAAATCCTCGGCACTGGATAGTACAGTTACTGATTTCCCAATTTTTTTTAGCATATTCAGAACAGAACCTAAATTGCACAAATCTAAATCAATTATGGTTATCATATAAGCTTGTTCGATTCCATAGTTTCAGGCACACAGGGCAGCAGATAAATAATGAGCAAGGATACCACAAATCCATTACCTATTATAGCGCTTATCAAGCCTGTGCTATTCAATGCCAATGTTGGCATCAAAATAGTTCCCGCAACCAGTTCTTTTTCTTTATTTTTGGCAAGGCAATCTATAGCTCCAAGCCACAAACAGAGTAGCAGCGTATTTATTAACATTCCAATGAACCCAGCGTCTGAGAACCCATCAGCAAACATAGATGCATTTGCGTGCGCTTTTCTCTCTCTATAGAATTCCCATCCAATCTCCCCTGGGATATCTTTTTTATAGTTTGATTTTGAAAAAAGTTTTATAGGGAAATGTGAGGAAAAATAGTCATATGGATGTTCAAGAAAAAAACTATAGTAATAAAAATATAGCTGACTTGGAACAAGAAATGTTCTGCGCACTGAAAATGTCGTCATTATTGGGGGCAAATTATACTGGCTTTCCACTGCAACTGGAATCAAAACCATAAAAACTGTAAATACGCCTAGTAAGTAAAATGTAAAGTTTTTGTAAAATTTCCTTAATCCAAAATAACATATCATGAAGATGGGCGGGGTAAATATATGCGATTTCATTCCTGCCGTTGCAAATAGAAATATCTGTATTATTAAAGCAAAAATGATCCACAATGGTTTCTTACGCAACATCCCTATTGCTAAGATTACAACGCAAATCACATTTGCTTGCCACCCTAAAAAATACGCTATCCCTCTACTTGTTTTTACAGCAAAATCATCCCGAAGCGCATAAATTTCTTGGCCTGATAATGAAGGGATTTTCGTGGTAATTCCATAGGTTTTAACAATTAAAAATAATGTTATGGTCGTAAAAAAAAAGAGACATACTACGAGATAAGTTTTAGAGTATTTTAATTGCTTCAGGCTTATTACAGGTACGATATTAAATCGAGTACTCGCACCGATTAGCATCATACATACTGTCATTTTTAGTATTGAAGGTAATAAGAATTCCTTATTATTTGCAAAGACACAGGTTGCCGGAATGTAGGCGAAAATAAAAAGAAGAATAAAGACAAACTGGGATGGCTTGAATGGTTTATTGATGCTTACAAATAAGGCAAGTATAAAGATAAGAACGTAAGAGAGTACATATTCTAAATAGTTATGGGGATTATTAACAATCCCCACATAAGCGAAAAATTTACTAGTCCATACATACCCAACATCAAGAGATAGACGAAATAATGCAGAAAAAAATAGTAGATAGAATAAGTTTATCATAGGGTGCTTGAACGTAGTTTACTATAACTCAACTATCTTTTCTATGTTGGGGCTATTGTAAAACAGACTAAAAAGAGAACATTTCTTAAATTCCCATAAAAGCCGTAAAAAGCCATGAAGTTATCCACAGAATTGATGAAATTCTCACATTTTTTTGTGAGAATTCAGAGAACTAGGTGTAGATTTCCCTATGGGGCGCTATGCCCCTTGAAAAAGAGGTGGTGAATTGATGGAGACAAGGCGCTTGATGTTCCAAACAATGGCATCGAGAAATAACTGCATCTGAATGTTAGCTAAGTCTCGATAACGTGCCCGTTTTTCAAATTTAGAGAAACCACCTTCATGAGTAGATCTCATCGCACTCCTCCAGCGATCGAGATCTTTGTTTTTAGCCTTCATATTTTGTTTCAGAATAGCAGCGCTATGGGCACCTCGTTTTTTCATGACATTCTGTGCTTTGGCTAAACAATAGGCTTTGTCAGCGAAGACCATTTCCCCGTTTCTAGGGCAGACATGTCGAAAGCCTTCCTGATCTGAAATAAATGCCATTTTTTTCCTCCCTGTTAGTAACACGGGAGCAGATATTCAGAGTGCCGCCATACCAATGGCAAAAAAAGAATCCACGCTCAGAATCGGGTCTTTCAATTGGATAGAGTCAAATATTAAGTCACTCTTTTTTTCAAACGATTACGATATATTGGTTACTTCAACAACATTGATTTATTTAAATCCAGAGGAACACAGACGGTTTTTCATACAGGTTCTTCCCACTATAAAGTGTACTTTAATTTTAGTAGAGATGGCCTCCTTAACAGAACAAGTGTTTGAATCTCATTTCTTTGCACATCCTTACGAAAATATTTTTGATACGCCCCTCTTTTCTGGATTCAAAATAGAAAAGAAGAGGCTTGATTATGAGCCGTGGAAGTCTGAGGGAAATTATTCTGCTTTTGTCTTTACACTGACACGAATTCAAAATTATTTTTTTCCAGATTTTGTTTTTAGGAATTCTCTAAAAGTTGCGACTCCTTCCGTTATCAAAGCGAGCCCAACACCAAAAAATGAAAATAGAATGCTCGCGATAACAATATTTAACAGTTTTTTAGGTTTTAGTGGTTTTTTAGGCATTATCGGGGCATCAAGAATTGTTACTATTTTCTTATTCTCTGACAGCTGAAGCTCTTCGTTAAATCTGGAAATTTCCTGCAAATACTTTTCTACAATAACGATGCCAAGCTTAGGGTCCTTGCACTCATACGTTATACTAAAGAGACTATTTTTATCTTTCTTTATTGCAATTGCATTCTTCATATTCAATTCTTTTATTGCTTTTTCTTTGGTCATGCCTTTTGGCAGCATAGGCATCACATCTTCCAGGACAGCAGACTGGATTCTTCGGCTTTCAACTAAGGCAATAACGTAGTTTCCAAAATCGGGAGCACTATCTGCACCGAGTAAAGCAGCATAGCCCCCAATATGCGAACCTTGAAGCGGTAAAAAAAATGTTGCGTTGATCAAAAATATTTTAGATGTAATCGTATTGTAATAAAGAGCCGTAGATATTCCGATTGCAATGGTCATAAGAATAAGTATTTTTCTTTTCCAGAAAATGTAGAAACAGTCTATAAATGTTATTTCTGATTCACTTTCACTACGCATCTTTTTTTACGCCCTTTTCGTTATAATTTCGGTTGTTCCTGGTGGTGGGGAAGGAACCAAAGCTTTTACTCTGGAACTGACAGAAATTAATTCTTGGGAGGCATTGTATTTTTTCAATAACTTAGTCACCCCTAACAATGCATTTTCGCGAGAAAAAATTGCAATAACGGTAAGGAAAATCAATTGGACATCCAAAATAAAATTCTGGTGCTCAATGTAAAATATACCCAAAGCGCTTTTCCATGGTCTAATTAACTGATTATATCCAATATCTGGATCAAGATGGTCTTTGAGGATTTCACCCTCATCAGAAAATACGATAGAAGAAAAATCTGTAATTCCTGGTTTTACAGTGAGTAGTTTTTGCTCTACAGATGTGTAGAGATCGGTCTCCCGTTTTACATTAGGTCTTGGTCCGACAAGGCTCATATCGCCCAGAAGCACATTCCAAAGCTGCGTAATTTCATCCAATTTGCATTTTCGAATAAATCTTCCGACGGCTGTAATACGTTGATCGTTTGAGGAGGTGGAATCCACGCCGCTTTTATCCGCATTCATGACCATAGATCTCAGTTTTACCATATAAAAGGTTGTATTGTTTTGCCCAACTCTTGGGGGAATATAGAAAGGGGAATGGTAGTCCTGAATCCAAACTAAGAATGTTACCACCAACAACAAGGGAGAAAAAGCGATGAGCCCTATTAATGCCAGTGAAATATCGAGTGTGCGCTTAAACATGTACCTTACTCCCTATCATCTCTTTTACGGCGGAAATAATCTGTGACGGTTGTGTATAGTAGATCTCTTCTAAGACTTTACTTGTTGGAGCAGGAGCGTTGGTTAATGTTAACCGCTTGGGAGACGCTTTCATGACGGCTAAGGGAACATGTTCCATAACCCCCGCAATAATTTCTCCAGCTAGACCACAACTTTGCCAACCGCCATCAACCGCTAGAAGACGTCCTGTTTTTTGCACAGACTCAAGAATTACGTCCCAATGAATGGGATTAATAACACGTAAGTCTACGACTTCTACGGAAATACCTTCTTCTTCTAATGTCTTTGCTGCATCCATAGCCAGTTTTGTTGAAAAACTTGCAGCAACGATTGTGATGTCATTCCCGTTTTTTAAAACGTGAGGCCCCACTTCGGAGAGGTTGAGAAGCTGTATTCCGGGATCTTCCTCTTCCCATTCATATAGCCATCTATCGTCAATATAAAGTACAGGATCATCACAAAGCACACTTGCAATAAGGAGATCTCTGGCGTCCCTAGCTGTGGCAGGCATCACAACGCGTAACCCTGGCACATGTGCAAACCAGGCATGCAGTGCTTGCGAATGTTGTGCACCTTGCTCTCCGCCACGGTTTACGATGCCGCGAATAGTTACGGCTGGGTGCACTTGTCCACCAAACATGGATGACCATTTTGCAGCTTGTGACACAATTTGATCGATGGCTAAAATCATAAAATCTACACGGGGATGAACCACAATTGGGCGATACCCACAAACAGATGCACCAATGGCAGCACCGGTTACGGCTACTTCTGATACAGGGCTATCAATGACCCTTTCTACTCCAAATTTCTTATCTAAGTCTTTCATGGTAGACCCTACATACCAAGGACTCCAAAGGCCCTGTCCGAAAACAAATACTTCTTTATGATTTTCTAATAGGTATGTAAACGCTTGTAAAATGCCATCGGCGTAATTGAGTGTTTTATTATTTTGCATATACGGTCTCTAAAATTGCAGATAGTTCTGGATAGGGTGCATTGAGCGCATTTTGCCATGCCTCCTTTATCTGACTATCCACTTCCTCCTGAATGTCAGTGTGTGTTTTTTCTGTAAGCATATTGGATTGTATTAATGCCAAAGCGAGACGTGAGAGGGGATCTCTTTTTCGCCAAACAGATAATTCGGCGCCGCGTTTAACACCTACATCCGTATCTTCACTTGGTCCGACGTGCCCACGCCATCTGTAGGTGACGGCTTCAATAAAGAAGGGGCCTTTTCCTGCCCTGGCATGCTCTATAGCTCTTTGGGCCGTTTTACGAACGGTGACCACATCATTGCCATCAATGACGGCGTGTTCGATTAAATTTGCTTGTGCGAAACGAGCGGTTGTATTTGCAGGTTGTCTAAGCTCTATATGTAAGTGACTTGAAAACAAATTATTTTCACAGACAAAAATCACAGGCAACTTCATAACGGACGCTAGATTAAGGGATTCTTGAACAGCCCCTTCTTCAATCGCGCCATCACCAAAATAACTGACAGCCACTTCCCCTTTTTTCGACAATTTTGCGGCAAGTCCCGCACCGGTTGCGATGGGAACAGATCCTCCTACAATAGGCACTGAACCGTGAAATCCAATACTAGGATCAAACAGGTGCATGGACCCGCCCATTCCTTTAGAACAACCCGTCACTTTACCCAAAACTTCGGCAAATAAAGAATCTAGCGTTCCGCCTAAGGCTAGAAAATGTGAATGAGATCGATGTGCGCCGAATACTTTATCATTTGGCGTAAGATAGGCAGAAACACCTACCGCCGCGGCTTCTTGTCCAATTCCTAAATGACAAGGACATTTAATGGCACCGGAAATAATCTGTTCTGCAATTTTTTCTTCAGCTTTTCTGATGACCCACATGATCCGGAGTTCATTTAATAAAATCTCTTTATTTTCCCCCACAATATTGATGGGTTCTTGATAACAAAGAGGGTCGGAGAGATTACCAAGTGATTCTATGAGATGCGTAGTCATCTAGCGTTTATAGAATGTGCGTATTTTATCGCACACGTACTCAACATCTTCGTTGGTTAATGTTGGATAAATAGGAAGTAAAAGGCTACGGCTAATCATGTTTTCCGAATAAGGAAGATTTCCCTCAATTTTGAGATCTCTAAATTGATGTACTAACGTTCCTGCCCACTGCACAATAGTACCAATGCCATTTTCTTTGAGATAGGCCTGTAATTCATTTCTACGGTCGGCTTCAATTTCATAATTCTGAAAAATATCCCGTCTATCTTTTTCATCTTGTGTTGAAATAGGAAGCAACAGTTCGGACAAAGAAGATAATTTCTGATGGTATAAGTCTGCAATTTCACGACGTCTTTTGACGATGTCGTTATACTGACCTAAACGAAAATCGAGTATCGCCGCCTGCAAATTATCTAAGCGCGAATTATAGCCCCACGTGACAACTAGCCCATCTGCATTTCTACCATGATCGCGCAACAACATCATCTGCTCATACATTTCATCATCGTTAGTTAAGATTGCGCCGCCATCACCAAAACATCCCAGTGTTTTTGCGGGGTAGAAACTAATCGTTCCGGCCTTTCCGAAGCTCCCTACGTGAGCCCCTTTAAATGTGGCACCAAGTGCTTGAGCGGCATCTTCGACAATAACGAGATTGTGTTTTTTTGCAATTTTTACCAGCGCTTCCATGTCGCAACTACGTCCATTGAGCTGTGTAGGCAGAATAGCCTTGGTCTTAGACGTAATTTTAGCTTCTACTTGGTTGACATCCATCATGTGATCGCGTGCGCAATCAATGGCGATAGGAATGGCTCCTGCAAAATGAATCGCTGCGGCGGTAGCAACATAGGTATGGGTACAAAAAATGACTTCATCACCAGGCATAACACCCGCTGCACGCAAAGCAATCACAATAGCATCCGTTCCATTAGCTACACCGATTGCATATTTCATACCGCAGTATTTCGCAAGATTGGTTTCAAATTCTACGAGGTCTTTCTGAAGTATATAAGCACCGCGATTGGCGATGTCTAAAAAAATATTAGTTAGTTCTTCTGCGTCTTGTTTGAAGATTGCAGGGTAATTAAAAAATGGGACCGTTTTCTGTTCTACTTTTGTTGTATTAATGGGACACCCCTTGTGATTTGTGATGTTAGTTGCTTGCTAAAAGATAGCAATGTTATTAAAGAATTCCAAAGGGTTTATAAAAAAATTTTCCTAATTATTTTTTTCTGTGTATTATATACGAGTTTTATCAATTTTATAAGAGGATCGTGCATGAAGATTTGTGTAGTTGGGGCAGGTAGATGGGGAAGAAACCATATTAAGGCCTTGCATGAAATGGGGCTATTAGGCGGAGTCGTAGAATCTTTTCCCGCAGCTCAGGATATCATTAGATCACTTTACCCAAATACCCCCCTGTTCTCTACTCTAGAAGAGTCTGGAGCACTTGATTTTCCGGCCTATACTATTGCAGTGCCTGCTGAAGTTCATTACAAAGTGGCTAAGTCCCTTCTGGAAAACGGGAAGCATGTTTTAGTTGAAAAACCCATTACGCTTAATTCTGATGATGCTAAGGATTTAGTTCGTTTAGCCTCATCTAAAAACCTGATTCTTATGACAGGTCATTTATTACTTTTTCATCCAGCTATTCGTCAAATTAAAACGTTTATTGAAAACGGTGAGATTGGAAAACTACAATATATATATAGTAATCGCCTGAATCTAGGTACAGTTCGTAAAGAAGAGAATAGCCTGTGGAGTTTTGCCCCACACGATATTTCAATTTTCCAATATTTTGTAGGTCAAAAACCAACCCAAGTTCGTTCGACAGGGGGCGCATTTTTGCAACCTCATATCCATGACACAACTATTACCACTTTGCAGTACCCGTCTAATATCGTCGGCCATATCTTTGTTAGCTGGCTACATCCATTTAAGGAGCATAGGCTTGTTGTCATTGGCTCTAAGGGGATGTTGTCATTTGAAGATTCCAGCGAGGATAAAGCCTTGCTTCTATATAAAAAAGGCATCGATTGGGTTGAAGGCGAACCTATCAAAAGAGATGGTCCTTCAGAACGTATTTCTTATCCAAATTCTGCACCGTTGACAACTGAAATGCAACATTTTGTTGATTGTATATTAGGAAAAGAAACAAATAATTTAATTAGTGGTGAACAGGGTGCCGAAGTCCTAGAGATTCTTGAGACGGCTGAACATGATTTGCATAGACGCTCTGCAGAACCCTCTAAACGGGAAGGGGTTTTTGTTCATGAAACGGCATTCGTAGATCCTGCCGCTGTAATTGGCGAAGGTACTAAAATTTGGAATTTCTCTAATATTCAAAAAAATGCAGACATCGGCAAAAAATGTATCTTGGGACAAAACGTCAATATTGGAACCAATGTTAAGATTGGACATTCTTGCAAAATTCAAAACAATGTCTCTGTTTATGAGGGTGTAGAGCTAGGGGATTATGTTTTTTGTGGACCTTCCATGGTCTTTACCAACATTATGATTCCTCGCAGCAAATACCCACAAGCTAGTTCTAAGTTTTATCTTAAGACTACTGTTAAAGAAGGCGCCAGTATTGGAGCCAACGCGACTATTGTATGTGGCACCACATTAGGACGTTTTTGTTTGATCGGAGCGGGTACAGTCGTCACGAAAGATGTTCCTGACTTTGCTATTGTAGTTGGAAATCCTGGAAAGGTTATTGGCTGGATTTCTGAAGCCGGAACGCACCTAAAATTTGATGCCACAGATCGTTTCTTTTGCGAAAAAAGTCAAAAATATTATGTACTATCTCAAAATCATGTCCAAGAAATAGAAGGAGTTTTAACATGCAAACATTAATTAAATCTGTTCCCTTACTTGATCTACACAGAGAATATGCGCCGATTCGAACAGAGGTTTTAAAAGCGATCGAAGAAGTTGTTGATTCTACACAATTTATTATGGGTCCTAAAATTACCGAATTAGAAAAAAAGATTGCCACATATTGCGATGCAAAACGCGCGGTTGGTGTATCCTCCGGAACTGACGCATTGGTCATTGCATTGATGGCTCTTGAGATTGGTCAAGACGACGAAGTCATTACAACACCCTTTACGTTTTTTGCGACTGCGGGCAGTATTGCGCGTGTGGGTGCTAAGGCTGTATTTGTTGATATTGATCCGCTGACATACAACATTGATCCAGCAAAAATTGAAGCCGCTATCACGCCTAAAACAAAGGCGATTATGCCAGTCCATTTATTTGGACAAATGGCGGACATGGATCCGATTATGGATATTGCCAAACGTCACAATTTATTTGTTATTGAAGATGCTGCGCAAGCCATTGGATCTACTTACAAAGGCAAAAAGGCTGGATCGGTTGGAACAATTGGTTGCTTTTCATTTTTTCCGAGCAAAAATTTGGGATGTTGTGGAGATGGTGGGATTGTCACGACTAATGACGAAGCGCTTGCTGATAAATTAGAAATTTTGCGTGTTCATGGATCCAAACCCAAATATTACCATCATTTAATTGGCGGCAATTTCCGGCTAGATCCATTGCAAGCAGCGGTGCTCTTGGTGAAACTTCCTTTCCTGGAAGGTCATCATGCGGTGCGTCGCCAAAATGCAGCCTTTTTTGATGCCTCCTTCAAAGGTATTTTAGACACGCCTTATGTCCAAGAGGGAAATGGCATGATTTATAATCAATACACATTGCGACTTAAAAATCGTGTGGCGATGATTAATGCCTTAGATGCTAAAAATATTGGTCACTCTATTTATTATCCTGTACCACTTCATATGCAATCATGCTTTGAGCACTGGGGATATAAAGCGGGTGATTTTCCTGAATCCGAAAAAGCGGCAACCGAAGTGTTATCTATCCCAATTTTTTCGGGGTTAACACAAGAAGAATTGGAAACCGTTGTCCGCGTCATTACAAATCATAAAAACTAAAGAGTTACTCATGAATTTTTCAACATACGAACTTTCTTTAATCATTGTGCGGATAAAACCCAATCGTTCCACTGAAATCCAGGAAACTATTTAGATGCAAAACCCTATAGCATTCTCAGAGCTTCCGGTGTAGATGTTGTGAAGACTGACTATATCGGACAGATTGCTTGGCATAAAAGTTAAATTTCTATTTAATCAACGCCCCCACCCGCTCTACTATTCGATCGGCAAACGGAAATGCACAGGTGAATGCTGGCGAAACGGCATTTAAAATATGCAACGATTTTGCGTCGCCTTCCATTACAAAATCCATTTCTAGTGTGTGGGTTTCGATATTCATGAGTTGTGCCCGGATACCTGGCTTGCCCCAACGGGTATATTGGCTTGGGTGTATGCCTTCTAAAAGTTCTGCAGCCTGAGAAACAAGATGGGGGCGATAATATTTCTTGAGTTCTTCGATGGCTAGAGAACGGAAATCGAAGCCGCCTCGAAAGAGTAAGCCGAGTTGTCTCTGTCCAATTTCCATGAGTTCGTTAAATTTAAAATTATCGAGGCCTTGATATTGTTCGCGCCAAAGACAAGGAATGGCGGTCGGTCCGATTTTGAGATGGTTGTCTGTGGTAAGCGTGAAGTGAACACCTAAGAAGGGGTTTTTGATGTTGGGGACAGGATAGATATGGGTGTTGATGGCACCTGCTGGTTCGTCAGAATAGAGATAAAGGCCTTTGAAGGGGAGAATTCTATAGAATTTTGAAAAGCCAAAGTCTTGTGCGATTTTGTCGGCATAGAGTCCAGCCGAATTGATTGTATAAGCTGCGTCATACTGCTTGTAACCTAGGCTGTTGTAATGAATTTCAACGCCTAAATCTGTTGCTTTTTGGGCGATAATAGAGAGAACGTGAGTGGGATCAACAGAGGCCGTTGTGGGTGACCATAGCGCAGATTCAAAAGTCTTGACGCGGGGTTCGATTTTTTTAGCATCGGTGGCTGAGATCAGTTCTAACGGAACACCGTTTGCATCGCCTCTTTCTTTTAAGAGATTGAGGGTATTTTTTTCGTCTTCGTTTCGTGCAACAACCAGTTTTCCGCAGCAGTTCATTGGGATATTGTTTTCTTCGCAGAAGGCTTTCATGGCGATGTTTCCGGCGCGTGTCATTTTGGCTTTTAGACTATCCGGTGAATAGTAAAATCCGGCATGGATGACACCGCTATTTCGACCACTCGCGTGGCAGCCTAGCTTTGGCTCTTTTTCTAAGATAATAATTTTAGCGTCGGGATATGTTTTTTTTAATGATAGCGCCGTGGTAATACCCACGATACCCGCACCGATAATTAAAAAATCGGTTACTTGTTGTGCCATTGCCAGGCAGTTTCAACAATTTGTTCCAGTGTAAACGTAGGTTCCCAACCGAGTACTTCTTTTGCTTTTTTATTATCGGCAACCAAGACTGCGGGATCTCCTTCTCTTCTTGGCCCCATTTCATAAGGCACAGGAAGACCGGTTATTTTTTCAACTGCTGCAATAATTTCTTGCACAGAATACCCTACCCCTGTTCCAAGATTGAGCTCTATATTTTCATGTCCTTTTTCAAGATGCTCCAGAACTGAAATATGTGCTTTTGCAAGGTCATTGACGTGGATGTAGTCTCGAATACAGGTGCCATCTGACGTGGGATAATCGTTACCAAAAATGGTGAGTTTATCTCGTTTTTTTTGAGCGGCGTAAATGGCCAGTGGGATGAGATGCGTCTCTGGATCATGGGCTTCGCCGATTTCTCCGTCTGGATCTGCTCCTGCTGCGTTAAAGTACCGAAGAAATCCGTATTTGAGTCCATAGGCTTTGGCATAGTCTTTGACGATTTGCTCGACCATGAGTTTGCTGGCGCCATAGGGATTGACGGGATTTTGGGCATGGGTTTCGGACAGGGTTAGCGTAGTGGGATTTCCGTAAGTGGCACACGTCGATGAAAAAATGAAATAGGAGACACCAAATTCGCGCATGACCGATAATAAATTGAGCGTATTGGCGACATTGTTTTGATAGTATTTTTCGGGATCTTTTACGGATTCACCGACATTGGCAAAGGCACAAAAATGCATGACGGCGGTGATAGCATTTTCGCGAAAACATGTGCGTAGACTTTCGATATCAGCCAAGTCACCTTCAAAAAATCTGCCCCATTTTACATTTTCACGATGCCCTGCGCTGAGATTATCAAACGTGATTGCCTGATACTTTTTTGCCAATTGTTTAAGTGTATGGGAGCCAATATATCCGGCACCACCTGCAACTAAGATCATGTTAGTGAAGCCATCCAAAACCTCTAGCCATTACACCTAGAATAAGACTAGCAAAAATGATCAGCATACTAAAAGTCCATATCAGTATTTGATTCTTTGAATATTCTATTTTTGTCTCTAAAGTCCCTACTCGTCTATCTAGAACCTTTATCTCTGTCTTGAGTTCTTTTATCTCAGTCTTAACTTCGCTAATTTCTGTCTTAAGTTCATGCTTGACTTCCTTAAGATCAGATTTTGTTGCATGTTTTTTTTCATGGAGGTCTTCTTTAATGTACTGAGAAACGGCGTGAATCGCTTTTTCGGTTTCTTCCACGTGAATTTCTGCAAGAGTGTCTACCAAACCAGCTTTTTTCAGACGCTTCAAATGCTTCATGGGATCATAAATGGAAATATCAAACATCGTTGTCATATCATACGCTCCTCTACTTAGAATCACAACAATTAGACTACCTCCGGAACATATTATTCATCAATAATATATTTTTACAAAATTTACATGACGTACCTTATTTACTAAGAGAAGGGAAATAATCATGCTAGTATATCCCCAAATTTATGACTCTTTATCTTGGACTTATTTTCGCTGCACTCCTTTCTTTTTCCTCGCTTGCCCATGCACTGCGTATTGTGTCGATTTCTCCGGTTGTAACCGAAATTGTATACGCGTTGGGAGAAGGCCCTTCACTGGTAGGTGCGACGCGGTGGTGTACGTACCCTGAAGCCGCAAAAGCACTTCCTCGTGTTGGTGATGCGACTTTGAATTTTGAATCGATTGTGTCACTTCATCCCGATTTGGTTTTGGGGGTTGGGAATAAATCGAGTGATTTTGCAAAATTAAAAGACCTTCATCTTAATGCAGCGATTTTGTCTTCTCCTAAATCTATTGAAGCTATTTATAGCCTGATTTTATCCATTGGAAAAAAACTAAATCGGACTGAGAACGCCCGCGTATTAGTGAATCAGTTGCAAAAAAAAATCCCTAAGTTACCAAAATCTTCCAAACCGAAACCGCGTGTTCTTGTTGTACTGTGGGCAAAGCCCATTATTTCTGCCGGGAAAACCAGTTATATT
>SICP01000009.1 GCA_009691415.1 Candidatus Margulisiibacteriota bacterium
TAGATGCATTAAATGCTGTTTTCCAAAAATTACCTCAAGTCAAGTTAGACATTATGGACGGCATGCTTTATTTTTCTGAGAATCTGGATGGGCTAGAGACTGCTTTGGCGGGAATAAAGACTGGTTCAGATAGAGTTTTTTCGGTTAAAGAGGGTGAGGGACTGTTTTTTTTGGTTTACCATGTTCCGGTTAAGGAATGTGTGTTCGATTCTGGTGGTAATGTTTTTAATATCCATCTCTTGAGGGCTATTTTTTTTGGGGATAAGTTGGACGTGATGGGTCAACGTATCCTGGATGTTGGGTCTAGATTTGGTCACTTTTGTAATGAAGCAAAATCAAGAGGTGCAGAATTTGTTCTTGGTGTTGATCTTGATTTGGAAGCATTAGCAGAAGCAAAGAAATCATTCATGGAATCTGAAAAACTTCAATTTACAAGTGATCGATTGGAAGCGCTTTCTGCGCATGAGAAGCATAAGGGTGGCTATGATTTGGTGACAATTTTTTTGTGTGATGGGCAGCTTTGTAATGATCAGGATGCGGCTAAAGCTATTGCCGATCTTGTGAAGCCAGGAGGAAGAGTTGTGATTACTTCTGAATTTATGTCTGATAAAGAGGAGGCTCCAATGGCAAAAAAATTTGCTGATCTTATTACAGATAATGGAAGGTTTCTGTTTATTCGAGAAACTGTAGATACAGGGCATGAGAAATTTGTTTTATATACTGGTTACAGGTAATGGAAGGTTTCTGTTTATTCGAGAAACTGTAGATACAGGGCATGAGAAGGGACTGTTGCGCAATAGAAGTTTAAGCATAAAATTTACGCTTTCTTCTTAAGAAGATTTTCCTTGAGACAGTGTTGGTCAAGTTAGATCTGGTTTCCTCAGGTATTCATTATATGGGTAGAGACTCTAGCCAAATTGCAAAGAGGGGGTCGTCGAAGGTGATGGCGCCTTTTTTTAGGCCTTGTTCGATGAGCTGTTTTTCTATTAGGGAATTGATGGCTTGGGAGATATGGGCGGGGGATTTGATTTCATATTTTTCTAAATTGGCTTTAGAGAACAGTCCTTCCTTTTCTTTTGCGGCCATTCGAAGCACGCGTTTTTGTGTTGGGGATAGCATATTTAAGAGCATTTGGTAGGGGTAATTATTTTGTGATGTAATATTTTTGAGTATGGTGTCTATTGTTGTTTTTGTGATGTGTTTATGATTGCTTGCTACAAGGTGAAAGCAGGCCATTTGTACATAATGAGGGCTATCGTCGACTATCTTGCGAAGATAGTGGATGGTATCTAGATTGGATGAGAATCCTGCTTTCTCGAGTTTTTTTAATATCCAGTCGCTAAACTCTATGTCCAATGGCGGGAAATCGATGAGCTGGCATGATCGATAGAACGGTTTGTTTTTGTTGTTAAACATGTCGTGGATGATGGCGTGACGGGATCCGCTAAAAATGAATGAGATATTTTTCGTGTGTTGCATTTTGGTTCGAAGCGTTGCTTCTAGCCAACCCTTGTCTTCGAGTTCGCCTATTGCTTGAAATTCGTCCAGTGCAATACATACGTTTTTCCCTAAAGTTTGAAGTGAGTCTAGGGTTTTGAGAATAAGTGCTTTGACGTCTGTTTCTGTGATCGGATTTTCTGAAATGAGTAGGCTGAATTTTGGGAGCGGGTCTAAACTGATTTCTGGTTTGATATGTTTGATGTGTGATTTGAGGGGATCGAGAAATTTTCTGGAGGTGCTCTTGTGGCTTTCGATTCCTATCAGGAGTTGTTGTAGGAAGTCTCTGTGTGATGTGACATTGAGGACATCGATGTAGATGGTCTGAAATTTTTCTGAGTTTAGAGTTTGCAGGAGGTCCAAAATAAAGGAGGTTTTTCCAAATCTTCTGGGACCTATTAGTACCGTGTGTATACGATTTTTGAGGAATTCGATCAGGGTTTTTTTGAGTGCTTTTCGTTCTAATCGAAAAGATCCTTCTACTGGGTCTCCGTATTTAAATGGGTTTTCCACTTTCTCTCCTCCAAATTTTATATAAAAACTATAATATTTTTGTCTGAAGAAGTCAATCTGTATTTAAGGGGTCTTATGTTAAGATGATGGCCATGTCTTCTTTTGTTCACCTTCACTGCCACTCTGATTACTCTCTTTTAGAAAGTCCGTTTCGTATTCCTAAGATTTTGGATGCGGCAGAGGCGAGTGGGATGTCGTCTGTCGCTTTGACAGATAATGGCGTGATGTATGGGGTGATTGATTTTTATTTGCAGGCGAAGGCTCGGGGGCTGAAGCCGATTATTGGGTGTGAGATGTATGTGACGCCTGATATTACGGTGAAAGAGCGTGGGTTGGATCGCCTTATTTTGTTGTGTAAAGATTATGTGGGGTATCAGAATTTAATTCACTTGGTGACGGTGTCGCATTTGCAGGGGTTTTATTATAAGCCTCGTATTGATTTGGCGCATTTGCGTGAGCGCTCGGAAGGGTTGATTGCGATTTCTCCTGGGGTGAATGGGAGCGTGGGGTATCAGATTCGGTCTAATCGTGGAGAAGAAGCGCGTAAATTGGCGGTGGATTTGAAAACGATTTATGGATCAGATTTTTATTTGGGAATCCAGAAAATGGGATTGCCGATGGAAGATTTGGTGAATGGTGAATCGAGATTATTGGGTGCTGAGTTTGATATTTCTTTAGTTGTGACTAACGATGTGTATTATGCGGCTGAGAGTGGGTCTAAGCTTCGGCATATTTTGAATTGTATTCAGATGGGCAAGCGGTTGGAAGATGATGCGCGGCTTCAGTTTCAGACGCAAGAGGCTTATTTTAAATCGCCTGATGAGATGGTCGCGTTGTTTCCTGATGATGCGGAAGCGATTGCAAATACAGCAAAAATTGCGGGGCTGTGTAATTTGGTTTTGGAAACGGATCAGGTACAGTTGCCACGATTTGACTGTCCAGATGGATTGTCCAATGAAGCGTACTTGGAGCGGTTGGTCGAAGAAGGTATTACAAAGAAATATCCTGAGAGTACGGATGAAATTCGGAAACGTGTGGCGTATGAAATGGGCGTCATTATTAAGATGGGGTATGCACCTTATTTTTTAATTATTTATGATTTTTTGAATTTTTGTGATCGGGAGTCGATTCCGGTTGGGCCGGGTCGGGGATCTGCTGCGGGCTCGATTATTGCCTATGCGTTAAATATTACGCGTATTGATCCGTTGCGCTATAACTTGCTTTTTGAGCGGTTTTTGAATCCAGAGCGGGTGTCGATGCCGGATGTGGATTTGGACTTTTGTATTCGTCGTCGTGGCGAAGTCATTGCCTATATTGTCCAGAAATATGGGGCAGATTGCGTGTCTCAAATTATTACGTTTGGGACGATGGCGTCTCGGGGTGTCATTAGAGATGTAGGACGTGTATTGAGTGTTCCGCTTTCAGAAGTAGATCCTCTTGCCAAATTAATTCCTTCGGTTCCGGGGCAATATACGAGTATTCCAGAGGCGATTGAGCAGGTTCCGGAGTTGCAGAAATTGCAGGATTCTAGGCCGGAGATTCGGGAGCTTTTGGAGATTGGTGCGGAGTTGGAGGGTGTGTCTCGACATGCGTCTACCCATGCTGCGGGCGTGGTGATTTCGCGCGATCCGCTTTCTACAGTCGTGCCGTTGACGCTCAATGACGGCCAGGTGACGACGCAATACGCTATGGTGGAGCTTGAGAAAGTTGGGTTGTTGAAGATGGATATTTTGGGTCTTCGAAACTTGACGGTGATGGACGATGCGTTGCGTTTGATACGTCGTCATCATGGTGTCGAGATTGACTTAATTGCTTTGGATTTAACAGATAAAAAAACGTATAACTTGTTGTGTTCTGGCGAAACTGCGGGGATTTTTCAGTTGGAAGGACGCGGTATGCGTCAGCTGATTAAAGACATGAAGCCCAGTGTTTTTGAAGACATTATTGCGTTATTGGCACTGTATCGTCCGGGTCCTTTGGGATCGGGAATGGTGAGCGAATTTGTTTCTAATAAATTGGGCGAGACGGTGGTGAAGTATGACTTGCCGGAGTTGGAACCAATTTTGAGTGATACCTACGGCATGATTGTGTATCAAGAGCAGGTAATGCAAATTGCAAGTACGGTGGCTGGATTCTCATTGGGAGAAGCCGATGTATTGCGTCGTGCGATGGGTAAAAAGAAAAAGTCTGAAATGGATAAAATGCGCGAACTCTTTATGGATGGGGCCGAGAAAAAACAGGTTCCGTTGGATAAAGCGAAGCGTATTTTTGATTTGTGTTACAAATTTGCAGAGTATGGATTTAATAAATCACATAGTGCGGCATATGCATTAATTTCCTACCAAACAGCCTATTTAAAAGCCAATTATCCTGTGGATTATATGGCGGCGTTGTTGTCGAGTGTGGTGGGTGTTAGCGATAAAACATCGCTTTATATTGATGAATGTAAGGCGATGAAAATCCCTATTTTGCCGCCATCTATTATGGAATCTCGTCATGACTTTACAGTTGTTCCCGGCGGGATCAGATTTGGTTTGGGCGCGATTAAAAACGTGGGTGAAGGTGCGATCGAAAGTATTATTACGCATCGTGAATCTGACAAAGGCCCGTTTACGAATTTGTCTGATTTTTGTATGCGGGTGGATTTGCGTCAGGTGAATAAACGTGTGGTAGAAAGTTTGATCAAGACCGGTGCGATGGATGCGTTTGGTGAGCGATCAAAGCTATTGGCCTCCTATGAAAATGTGTTGGAACAAGCCCAGATTGCGGTGAAAGAACGGAGTAATGGCCAAGTGAGTTTATTTGGAGGCATGACGCAATCGACGCCCATGGTTTTTTCGAATGAATCGGACGATTATCGTGTGTTTAGTCCGCATGAAATGTTGTTGATGGAAAAGGAATTGTTGGGTCTTTATATTTCGGGGCATCCGCTTGATGCGTATAAAGATCGGTTGTCTGGGATGTCAAAAACGATTGGAAAGTTGGGGCCGTCAGAAGATGGTAAGTGGGTTGAAGTGATGGGCATTTTGTCGGATTGTCGTCGTCTCATTAGCAAAAATAAACAAGAAATGTTGGTAGGGCGCCTATCAGATTTTAATGCGGAGATGACGGTGTTGGTGTTTCAGAGCGATCAGTTTGACCAGTATGCGGCTTGGTTTAAAGATGACCAGGTTGTGAAAGTTCGGGGCCGACTTCGTTTTGGCGAAGAAGAAAAATCGATGCGTTGTGACACGATGGAAGTGTTGGATCAATCTCAGATGCAGCGCCAGCTTTATATTGATGTGGACAGCGTGGATGATTTAAAGATATTGTCGGAATTGCAGGCGGTAATTCGAAAACATCGCGGGTCTGTGCCGGTGTATTTGCGTACAGACGAACAGACGATTTTGACGCATCGGAAGTATTGGGTGTCGGATGATGCAGAGTGTTTTTCGAACATTGAAAATTTGGTTGGGCCTAATCAGGTTTGGTTTGTGAGTTAGGAATATAAAAACTGGAAGGAGACGTATGTGTTTATTGAAGAGTTAGAGGCGAAGCTAAGAGATCGGAAGAAGAATTTGCCTGCGGGGTCGTATACGGCTCAGTTGTTTGAGAGTGGGCTAGATCGGATCTTGAAGAAGATTGGAGAAGAAGCGGGTGAGGTCATTATTGCGGCGAAGAATCGTGATGCAAATGAGTTGAAGAATGAGTCTGCGGATTTGTTGTTTCATTTGTTGATGGTTTTGTGTGAGCAAGGGTTGTGCTTTGAGGATGTTGTTGGGGTTTTGCGGGAGCGGGGGCATTAACACCCTATGTTAAAACTAAGAAAAAGTGCGGATCGTGGGTTTGCTGATCAGGGGTGGTTACGGTCGTTTCATACGTTTTCGTTTGCGGATTACTATGATCCGGCGCAGATGCATTTTCGGGATTTGCGGGTGATCAATGAGGATGTGATTGCGCCTGGCATGGGGTTTGGGACGCATGGTCATGACAATATGGAAATTATGACGTTTGTGATTTCTGGGGAGTTGGGGCATAAGGATAGTATGGGGCATGAGTCTGTGATTCGACCTGGGGATGTTCAGGTGATGAGTGCGGGGACGGGGATTACGCATAGTGAATATAATCACTCCAAGACAGAGCCGGTGCATTTGTTGCAGATTTGGATTATGCCGGACACGAAGAATGTAACGCCTCGCTATGATCAAAAGCGGCTTGAGCGGGCTGAAAATGCGCTGGGGTTGTTGGTGGGGTCGATTGAGGATGATGGTCCGTTGGGGATTCATCAGGATATTCGATTGTATCGGGGGCTTTTGGATTTTTCGAAATCCATTTCGTATCACATGGATGAGAAGCGGCACGTTTGGATGCAGGTGATTTCTGGCGTTTTATCTGTAAATGGTGAGGCGATGATGGTGGGAGATGGGGTGGCGGTTTCACATGAAACATTGCTGGAAATTGTGGCGACGGAGAAGGCTGAGTTTTTGTTGTTTGATTTGAAGTAATTCTTTATACTACGGTTTCCTATGACTTTAGAATTTTCAGAACTTGATCGGGCAATTCAGTTGGCGCATTTGGATGTGGATGCTGAAAAAAAAGCTCTTTATTTTTCTCAGATCCAGGTTATTTTGACCTATATGGATCAGTTGAATGCGTTGGATTTGTCTGATGTTTCTCCTAGTGCACATGCGCATGATGAGGGGACTGTTCTTCGTGAAGATGTGGTTGTGACGCATACGGATTTGCTCTTAGAAGAGAATGCTCCCGTGTGGGAAGAGGACGCGTTTATGGTGCCGAAGATTTTGGCGGGTTAACTATGTCTATTTTCAAATCAGCTGTTGAATTACATGGATTGTTACAGTCGCGTTCTTTAACGTGTGTAGATCTTTTGGATGCGGTGTATGCCCAAGTAGACGCACAAGACTCTCAGGTGAAGGCCTATATTTCCTTGTTGAGAGAAACGGCGTATGAGCGTGCACGGTCTTTGGATTTGCGATTTGATGCGGGGGAAGAGCTGCCTGTTTTGGCGGGTATTCCGATTGCGATTAAAGACAATATTTGTTTGAAGGGATCTCGGACGACGTGTTCGTCTAAAATGTTAGAGAACTTTGTTTCTCCTTATGATGCGACAGTGATTAATCGATTGAATGCGCAGGGAATGATTCCTGTGGGCAAGACCAATTTGGACGAATTTGCGATGGGGTCTTCTACGGAAAACTCTGCTTTTTTTACGACAGCTAATCCGTGGGATTTGGATCGGGTTCCTGGGGGCTCTTCTGGCGGATCGGCTGCTGCGGTTGCGGCGGGTGAAGCGATTGTGGCGCTGGGGTCAGATACGGGCGGATCGATTCGTCAGCCGGCTGCGTTTTGTGGGCTGGTAGGAATGAAGCCGAGTTATGGCCGTGTGTCTCGGTATGGATTGGTGGCGTTTGCATCTTCTTTGGATCAGATTGGCCCGTTCGCTCGTACGGTGGAAGATGTCGCGTATTTGTTAAATGCGTTGTGTGGGTTTGACCCGTTAGAATCGACGTCTTCTCGACAAGCAGTTCCTGATTTTACGAAGAGTTTAAGTCGTGATGTGAAGGGCTTGAAGATTGGCATTCCTAAAGAAATGATGGGTGAATTTGTGCATTCGGATATTCGAGAAGCCACTATGAAGGCTTTGGATTTATTGAAAACTCAGGGTGCCGAGTGGGAAGAAATTAGTTTTGATATGTTTGATTATGCGGTGTCGACGTATTATATTTTGGCGCCCGCTGAAGCCTCTGCCAATTTGTCTCGTTTTGATGGCGTGCGTTATACGCATCGGTGTGCTGATTCGCATTCTTTGAAAGAAATGTATACACGGTCTCGTGGTGAAGGGTTTGGCCCGGAAGTGCAGCGCCGTATTATTTTGGGGACGTATGTATTGAGCTCAGGATATTACGATGCCTATTATTTAAAAGCCCAGAAAGTACGAACTTTGATTAAAAATGGATTTGAAAAACTCTTTCAAACCTATGATGTTATTGTAACGCCCACCACACCTACGACGGCTTTCAAGCCGGGTGAACATAGTGAAAATCCATTGGCCATGTATCTGGCAGATATTGCGACCATTCCTGCAAATATGGGTGGATTACCGGCCATGTCGATACCGGTTGGTTTTTCTAATGGCATGCCGATTGGGTTACAAATTATGGGTAAGGCATTTGATGAAGAAACAGTTTTGCGAGTAGGGCATGCGTACCAACAATTAACGGATTTTCATCGGCAGGTTCCGGGTGGGATGCAGTAATGACTACGACGTACGAAATGGTAATTGGGCTTGAGGTCCATGCGCAATTAAAAACGAAGACGAAGTTGTTCTGTGGGTGTTCTACCCATTTTGGGGATGCGGTGAATACGCATGTGTGTCCTGTATGTTTGGGGATGCCGGGATCGTTGCCTGTTTTAAATAAGCGAGCCGTTGAGATGGCGGTGATTGCAGGTAAAGCGTTGAATTGTGATATTCAGGAGACGTCTGTTTTTGCTCGCAAGAATTACTTTTATCCTGATTTGCCCAAAGGATATCAAATTAGCCAGTTTGAGTTACCTTTATGTTTGGGGGGCCATTTGGATATTGTTGTGGATGACCAAATCAAACGGATTGGTATTACGCGTATTCATATGGAAGAAGATGCCGGTAAGCTGTTGCATCAAGGCTCGGGTGCTATAGCTGGATCTACCCATAGTTTGGTGGATTTGAATCGGGCTTGTACGCCGTTGATTGAAATTGTTTCCGAGCCGGATATTCGGTCTGCTGCTGAGGCACGGGCGTATGTAGAATCGTTACGAATAATCTTACGGACTATTGGCGTGAATGATGGAAATTTAGAAGAAGGCAGTATGCGTGTAGATGTTAATTTGTCTTTGCGTCCTTCTGGAACTTCTAAATTTGGAACGCGGACTGAAGTAAAAAATGTGAATTCGTTTCGGAGTATTGAACGGGCGATTGCATCGGAGTTTGCGCGACAAAAAGAAATTTTGGATGCGGGGGGTGTGGTGATTCAGCAGACCCGAAATTATCATGATGATACACAAACGACGACGGCACTTCGAGATAAAGAAGAGGCCCATGACTATCGGTATTTTCCAGATCCAGACTTGTTGCCCTTGGTACTTTCCAAACTTCAGCTACAGGATATTTTGGCGAATTTCCCAGAACTTCCAGAGCAGATTAGGCATCGTTATTTGGGTTTGGTTTTAACTGACTCAGATGTAGTCGTTTTGCTCGAAGATATGACCATGAGGGCTTATTTTGAGGCCTGTTTAAAAGTCTCGGGGGTTGTGCCTGCGAAAGAGATTTGTAAATGGGTGGTCGGAGATTTAAACGCCTTTTTGAAAGATAGACCGGAAGGTTTTGCATCGACCATGGCGACCCCTGAAAAATTTGTAGGCCTGCTGGCTCTTTTGGTAGCGGGAACCATATCCGGAAAAATGATGAAAGACTTGTTACAAAAAATGATTGAGACAGGTCAAAATGCCGATGTGTTATTAACACAATCAGGTGGCGCTCAGGTTTCTGATGCGTCGGAACTGATACCGGTTATTGAGAAAGTGCTGGCCGCTAATCCTGATGTTGTGGAAAAAATTAAATCGGGAAAATCGCAATCGGCAGAGTTTTTAATGGGGCAAGTCATGAAGGAGACGCGCGGAAAAGCCAAGCCAGACTTGGTGCGCCAAATTATCGCTGAAGTTATTTCAAAATATTAAAACACAATGCCCACGTAGGTAGTCATCACAGGTAGAGGAGTCGTCATTATGAAGTATCATCTTTTTTTTAAAGTTCTTTCACTTTCAAAAACCCAACGATCTACACAGGATCTTTCTGATATTTTAATAAAATCTGTCGAAGTAAAAATTGGACATTTATTAACGTTGTTTAAAGAAGATCTTTCGTTTTCAGATACCGTTTTAGAACGGATCAGGATAATTTTGTATGCTGCTTCTCAAGTTGTATCGGAAGATGCTCGTCAAACGGCGGCGCTCTCTACTGCACTGACGTATCATTTGTCTGAGTTCTATCCTCCCCAGCCTGTTTCTTTTTTTAATGCTACTGAGCCATTGGCTATTCGGTATACGGCGCATCTTGGATCTGTGATGGCTTTGGCCTTTGAGAATCCTGTCGTGCCTACTTCAAATGGAAGCCATTTGAGAGCGCTGTTGGCCGAGGAAGTCAATGAAAAACATCCCTTGCTTTCAATTGTGACGACTGAGCATCCTTGTCGGGGTATTCCTGTAGACGTATACAAAAAAGCTGCAGAGATTTTGAGTGCAGATGCGTCTCAGGTTGTAGGCCGTGTGAAGGAATTATTTGCGATTGATTTGGTGCCTACAATTCCGTCGATTCAAAAATCTGTGGATGATGTATTTCCGTTTTTGGCAATGTTATCTGAGGCTGCTGCCAAGTTGGTTCAGGCAGAGCATTTGGAATTAAAAGATTTGCGAAAGTTTTTTCAACCTATCACTTGGATCAGAGTAGATTATGATCGCGCACCTAATCATGACCGTATTTTTACAGACGGAATGCTCCGCTTAGAAAAAAAAGTTTTGGAGCGATACGTGACTTTGTTAGATGCGATTAATCTCAATGGAGATCGCGCCCAAATCTTACAGGACCTTCAAACTCTGCACAGACATGTTGATCAAAGTATTCAGTTAAATTTGGCATTGGCGTCATTGGAGATTAGGCCGTATTTAGATGCTTCTGGGAAGTTGGATAAGCAAATGCCAAAAGATATTCAGGATAAATTTAAACAACTGTTTTCAAATGATTTTAGTCAGCTTTCCGAACCTGGAGGCACACCAAAAATACTGTTGTTTGCTTTGGGAAACTCATTGAAAGAGCATAATGATTTGAGTGCAATTATTGCTAGGCTTGATACAATAAAAACGGACGAGACTTCAGGTGTTATTTTAGCGCTTCAGTCTGAAATGACTGTGTTGGGATTGCATGGTATGGCTGCACAGGGGCGTGTGGATACGCATGTTGTTCGTGCAGCGTTTGCAACTTTATTTCCTAGTGCACCTAGAGATGAAGTGGGGCTACGGGGGTTTTTATTGAAAAAACTTAGCTTGGAAGGCCGCTTGGATCCTGAAAAGCCTGAGACGGAATTCACTAGACCCTTGATGGATTATCTTCGTAATTTGGCTATGCTTAATGGAAGTAATCCTGATCGTATCGATAGCTTGGTTTTAGCAAATTGCGAGCTTGCAAGTGATGTTTTGTCTGCGCAAGTGTTATTGAAAATAGCATCAGATTCTTTACCTGAAGAAGTTGGCGCTTCTTCAGGGGTATCTTTTTTCCCTTTGTTTGAGAGTGCGTCTGCCTTGGAAGGGGCAAAAGAAGTTTTGCACTTTTTAGAAAGCGTAGAAAAGATTACGAGATTTATGAAAGCGTTTAGTGATATTCCTAGAGGGTCTGGTTTGGGTAATGGTGTTTACGCACTTTTGGGAGCGACAAAAGCAACTTGGGGAAGCAAAGAAATGTCTGCGATGCGGGCTCACCAAGGGACGGGGTCTGGGCCGATGCGATTTGGGGGGCATTTATTTGAAAAACTGTTGTCTCTATTGGGTGCTCAAGAATTAAGAAGTCTAATGTTAACAGTTCAGCCTGGTACGTTGCATCATTTTGCGTGGAATGTTCCTGCGGCTGAGAAATTTTTGGATACAATGATTGGACTGATTCAGAATGGCATTGAAAATCCTGTTACGCTTAATGAAGACCAAATTAAATTTTTAAAAGAGTTTAATGCCCCGGGGGGGGAAGCGTATCAATCGTTTTGTGGTACTGCAGAAGGAGCTAAATCGATCTTATCAGAATTGGGAATGTTATATCATGCATGGCTTAGAGAAAATCCTATGGTAGCGGCGGCTATGAAATTTCCATGGTCTTCTCGTGTGAAAGAATTTGGGAAGATTGCAGAATTTCCAGTCCAGACAGAGCGTGCGATTACGGTTGCTAATTTTACGATGTTAACGGGGGGGCCAATCGGAAGTGTTGTGGATTTTCATGCGTCAATGACGGCTTATTTATCTTCGGGTAAGACTTTAGAAGATTTAAAGATAATGGTTAAAGAAAATTCTGTTTTTGAGTTTGAAATTTATAAGATGATCGAACACTTTAACTTAATTTCTTTAGAAACGTTACATCAATCTATGGTGGGGCATGATAAGCTTTTTTCGGCAATTTCTAGCCAGTGCCAAGAAGGGTTGTCGTGGCTCAGTGAGATCGTGGGCAGCCCAGATTTGCAGGGTTCTTATGCGGCGTATGCGAAAGTGGATTCTGATTTGGTTAAGTTTGAACAACACCAATTGACTTTATCTCGTCGGATGATGGGTTCTGCATTGGTTGGTTGGGATTCTCAAAATGTGGGAGAAAAAACATTTCCTGCTGACAATGTTTCTGCGCAAATGGCAGCAATTGTTTCTGCTATGGCTATGGGTTGGCGTGGACATTGATCTTTAAATTTCTTTGGCGTTGTAAATTTTGCGTAGATTTGTATAATGTAGACTTATGAGAAGTAAAGAATTTTTGAGCCAACCTAAAAATAAAGCTAAGATTGTTCAGTTTGCAGATGAAAGTAAAACCCTTCCTGATGGTAGCAAGATTATCTATGCCGAGAGTGACGATAAAATTGTGTTGTATCAAAAGATCCCCTTTGAAGCGGGCGTGACATTTGTGTATGATCGTCATACTGGTAAAATTTTTGTGAACGGAAAAGAAGGTACTAACCAAGATAAGCGTAAGATGATTTCATTGGGTAGTTATTTATTGACCCATACCGACGAGAATGAATTGGTGACCCTTAACGTACAAACAAAGGGGGATCGTTAGGCGTGGGGATTGGTGCGGTTGGGCCTTCATTTATTCCAAAATCCCCTGGAAATTCAATAGATTCTGTGATGGCTAAGCACTTTAGATCCGAAGGCTTTCAGCGTGTTTTTGAGGGGTTAGGTCTTGATCCAAAAGTAGTGACGCGCGTGACTACTGAAGTAGGCAGTTCTGCACTAGGGACATTAAAAGAGTTGAATTTAGTTCCTGTGACGCAAGACAGAGCTTTGGTTTTATCAAAGCTAGGATTTGGTGCGGTTGATTTAATTATTTCTATGAAATCTCAAGAAGAATTGAGCAAAATTAGAAAGCGGTTGTCAGATATTCAAGGGTCGATGTTAGATCCAGAAGCGATGGCTGTTTTACTTTCTTCTCTAGGGTTGGAAGTTGACGAAGAGACGTTGGTTTATTCTGATGAAGAAGGTGGGCTTTTTGTTGTGCAATCTTCTCTTAAAGAAATTGAGGGTTCTTTAGATTAATTTGGAGCGCCTGTTCTTAAATTTTTTGCAGCCGCAGCCTGTTTTTTGAGGTGTATTAAGTTGGGATCGTTTGGTTGAAGGATGACTGCTGATATGGCTACAGCGTGTTCATAGTGATGGATTGCAGGATCAAGTCGCCATACACTTTCATATAACCCAGCAAGATAGAAGTGCGCAAGTGCAATTTGAATATGGGGTTTTTCGAGGTGTTTTTTTTCGTGTAGTTTTAAGTGATTTTTATAATGGGCGAATGACCTTTTGTATTTTCCTAGGGTTCTCCAGTGTGAGCCTAGTGCGCATTCAATGTGTATTGCGATGTCTTCTGTTTCTGCTTCTGATAGCGTACTGTTTATTTCTTTGGCTTTTTGTAGGGCTTCAATGGATTTTAAAATGCGATCTTGTTCTTCCCATTGTGTCGCGATATGGACGTATGTTTGTACGGTTTCTAGGCTAGGCGTTCTTGTGCTTAGAGCATCCTGATCACTTTGTAGGGAGTGGTGTTGGTGTGACATTGGGTGTGCTTGTCGTCGTCGACGGTGTAGGGATTGTCGGAGGGGCTACTTCAACAGGTTTGATTGCGGGTTCCATTGTGTTTTGAAATAGGTTGTAGAGTTCTTGAGAAACGATGGGCTTGTATGTCCCTGTCCAGGCTTTTTCTGGGATTGAAGTAGCAAAACTTAGGCGCTGTTTATTTTTCAAGAGTGGCGTGCACCAGTTGTTGATATAGTGAATCAGTGCGGCATTGTCTTTGTCGAATTTTCCGTAAGCATATAGATGTTCTAGCGCTTCTAGTTCATTGCCGGCTTCCATATAAGCGGTTGCTTTGAGGACTTCGCTTAGGGTTTGGATGAGTAGTTGGAGATCTCCAGAAAGGTGTATGGTTAATGGGGGGATATTTTTAAGTGCTTGCAATGCCAATTGGGGTTGTCCTGCAAGATTTGCAAGATGTGCATAGTCAATCCAAAAATCGGGACTGTCTTTTTTACTTGGGTAAAGCGCTTTCATGTATTGACTAGCAAGTTGTAGTGGAATGGTGGCTTCTGAAAAAAGGAACCAACAATCGTCCATGTAGAATAATTTTGGATCTTTGGCGATGGCTTCTTCTATTTGTTTTTGCCCAATTCGGGTGAGCCCATTTTTAAATCCTTCGATCCCTCTATTGGCTAATGTTTCGGCCTCTGGATTTTCGTTTGTTTTTGGGTTGAAGTAGGTTTTAATGGTTTGGAGGATATCTGTTCCGATATCTGAGTTTAGTATAAGGCGATTTTCTGTTGCTTGGTTTTGTAGGAATCTCATGGCTTTTGCTTTATTTTGTACAACCCCTGTTCCATTGAGGTAGCGATTTGCAAGAAGAAGTTTTGCTTCTGGTAGATTTTGTTCGGCGGCTTTTCTGATCCACTGAAGTCCATCGATTTCATTTTGGGTATCTTTTCGTTGTAGAAGGAGAGTTCCGTAGCTAAACTCAGCCTTGGGATGACTTTGTAGCGCTGCTGATTTGAGCCAATACTCCGCGAGGGTTTTATTCGTGTTCATTTTTATATTTCCACTATAGAGTTCTCCCAGACGTGCTTGGGCATCTATGTTTTTGTTCTCGGCTGCTTTGGTATACCAATAGAGAGCGAGACCTAAATTAGGTGGAATATCTGTGGCCCCTTCATAGAGTCTTGCAAGCTCATATTGGTGTGTAGCTGTACCTGTTCCCGCAGATTGTGTTAGCCAATAGAGTGCTTTTTCAGGGTTGTAATAGGAGGTGCCTTTTTGGATATACCCATTTCCAAGTTCATATTGTGCTTCTGTGTGGGAGTTGCTAGCTGCACGTAAGAAAAGTGACATGGCTTTTTCTGAGTCTGAATGCTGGAGCAATTTCCCAAGCCTATGTTGTGCATCGGGGTGTCCTTTTTCTGCTGAGGACTCATACCCTACTTTTGCAGTTTCGATTTGACCTTCGCCTTCTTGTTTTTTTGCCAGTTGGTACTGTGCGAAGATATTCCCTTGGTTTGCGGCTTCTGTCAGACTGACAAGATCTGCTGTTTCGAAAGAATTGTTTTCCCAATGGGGTGCGGTAGATAACGGCGGTGCGTTGGGATTTTCTGAATAGGACAGTGTTACTTTTTGTTCAGGAAGTATTAGCGTTGCTGCTTTAACGTGCCAGAGTGTATTTTCGTCAAATCGTTCATTGCGTTCGATCGAAAGGTTTTCAAATTGTAGGCTTGAGATGGTGGTTTCTTTGGAGAGGGTGTTTTTAGGAATTTTAACGGTAAATGGTTGTAATCCTGGCGCTTTGATTGAAAGTTCGGTGTCATTATTTTGAACCCGTATTTCACGGTCTATTCCAAGAATAGGGTCCAGTAGATTGAGTGCTTTTTTCAACGCGTCAGAGACGTAGTCTGAGCTCATGTTGATACGGGAAAGGTACGTTGTTTTTGTTTCAAACGGTTCGGCTTTGTTCCATAGATCCATTTCTTGTCTAAGCTGAGTATAGAGTGCTTTTTTGGGATTGAGACTATCTAGGTTCCAACTTTTTATGCCTTTAAACGTGGCGGTTGCGCTACCCGCAATGAGAATGGGTTTGTACGGGTTGCTGTATAGTGTATTGGGGCCGTAGGGATCTGCGAGTGTTGCAAGATTTTTATCTGTTTGGTTAGACCAAACAAAAATCCTGCTATTTGCGCCAAAAATGAGCTGATTGTTGGGACTAAAGACGATGCTTCGTATAGCATTTTCGTCGTCTTGTATGGGGAGGGGGGATCCTTTTAGACGACTTTTTAACCGATTGTTTTCTCGCAAATTATAAATCCATGCGGTGGCGTTATTTGCTCCGACGGCCAAAAGTTGTCCATCCCTGCTATACGCTAGGGCTGTTGGATAGATGGGATCTTTATCTGTGGTTAGTGACCACTCTTTTCGTTTTTTTCCGTTGTTAATTTCTGATAATTTGATGTTTGTTTCATCGTCTCCACAAGATGCGATTTCTTGGCTATTGGGGTTGAATGCTACCGCTTTAATGGCTTTAGTATGGGGGTTGAAAGCGCTTATTTTGCCACCTCTTTCAACATCCCAGAATTTGATAAGTGGTTTATCAAGTGTGTCTCCATTGGGTTTTACTTCACTGTCTTTTCCGATAGCACACAGGAGTCGGTTATCGGGGCTAAAGAGCATGTCTTTTAGTTCTTTATCAAACGCTTGAAACTGAACCTGTATTTTTTGACGTTCTAGATTCCATATTGTGATGGCTTGTCCGTTTTTATAGCTAATGTATCTGCCATTGGGACTGAAGCGCATGGTTGTGTAATTTTTTGGAGTATCTACTATAAATAGAATGGTGTCGCGTTCTAATTCTTTGATAACAATTTTGTCTGATGTTCCGTACGCGATGCGTCTACCATCTTCGGAAAAAGCTACGTCAAGAACGGTTGCATCGGTTTGATACAGAGGGGTCATAGGAATAGGTGGGCTTGCGTAAGTGAAGGTGGAAATGAAGGTGTAGAGTAAAAAAAGAGGAAGGGGTTTTTTGAGTGGCATCTTGCAGATTAGTTTATCATAAGTTGTTAGGGATTTAGATATGCATTTTTGACAGCGGAGGCTACGTTTTTAACTACGTTTGTATCAAAGACGTCGGGAATAATTTTATCGATGGTTGGATTTTCTAATGTATTCGCAAGTGCAAAGGCTGCGGCGAGTTTCATTTTGTTCGTGATATGCGGGGCGTGCGCATCCATTGCGCCTCTGAAAATACCAGGAAATACGAGGACATTATTGATTTGATTTGAAAAATCGCTTCGACCTGTACCTACAATAAATGCGCCGGCTTTTTTAGCTTCGTCTGGCATGATTTCTGGTATGGGATTGGCCATTGCAAAAATAAGGGGTTTGTCTGCCATTGTTTTGATCATCTCACTTGTTACTACATTTGCAACGCTCACGCCGACAAAGACATCTGCATTTTTTAGTGCATCCGCGAGTGTTCCGCACTGATGTTGTTTATTGGTGATCGCTGCTAGCTTCAGCTTTGTCGGATTTGATAGAATATCTTCGCGTTTTGCCGAAATAATACCTTTGGTGTCACACACGATAATATCTTTTACGGGGGTGCATGTGTTGGGGTCGTGCCCAATACAGAGTAGGAGTTCGGTGATGGCTGTTCCAGCTGCACCTGCTCCGTTGATGACGACCCGTAGGTCATGTAGATTTTTATTAGCTAGTTTTGCGGCATTGATGAGTGCAGCTAATAAAGTGATAGACGTGCCATGCTGATCGTCATGAAAAACAGGTATGCCTAAGTCTTGTAGTGCGAGTTCGATTTCAAAGCATTTGGGTGCAGCGATGTCTTCTAGGTTAATGCCACCGAATGAAGGCGCTATATTTCTGACGAGGTCTATAATTTCTTGTGTGTCTTGTGTTTCGATACAGATAGGAAAGGCATCGATATCGGCATAACTTTTAAATAAAACAGCTTTGCCTTCCATGACCGGTAGGGCGGCAAGTGGGCCGATGTTGCCGAGACCTAATACGGCGGAACCATCTGAAACGATTGCCACGGTATTTTTCTTGATTGTGAGGTCGTAGGCACGTTTGGGGGTTTTGGCAATTTCTTGACACACTGCTGCTACGCCGGGTGTGTAGGCAAGGGATAGATCATGTTTGTTTTCTAGGGGGACTTTGGATTGAACGGATAGTTTTCCACCGTGTTTTTCATGATACAAAATTGATTCTTCGAAAATATTCATAAGGAACGTGACTATAGCGTATTTTTTTTGTTAAGACAAACTTCGGAGTTTTGGGATGATTGTTTCGAGAGTTGTAAGGGTCTGGTGAATTTCCTCGATGGTGTTTGGGGCGCCTAAGCTAAATCGTAAGGCGCTATTTACGACTTCTGGGGGTAGTCCCATTTGGAAGAGGACGCTAGAGCTGTATGGGGTTCCAGTAGAGCAGGCTGAACCTGTTGAAACGGCGATGCCTTCAAGATCTAGGCGAATCGCGAGGGATTCGGCCTTAATGCCCAAAAATGAGACGTTGAGCGTGTTGGGAAGTGCGTGCTCGGTGTCGGTGTTAAGATGAATGTCTGCAAAATGAGTTATAAGTCCGTCTTTAAGGGTGTTTCTCAAGGTTTGAGTGTGGCTTATGTCATGCGCTAGGGTTTCTTGGCGTGCTTGGGCTGCGATGCCGATGCCAATAATGCCTGGGATATTTTCGGTGCCTGCGTTTTTTTGTTGTTCTTGAGGGCCTCCGTGTACAAGTGGTGTTAAGGCGGAGAGATTTTTTGCGTAGAGTGCGGCGATGCCTTTGGGTCCGTTAAATTTGTGTCCAGATAGAGTGAGAAAATCGACGCCAAGATCGGGTAGTGAGACGGAGATTTTACCAACAGCTTGTATGGCGTCGGTGTGACAGGGGATCTGATGGTCTCGCGCGATTTTTGCGATTTCTGATAGAGGCTGAATCATGCCAGTTTCGTTGTTAGCCAGCATGATGGAAATGAGTTGCGTGTTTGGTGTGATGGCGTTTTTGACGTCGTTTGGAGAAACACGTCCGTCTTTTTGTGCGGGTAGATAGGTAATGCTGATGCCAAAAGACGCGGCCCATTTACAGGCTTCTAAAACGCAGGGGTGTTCGATAGAAGACGTAATAATGTGTGCGGGAGTTTTGGTTTTGAGATGATTCCACAATACGTTTTTAATAATCATATTGTTGGCTTGTGATCCGCTAGGTATCCATAGAAGTTGTTTGGGTGAGGCGTTGATGAGTGAGGCTACTTGATATCTGGCATTTTCGCTGGCTTCTTTTGCAATGCGGCCTATTTGGTGATGGCTGGAGGGGTTGCCACTTATGCTATGAATTTTTTGGAGTGCATCCAGAAATTTGGGGTGTGGAGGGGTGGTGGCATTGTGATCTAGGTAGATCTTCTTTTTCATTGGGTGAGTAGTAAAGTGAGGTGGGTATCAAATAGCGTGTAGAGTGTTTTTCTGGGCTTGAGTTGTACTTCTTGGATATTGTTTAAATTGCGTTGCACTTCTGCGTAGACCTGTTTGTTTTGAGTTAATTTAATGAGAAATTCTTTGGTTTTGCTTTGCGTGATGTGCTTGATAATGGGTAGGTCGGGTGAATAGTAAAGTTCTAAGTAGATGCGAACTTTTCCGAGGAGGTATTGAATATCTGTGGAGGGAGATTGTAGTAATAAATTGATATTAATGGTGTTGCCGTCAGAACTTTTTATTTCCAAGTTATCAGGAAAAAAAGATTGGATGTGTAAAAAGAGTGCGTTGATCTGTGTATCTGGCATGCAAGCAATAAGTACAAATAGGAGATCTTGTTGAAGCTCTTCTTGGAATAATTGTTTTAATTCTAGTTTGTTTTCATAGAGAAGGTTGACGCGTTTTTCTGTGGTGTTGAGTAGGTCAATATGGCTTTTGACGAGTCGATGAAGAGTGTGAAGTGTCAGTGTGCTTAGGGGGGTGTGTTGGTGGCGTTTTCCGAAGATACGACTTTGGTAGTAGCTGAGAAAAAGATCATACGCAGCATCGTGTTTTCCAAGAGTTAAGTTTTCTCTTATTTGATTTCCCCAATCAACGGTGACGAGCTTGTTTTTAATGGTTATATTTTGGATACTGGACATCAAAATGCCAGAGTAAAGTGATAGTCCCGTTAGAAAGAGAATTTGGATGTAGGTAATTATTTCTGGGTGCGCATTATACGTGTGATTTTCTTTAAAAGGTCCCGTTTGTATGAGGGTGTTTTTTAGGGTTTCAAATGAGGGTGACTTTGGGTCAAAAACAGTTGCGATATCAGCGAGTGATTCTGTGATGATTTGAAGTAAGATAATGGCGTTGGGGGTACTGGTAAAAGACATGCTTGCGAGTATAGCATCGTCATGTTTTTCCTGATAGTCTCGCCATTTCTTCCTCGAGTAATTTGATGCGGCGTATTTCAAAGACGCATAGTCTTACGACAGGATGAATGTCTTCGGAGAGTGTCCAAAGATATTTCATGGCTTTTTCTTGTAGTTTTCTGGGTCCGTCGACGATAAATTTTTTGAGAACTTTTGTGATTTCTAGACGCACTTTCCAATCATGATAATTGAGACTCTCTGTAATTCTCTCAAGGTTTTCTTCGGTTAAATTATTGCCGTAGCCACGCATTTCTAAAATTTTTTCTCTGTCTCCCATGGCCTGACTCATAAGACCTACTCCCCTAGTTAATGGTAATTAGTAATCTAGTGCCCATTTGAGACAGGTCTTAAACGTGTTTTATTTTTATGCAAGAGAACTGACAAATCGGGCGATTTTTTTAATGCCTTCTTTAATGTCGTTTAGGCTTGTGGCGTAGGAGAGTCGAATGTGATTGTCGGCACCAAATCCGGAACCTGGAACACAGGCAACGTGCTCTTCTTTGAGTAGGTTTGCGCAAAATGTTACGGAGTCTGTGATGAGTCCAGAGGCTGATTTTTTACCATAGCACGAAGAGATATTGGGGAAGGTATAGAAGGCCCCTTTTGGTAAAAGACAGGTGATGCCAGGAATAGCATTGAGGCTTTCGACCATAATTTTGCGACGTGTATCAAATTCTTTTTTCATCGTTTGTACAGTAGCTTGAGGGCCTTCAAGAGCTTCGAGGGCGGCCCATTGCGCTGGGGTGGTTGGGTTGGATGTTGTGTGGCTTTGAATTTGGCCCATGGCTTTTGCGATGGGTGCTTCTGCTGCGATATAGCCGATGCGCCACCCCGTCATGGAGTGTGATTTTGCAACACCGTCTACTAGTAAAGTCAGTGCTTTTAGACGTGGGGAAAGGGTGGCTATGGAAATGTGTTTTTCGCCATCGTAGATAAGTTTTTCGTAGATTTCATCGGAGAGAACCATGATTTGATACTTCAAGATAATTTCGGCAAGATCTTCTAGTTCGGCTTGTGTATAGATAGATCCTGTTGGATTTGAGGGAGAATTTAGGATGAGCAGGCGGGTCTTTGGGGTGATTGCTTTTTCTAATTGGTCAGGGGTGATTTTGAATTCCGCTTTGTCAGTGGTTTCTATAAGAACGGGAATGGCGCCTACCAATTTGGCTTGGTCTGGATAGCTGACCCAGTAGGGTGTTGGGATGAGGACTTCGTCGCCTGGATTTAAGACAGCCATGAAGGCGTTGTAGATGGCGTGTTTAGCACCACAGGTAATAACGATGTTTTCTGGGCCGTAGGTGAGGCCAGTGTCTTGCTTGAGTTTTTTGCAGACGGCTTTTTTGAGTTCGATTATGCCAGAGGCGGCGGTGTATTTTGTTTTGCCAGCTTTGATGGCGTTGATGCCAGCTTGTTTGATGTTTTGTGGTGTGTCGAAGTCAGGTTCTCCTGCGCTGAAGCTTAGTACTTTTGTGCCTTCGGCGGTCATTTGAGCTGCTAGAGCGGTGATAGCCATGGTGATACTGTCTTTGACAGTACTGGCTTTTTCGGACAGGCGTATGGTTTTCTGGGGGGTTGCGGTTGACATTATTATGGTTCCTTTTGGGCGTTGGGGCTTTTTGAGATGATGATGAGTCCGATGATGATTAGCATAACGGCGAGATATCTGTAAAGGCTGACGTTTTCGTGGAGAAGAATTTGGGAACCCACGGTGATGATCAGGAAGTTGATGCTCATGAAGGGATATATAAAGGAGAGTTGGTATTTGGACATGGCGATGAGCCAGAGAATGCTGCCGATTAGGATGAGGGCGATAGAGATAAAGGTGGCTAGAGAGAGAGGCGCGTTAGTGGTGTTGATGTGGTGCTTGAGTATAAATTCACCCATGCTGGTGCAGAGTATCGGGCCTAGTATATAGAGGAGTTTATTTTTCATTTTGATTATCCTAGAAAGAGGCCGAGGGCGCCGAGTGTGATGCAGCTGATGCCGGCTAGTTTGTAGTTGTCGAGGTGTTCTTTAAATAAGAATTTCCCCGACAAAATAATGCAGATGTACGTGATACTGAGGAAGGGGTAGGCAAAGCTGAGTGGGAAGTATTGTAGGGTGATGTACCAGCTGATGAAGTTTGAAAATCCGAACAAAAGTCCGAGCCAAAAAAAGGGGTTTTTGAGAAGGGCTTTTATGTTGGTTGTTAGGCGGGGAGCGTTGAGATTATTGACTGCTTTTTTAAAGCAGATATCTGTGAAGGTTCTGATGACGATGGTGAAGATGAGGGTGCTATAGTGCATGGGAGTATTTTTGCATGCTCGAATTTCTTTGTCGACATTTAGACTTTGTGGCTTGAGTAATTATTATTGTTTCTAGGTAGCTGTTGCAAAATAGACTAAAAAAGTAAGTGCCTTGTGAGAATTTAATCAAGTCTGTAGATAACTTGCCCTATCCTGGGCTCTTTTTTTTGAATTTACAAAATTCCGCAAGTCACTTGCTTTTTTGGACTATTTTGCAACAGCCCCATATATATCAAAGCCGTTTCGTCCAGCCTCTTTTTCGAATCCCTCAAACCGATTCATAAACTTCTATTTCGTAACAGTGGGTACTTTGGTTGCGGAGGGTGATTTGATTTTTGTTAAAGCGGTAGAAGTAGAGGCTTAATTTTCTCTAGTGTTTTAGGTCCTAACCCCTTGATGTGTGAAAGTCCATCGAGGGTTTGGAAGGGTCCATTTTCTTGTCTGTAGGCAACGATTGTTTCGGCGGTTTTTTGGCCTATGCCTGGAAGAGTTTGTAGGTCTTTGGCTGTTGCTGTGTTGATGTGTACTTTTGTGGTGGGTTTGGTGCCGACCTGAATTTTTTCTAGTTTTTTTGATGGGATGTTGATTCGTTTTCCGTCTTTGATTTTGGCGACGAGATTGACTTTGTCGAGGTCTGCTTCTGGGAGTACGCCACCGGCTATTTCGATGAGGTCTTTGGTGCGGAGATTTTCTGAGATTTTATAGATGCCAGGTTTGTATACGGCGCCGGATACTTGTGCGTAGATGCGTATGGGTTCGACAGGAGGTGCTTCTGTAGTAGATATTGTCGGTATGTCGATGGGTAGGGTGGGGTCGTTGGCCTGGTGGTTGCGATAGTATGTCATTCCTGCGCCTAATATTAGAATGGCTGATAGGATATATAATATTTTTATATATTTTATATTAGACGTCATGATATGCAAGTCTATCAAAGTTAGGGCGATCTGTGTATATTATTTGTAGTCATGTCTAATAGATTTTTGCATTTTGTTTATGGGGAAGAAACGTTTTTGATAGAGGGATATGTGGCGCAGATTCGTGCCAAATATTCTGGATATCAAGAAGATTTTTTTAAAGATAAGGTAGATTTTTCTGCATTGCAGATGGCCGTGGCTTCTCAAGATTTGTTTTGTCCTGCCAAATTGATCGTTATAAAAGAGCTATCTGCTTTAGGTGAGACGTTGGATGCTCCGGAAGTGGCGCGTTGGGGAGAGTTGTTTCGTCAGGCGGCGTTGGGGCCCAATGTTGTGATTGTTTGGATGGGGGCTAAGAAGCCGGATATGCGCAAAAAATTATGCGGGACGTTGAAGCAGTTGGCGGTGACGAAAGAATTTTTGTCGTTTAAAGATTGGGAGCAAGATAAAGTTCTTCAGTGGTTGCGTGGCAAAGTGGTTTCGAGGGGCAAGCAGATTTCTATGGATGCACTTGTGGCTATGGAACAAATTGGCGGAGTGGATTTGCGTCAGCTGTCTGGAATTTTGGAATTGTTAGCGGTGTATTTAGGGGAACGCACAAAAATTGAGGTGGCGGATGTGATAGCGGTGTCAGGTGCTGGCAATGCAAGTGCGTTTTTGTTAACAGAAGCGTTGCGGGACAGAAAAGTTTCGACGGTGATGATGTCTCTTTCTAGGTTGTTGGATCAGGGTGAAGAGCCGTTGCGATTGATGGGGCTTTTGGTGGCGACGTTGCGACTTTATTATCAATTATTGGTTCTAGATGAGATGAAGCTGACGGCTCAGCAGATGGGGCAGAAATTGGGGAAAAGCCCGTTTTTTTTGCAGAAGCTTTTGGGGCCTATCAAAAAGCATTATACGGTACAGCATTTGCGCAAAGTATTTGGATTTTTTGCAGAATTGGACGTGGCGATTAAGACGGGGAAAATTAAGCCTCGGATTGGACTTGAGCAGACTGTTTTAAAGTTTGTAGCTTAGCCTGAATTTTTTTGGGCATTTTTTCCGATAACTTTTTGAGTAAAGTTTATTTCGGGAGAGTCTATGTTTCAAAGAAAAATTATTGCAGGGGTAATTCCTCAACCAGTCTTGGGGAGATTTGAATTTGTTCGCGATGCTAATGGTGAGTTAACCGTGATTGGTAAAGGTGGGACTACTGTTGGATATGAAACTAACAGGGAGTAATACGATGCGTACATCTGCAATTTTATTATGACCTATCAGATCGCGAATTAGAAAAACGGCTTCGATTTGATATTGTGTTCAGATGGGTTTGCGGATTCAGCGCGTTCGAAGAAACACCCGACCACACTTTTTTCTGTAGATTTCGAAAATTAATTGGGACAAAAAGTATCGAATTATTATTTAAAATCATCGTCAATCGATCTAAGGAAAAGGAGTTATGCGTTCCGTCTTTCGGTTTGCCGACGCAACCGCCATTATTACCCAACAGACTACCTGGGAAGAACGTGATCAAGCGATTAAGCATGGCGAAGAAAAGCTCAATAACAGTAATTTTGTCCTAGAAACAGCGAAATGGTTTTTGCAGACAAAGCCTATTGCTTAGCTAAGGCTCAGGATGCCATGAAAAAACGAGGTGTCTATAGTGCCGCTATTCTAAAACAAAATATGAAGGCTAAAAACAAAGATCTAGACCGCTTGAGAAGTGCCATGAGGTCTCCTCACGAAGGTGTTTTTTCTAAGTTTAAAAAGCGCGCAAGATATCGTGGTCTCATCAAAGTTTAGATGCAATTATTCCTAGACGCCATTGTTTGGAATGTTAAGCGTCTTGTTACCATAAATGCCTCACCTCTTTTTCATGAGGCATAGCGCTCCACAGGGTTAGCTACGCCTTCTTCTCTAAATTCTCACAAAAAATAGTGAGAATTTAATCAAATCTGTGGATAACTTTAATGATTTTTACGTATTGTTTGGAAATTTGGCGTAAACTAAACCACATGTAGACCAGAAAACAGTGGCCGCTTTCACAGGGCTGAAGACGCTAGTATAGCTTGCCCTTTCAGAAGAGATTCTATTTCTGAGATGGTTTTTGGGCAGTTTTTGCTTAGGTTTTTGCAGCCGGTTTTTGTGATGAGTAGATTGTCTTCGATGCGGATGCCGATGTCGTCTGAGTAGGTTATGCCATTAATGCTTAGGGTGAAATGGCCGTAAATTCCAGGTTCGTTGGTGATGCAATTTCCTGTGACTAGGGGTGTGTTTCTGTATTCGCGGAAGGGGTCTCCGTCGTGGACTTGCGTGCCTAGAAGATGGCTGACATTATGGGGTGCTTTTTTGTAGGCGAGTGAGATTTTTCCGCCTTTTTTTGTGATTTGTTTTTTGAGTTCTTGGTTGATAAATGTCCAGCAGGCTTCGTTGAGCGACTTGATGGTGATGCCGGGTTTGGCTAGTTTTTCGACGAGATCTTGGGCGTCTAGTACGATTTGATAGAGTATTTTTTGGAGAGGATTGAATGTGCCGGATAGGGGGAGGGTGCGGCTGATGTCGGCATGCATTTGTTGCCAGCGCGCACCAAAATCAAGTAGAAGGAGTTGGGCTTTGTCGAGAGGATCTGTGTTGCGGGTGTAATGTAAGATGGTGGCGTTTTTGCCTGATGCGACGATGCTTGGGAAACTGAGTCCGAAGTGGCTGTGTGTGAGAAGTTGGTAGTGTAGGTGTGCTGCAACGTCGGATTCTGTTTTGAAAGCGGACATATTTTGCAGAATGTTTAGGAAGCTTTCGGTTGTTTTTTGGTTGGCGATCGAGAGGTTATTTTCGTCTTGCGCGTCTAGTAAGATGCGATCGGGTTGATAGATGGGAGCTATGTTGTAGGGGTGGAATGGTCGTAGCTTTTTTTTGAAATCCCAATGAGGGTCTTTGAGTATTTCGCCGTCGGAAGATTCATTCCAAAAGGTGAAGAGTGGTGTTTGATAATAACGTTTTAGGAATGTAGAAAGTTGTCGTTTGGGGAGGCTATTTTTAAAGCCGGTTTGGGTTTCTATTTCGTGCGCATTTTCTTCGGAGCCCACACCAAATCGTAGGCCTTCCCAAAATTCTTTTTTGGGATCTTTCTTGTCGATAAATAAAAATTCTTCGTTGGTATGTGGATCAAGGACGAGTGTAATGCCAGTTTGATTGATGCCGGTGAGATAGAGCATGAGTGGTTCTTGAAAGATGAAGCTGGAGAGCATAGCCCAGTGATGGGGGTGTCCAGGACCGTTTTCGATTCCGGCGAGTACAATGGGATGTCCAATAAGTTTTGCAAGATGGTCGCGTCTGGCTTTGTAACGGGCTTTTACTTTGGGGCCGAGTCCGTCATCGATAAATATCTGTGCGTAGGGATTGGTTGGTTTCATTGATTCCAGGATAAAGAAGCTATGGTATGAGGTCAAGCGGTATGTTAGAGTTTTTCTCTATGAAATCGTATATGGATTTGGTTCGACATATTTTGGTGAATGGCGAAAATAAAGTGGATCGGACGGGAACGGGAACGCGGTCTGTTTTTGGGTATCAGTTGCGGCATGATTTGCGGACGGGATTTCCTCTTTTAACCACAAAAAAAGTTTATTTCAAGAGTATGTTGTATGAGTTGCTTTGGTTTATTAAGGGGGCTACGAATACGCAAGACGGTCTTAATTCGGGGATTTGGGATGCGTGGGCTGGGCCGAGTGGTGAGTTGGGGCCGGTGTATGGATATCAGTGGCGGAAATGGGATAAATTTACTTGGGATGAGTCGGCTCAGGCCTATCAAAAAACGCATATTGATCAGTTGGCGCAGGCCATTGAAACGATTAAAGCCAATCCGTATTCTCGTCGAATTATTGTGAGTGCGTGGAATGTAGCGGATATTGAGCGGATGGTGTTGCCGCCGTGTCATGCGTTTTTTCAATTTTATGTGACGATAGATGGACATTTGGATTTGCAGTTGTATCAGCGTTCAGCTGATGTTGCTGTGGGCGTTCCGTTTAATATTGCGAGTTATTCGTTATTGCTTATGATGGTGGCGCAAGAGTGTGGATTGGTGCCTCGGTTTTTTGTGCATACGTTGGGAGATGCTCATATTTATCAGACGCATTTGGGTGGGTTGGAAGAGCAATTGACGCGTGAAGAGAAGGGTTTACCAAGTGTGAAGATTGAGAATAAGCCTTTTTTCGAGTTGGAATTTGAAGATTTTACTTTGGAAGGGTATGATCCGCATCCGTTTATTCGTTTTCCGATTGCGATTTGAGGATGTGAAGTATTTTATTTAATGCCCCGTCACTTCGTGCCACCCCTCTACTAGAGGGGAATTTTTGGAGACTCATTGTTGTTACATTCCTCTTCTGTGAAGGGGTGGATCACCGTAGCTTTAGCGTAGGTGAGACAGGGTAGTTAAGTAGGGAATCGTATCTTTTGTGAGAGAGATGGGGTGATTTATTTGTTGTCTATAAACTCTTTAACTCGTTCATCCACAAAAATATGAGACCCTTTTAATGGGTAAGTAAGTACGAGGCCTTCTAAGCTTCTGCATCGGCTGAGTGCAACGTAGGTTTGGCCGGAGGCGAAGGCGCCAGCGGAGAGGTCGATCATGACTTTGTCGAATGTTTTTCCTTGGCTTTTATGTATGGTCATTGCCCAGGCGAGTTTGAGGGGGTATTGGGTGAATTCGCCGATTTTTTCTTGGGCGACGGTTTTTTTCTCGGTATCAAATTTGTATTTGTAGAGTTCCCAGGTGTGTGTGGTGACGTAGACGTGTGTGCCGGTTTTGAGTTCTACTTCGATGACGGCTACTTCAGAGTCCTGATCAATTGCGCAAATAGTTCCGATGCTGCCGTTGACCCAGCGGAAGCTGCTGTCGTTGTTTAAAAACATGACTTGGGCGCCTATTTTGAACTGAACTTCTAGTTCTGCGGGGGCGTATTTTGATTCAAATTCTTTGGATAGCTTGGCTTGTTTTGAGAAGGTTTCTCCGTCTAAAGTTTCTAGTTTTTTTCGATTAAACACTTCGGCTTTTTGGTTGGTGGTGGTGAGTAAGACGAATCCTTCTTTCCATTTGAATGTGGGGTTATAACATTTTTGATTGAAGACTTTTAGATTGTGTTGGGTGAGGGTGTTGTTGCGAATGTGGGTTAGACATTCGATAAAGAGAGGATCTTGTTGTCGAAAGACGCGCTCCATTTCTATTTTTTTGCAGTCAAAAAGGGGGTTGTTCATGACGTGAGAAGAGAAGAAATAGGGCGTGTCATATAAGTCATCGAAATACTGTTTTTCGTCTCGGGTGATGATGGGGGGTAGTTGCATGAGATCGCCAATGAGGATGACTTGTTTGCCGCCAAAGGGTTCTGTGGTTTTGCAGACGGTTCTTAGAAAGATGTCTACGCAGTCAAATAGGTCGGCTCTAACCATGGAGATCTCATCGATGATGAGGGTTTCTATGGCTTCATACAGGTCCGTTTTTTTGATTTTTGAGGCGGCTCTTAGAGCGCTTTCGGGTGTGACGGTGGTGCCAAATCGAAAAAAGGAATGGATGGTTTCGCCTTTGACATTTAAAGCCGCGACGCCGGTTGGGGCGAGTATAACCGTTTTTTTTTGGGTTCGTGATCTAAAGTGTGTGAGTAGGGTGGATTTTCCGGTACCTGCTCGACCAGTTAGAAAGAGAGACTCTTTCGTTTTTTCCATAATTTCTAAAATCCGGAGTAGTTCGGGTGTCCATTCTAGGGTTGTCATTTGATTAGGGTTTTTTAGTAGTTAAGTTTTGTGATGGGGTATAACTCGGAGGAATGTTGTAGTGGTCGATGAGGGATTTGGTGATGTCTCGAAAGGCTGGTCCCGCAACGCTGGCGCCGTAGATGCTTGTTCTTGGGGAATCGATAGAGACGAGAACAAGAAAACGTGGTTTTTCTGCGGGGAAGAAGCCGATGAATGAGGCGACGTATCGTCCCATTTCATAGCCGTGTTCGCCTGATTTTTGAGCGGTTCCGGTTTTTCCGGCAATTTTGTATCCGTCTATTTTTGTGACCATTCCTGTGCCGCGATCTACAGTTTCGGTCATGATTTTTGTGACCATTTTGGACGTTTTACTACTGATGAGACGTTGGGGGCTGGCCTTGATGGGGCTTCGGAGTGTTTTTTCCTCATTGTCAGTGATGTATTTGACGATGTGGGGCTCGACTAGGACACCGTCGTTTGCAATGCTTGCGACAGCACGTGCGATTTGTATGGGGGTAACGGCGACGCCTTGTCCAAAGGCCATGATGGAAAGATCTAGTCCGCTCCAATTTTTGAGATGTCTAAACATGCCTTGAGATTCTCCGGGAAGTTCTATGCCGGTTTTGTTGCCAATGCCGAATGCTTTGATGTAGGCATATAATTTTTCTTTGCCCAGTTTTTGTGCGAGTAATGCCGTGCCGACGTTGAGGGATTCTTCGATAATTTGTGTGACGGTTTTCTGATTGCTTTCTCCCAGGGGTCGATGGTGGGCTTCTTTGATGGTGTGGTTATAGAGGGTGAGCGTTTCGGGAACGGTGAGGACGGTGTCGGGTTTGACGAGGCCTTCGTTTAAGACGGCGGAGACGGTGATGAGCTTGAATATGGAGCCTGGTTCATAAACATCGCTGACGCTGCTATTTTTTCTTGTGCCGATGGCATTTTCTTTCCAGCTGTTGGCGTTGAAATCTGGATAGTCGGACATGGCAAGGATGTCTCCTGTTTTAATGTCGATGACGATGGCCGAACCTTTATCTGCTCTGTTTTTGACGACGTTTTCTTTGAGGTATTTTTGTGTGACATATTGGACATAGTAATCGAGTGTAGTGATGATGTGATTGCCGTCGTAGGGGTGTTGTAGAGTTTCTAGTTTTCCTGTGACGAGCCTGTTTCGTCTAGCGTCGCCCTCAAACGCAATTTTTCCTGGAGTGCCCTTTAGGAGTTTGTCGTAGTAGTGTTCGAGTCCACCGAGGCCTTGGTTGTCGCTGCCAACATATCCGAGGATGTCACTGGCTATGTTCTGGAAAGGATAGATACGCTCTTCGTCTTTGACAAAATAGATGCCCTCTAATTTTTCTTTTCTGAGGGCTTGATAGGTTCCTTTAGTTATTTTCCGTTTGATCCAGACGAAATTCCCTCTGCTTTTTATTTTGGCGTAGAGTTCGTTGTAGGGAATTTCGAGATAGGTGCTGAGGGTCTGTGCTGTTTTTTCGGGGCCATCTATTTCTTTGCGGTTCATATAGACAGAATAGGCGGTGCGTGTGATGGCAAGCGGTATTTTATTTTGGTCGTAAATGTTGCCACGATTGGGGTAGATCTGAACAATTTTATTGAGTTCGTTTTCTGATTTTTTTTTGTAAAAAGTGTGGTTTAAAATTTGTAGAAAAGCGAGGCGTGTGATGAGGATGCAGATAATGAGCGCGAAGCCGAGCTTGTATACGAGTACGCGATTTTTATCGGGCGTCATTTTTTTTAGGTTGTATGTAGAGGTAGTTTATTTCTTTAGGAAGTTCCATATGGAGTTTTTCGGTGGCTATACTTTCAATTTTATCTAATGATGTTTCTGCAAGAATGTGCAAAAGGGCCGTTTTATTTTCGTCTCTGATAAGTGTGATTTGTTTTTGAGTGTCGAGTATTTTTTTGTTGATGGCTAGTGTTTTTATCGTGACGTTTAAACCCAAAATTGCTAGTAGAGCAATGACAACATAGGTCAGAATAAAGCGTCGTATATGTTTGGATTTTTTGTTCATGAGATTAGATATAGAGTAACATGGCTAATGAAGTAGATCGAGCCTGTGAGCACTGGATTTTTGGTTGGGATTTTTTGAATTTCTTGGACATCGATTTCTTGGATTTTGAGATGGGGAACGCGTGTTTGAATTTCTTGGTAAGAATGGGCTATCTGGGGGTCGAAGCAGCAGTAGTAAATAGCGAGGGCGTGGGGAGCGAGTCGAGAGAGAATTTCGCCTGCATTTTTTGTTTGTAAGATGCTGGTGACGAAGGTGAATTTTTGGTTGGGGTAGTGGTGGGTTAGGGTTTGGATGAGGGCGTCGATGCCGTCTGGGTTGTGTGCGGCGTCGATGATCCAGGTTTGACCGTTAATTTCTTTGCGTTCGAAGCGTCCCCAGATGTGGGCTTTTTGGAAGTTTGGCTTGGTATTTGGGAGTAAGTGATTTAGGGCGGCTTGGGCTAGAGCTAGGTTTTCTTTTTGGTAGAGGCCTTGCATGTGGAGATTTTTTGGGAGGGTTGATAGCGCGGGAATAATTTGGAGGTTAGGGTGGGCTTTTTTTAGTACGGCTAGGACGTTTGGGTTTTGTTGGATGGTGAGTGCTGGAATTGGGGGCTTGAGAATACCTGCTTTTTCGGCGGCGATTTCTTCGATCGTGTTGCCGAGTATGGCTTCATGATCTAGGCCTATTTTGGTGATGATGGAGAGGATGGGTGAGACGACGTTGGTGGCGTCAAGTCTGCCGCCGAGGCCGGTTTCGATGATGCAGTAGTCTGGATTTTTTTCTTGGAAATAGAGAAATGCCATGAGGGTTAATACTTCGAATTCTGTAGAGAGACTGGAGACGCAAGATATTGCGTCTGTACAGAGGCGTTTGAAATTGGGGGTGGATATAGGAGAATTGTTAATTTGGATGCGTTCGCAGTAGGAATGGATGTGGGGGGAGGTGTATGTGCCGACGGTGTAGCCTAGGTCTTGTAGCGCAGCGGCGATAAAGGTGAGGGTGGAGCCTTTGCCGTTGGTGCCGGCGATGTGGATGATGTTGTTGAGTGAGTGGTGTGGGTTGCCGAAAGAGGCGAGGGTTTTTTGGAAGTTGGATAGGTCGTAGTTAATGCCTTTTTGGTAGGCGAGGGTTTGGAGGAGATGGGTAGGAAGTTGTGAAGGCATGGTTATGTCTTTGCATTATATTCTGAAATCGCTTTTTATTTGAAGAAATTACTTAGTCGCAATAAGATGACGTATCAATTTTTGAGTTGAAGAGGATTATTGTTATGATTGAATTACCAGCACGGTATGAACATGGTTCGATTGAAAAAAAATGGCAACAGGTTTGGGATGAGTCTGAAGTATATAAATGGGACTCGAGTGCCGATCGTGAGAATACGTTTTCGGTAGATACGCCGCCCCCGACTGTATCTGGATCGTTGCATGTGGGACACGTATTTAGTTATACGCAGACGGATGTGTTGGCGCGTTATCAACGCATGTGTGGAAAGTCTGTTTTTTATCCGATGGGTTGGGATGACAATGGGTTGCCGACAGAGCGTCGGGTGCAGAATGTGTTTGGTATTACGTGCGATCCGACGTTGGCTTATGACGCGGCTTGGGCGCCTGAGAAGCGCGTGAAAGATGGCCCGCTGTTGCCGGTGTCTCGCCGTAATTTTATTGATGCATGTCGGTTGTTGACGGCGGAAGATGAGCAGGCGTTTGAATCGATGTGGCGTCAGTTGGGATTGTCGGTGGATTGGTCGTTGCAGTATGCGACGATTGATCGGCATTGTCAGCGTGTAAGTCAGTATTCGTTTTTGGAAATGGCGAAGAAGGGTTATGTCTATCAAGTGGAATCTCCGACGATGTGGGATGTGGATTTTCGGACTGCTGTTGCACAGGCTGAAGTAGAAGATCGGCCACGTCCTGGCGCGTATCATCATGTGCAGTTTCTCGTGGAACACGGTGGTTCTTTTACGATTGTGACGACGCGTCCAGAATTGTTGCCGGCGTGTATTGCGGTGGTGGCGCATCCGGATGATGCGAGATATAAAGACTTGTTTGGAAAATTTGCGATTACGCCGTTGTTTGGTGCACGTGTTCCGATTATGGCATCGACGCATGCAGATCCTGAGAAGGGTAGCGGGATTTTGATGGTATGTACGTTTGGAGATGCATCAGACGTGGCGTGGTGGAAACAGCAGTCGTTGCCTATTAAGCAAGTGATTGGGGCCAATGGTCGACTAGTGCCCGTTGATTTTACGAAAGCACCGTTTGAGAGTGTAGACGCAGAAACGGCTGCCAAATGGTATGCGCCATTGGAAGGGCTTCGTGTAAAGCAAGCGCAGACAAAAATTGCAGAATTGTTGGTGGAATCTGGCGCGATGAGCCAGCCTTTGGAGATTATTGAGCATCCTGTTAAGTTTTATGAAAAGGGTGATTCTCCGCTGGAGTTTATGAAGACGCGTCAGTGGTTTGTACGGATTTTGGAGCACAAAGAAGCGCTTGTGAAACAGGGCGATAAGATTGAATGGCATCCTAGTTTTATGAAGGCTCGATATCAGAATTGGGTAGAGGGATTAAACCAAGATTGGTGTATTAGTCGTCAGCGGTTTTTTGGGGTGTCGTTTCCTGTTTGGTACCCGATGGATGCGTTGGGAAATCCGGATTATGCGAAGCCAATTTTTGCGCGTGAAGACCAGCTTCCCGTGGATCCGATGTCCGATGTTCCCGATGGATTTACGGAAGCGCAACGTGGGAAACCCAATGGATTTATGGGTGACCCTGATGTGATGGACACGTGGGCGACGTCGTCGTTGACGCCTCAGATAGCGAGTCAGTGGCCGAATAATGATCGTCATGCCAAAATTTTCCCGATGGATATTCGTCCGCAATCGCATGAAATTATTCGGACGTGGGCATTTTATACGATAACAAAAGCGTGGATGCATCATCAGGAAATTCCTTGGAAACATGTGGTGATTAGTGGTTGGGTTTTGGATCCGGACCGCAAGAAAATGAGTAAGTCGAAAGGCAATGTAGTGACGCCAAATGCACTTTTAGATCAATATTCGTCGGATGCCGTGAGATATTGGGCGACTCGGGCGCGACTTGGTGTGGATACGGCGTTTGAAGAAACGATTTTTCAGATGGGCCAAAAGCTTGCGACGAAGTTGTTTAATGCGAGTAAGTTTGTGATGTTGCAGTTGGGAGATGAAAAGCCTACTGCAGATCAGATTACGCAGCCGGTGGATGTGTCGTATTTGCAGAAAATAAAAGGGTTAGCTGATCGTGCAACAACATTGTTTAATGCGCTGGATTATGCTGGTGCCTTAGAGGCTGCGGAAGCCGCTTTTTGGACTTTTTGCGATCACTATATTGAGCTTGTAAAGATACGCGCGTATAGAGAAGAGGACGACGTAAAGCGTATGTCTGCACTAGCTACGTTGCAGGAAGCTTTGAAGACGTTTTTGTGTTTATTCGCACCGTTTTTGCCGTATGTAACGGAAGAGATTTGGTCGTGGCGATTTAGTAATGGAAAATCACTACATAAAACATCTTGGCCTACCTATTCTGACTATGATGGAGGTTTTCATCCTACTTATTCTCTGGTTTTTGATTCTGCAATGATTGCCATGGCTAAGATTCGAGGCACTAAATCTGACCATAAGCAAAGTTTGAAATGTCCTGTAAAACGTCTGGTTATTCATAATAATGATCAAAAAATGTTGGATTATTATAAGTTTGCTAAATCTGATATTTGTTTTGCTGGAGTGGTGGCTCCGGAAGATTGTTTTTTTGAGCTCCGAGATGGAGAGCCGGGGATAGAAGTCGTTTTATGAGCAAAGAAATTTTCCTTTCTCAAGATGTGATAGAGGCGAAGATTTATGTTTTTCGTGGCATGAAGGTGATGCTGGATAGAGATCTGGCGGTTATGTATGGTGTTGAAACGCGCTCTCTTAATCAGGCTGTGAAACGGGCGATTGATCGATTTCCTTTAGATTTTATGTTTCAACTTACCTTACAAGAATTTGAAGATTGGAAATCACAAATTGTGATATCCAATTCTGAGAAAATGGGATTGAGGAAATTGCCGTATGTGTTTACCGAGCAGGGTGTCGCGATGCTATCAAGTGTTTTACGGAGCCCTCGTGCTATTGCTGTAAATGTACAGATCATGCGGATTTTCGTGCAAATGAGACGTGCTTCTTTAACTAATCATGAGATTTTGTTGAAGTTACAGTTTATTGAGAAACAGCTTTTGGTGCATGATGTTAAACATCGTCAAAATGATCAACAGTTTCAGGTTGTTTTCGAAGCTATTAAGCATATGTTTCAATCGGAAATAAAAGAAAAAAAGATAGGGTTTTTGTAAATGAGAAGTAGTAGTGTAGTTAGATTTTTTTTTCATCTTTTCCATCCTGAAAATCCGTTAATCTGGTTAATCCTGATTCTGACTTTTTTTTCGGTTAGCCTATACGGACAAGTTGTTTTGCCGACGTCTAATAGTTTTGTTGTGCAGCCTATTTCGAGGCCGCCGTCGGTTGTTTTTTCGGTGGATGAAATGTTAGTGAATTCTCTTTTATCTGCGATGGGGCCGATCTCTGGATCCACGACAGTTAATGTGCCGATGTTGTCAGGCAAGGCGCATTGGACTGTTAAAAATCCTAAGATTCAATTCTTGAATAACGATGCTTTTTTTACGGCGAATGTTGCGGTAAATATGGGCGTGTTGGGTACCAATAGTGAAGCGAAAGGGTCTTTGGCTGTGACGTATAATGTGGCACAGAATTTGATTCAGCTTTCGCCTAAGAATGCGTTTGTAGATTTATATTTTGATGTCTTGGGACAACGCATTAATTTTGCACGTTTAGATATGGCCACGTTCTATAAAAAACCTTTGATTTTTGCGGGACCTCAGTTGATGAAATCTGCCGTTTTGGTGCCGATGCCCGATGGTAAAACGAAACAGGTTTTCTTGGCACCAGAGAAAGCCACTGTTTCGTTTTTGCCGCGGATGTTGTCGGTTAGCTTGTGGTTGCGGCCTGAAGTGAAGTAGTCGTCTATTGTAAAGAAAATGCGAAAAACTTTACATGTGAAGCTTTTATTGTAAAGAAAAGTATGGTTTCCTTTACATATGGCTGAATTCATTTTATTAAATTTGCCTCCACAGGTTAATTTTGAAAGTCCTTTAATTTTGAAATCTTTGGCTTCTGCACATCGATATTTGGCGGAATTAAAGGGCTTGTCTCATGTTATGCCCAATCAGGGTATTTTGATAAATTCTCTAATTTTGCAAGAGGCGAAGGATAGTTCTGCAATTGAAAATATTGTGACGACTTACGACATGCTTTATCAGGCAGAAATTTTTCCAGAGGGTTCCTTAAATGCATCTGCTAAGGAGGTGCGGGATTATGCGTCAGCTTTGCGGGTTGGTTATGATCTGGTTAATGGGCATAATATTTTGTCTAATAATCATATTCTAACGATTCAGCAAGAATTGGAAAAAAACAATGCTGGATTTCGTAGGTTGCCAGGTACAGAAATTAAAAATAGGCAAACGGATGAAGTTGTTTATACGCCTCCCCAAGAATTTGATCGGATTCAGAATTTTATGTCGAATTTAGAAGCTTATATTAATGATGATGCTATTCATGATGTTGATCCTTTAATTAAAATGGCGATTATACATTTTCAATTTGAGAGTATTCATCCTTTTTATGATGGCAATGGTCGAACTGGTCGTATCATTAATGTTCTTTATCTTGTACTTAAAAATCTTTTGGATATTCCAATTCTGTATTTGAGTCATTTTATTATTCATAATAGAGCAGATTATTATCGATTATTACAAGCTGTTCGAGATGATAATGATTGGGAGGCATGGGTTTTATTTATGGTGCGTGCTGTTGAGGAAACTTCGAAGCGTACTATTCAAACAGTTAAACAAATTAGAGCTTGTTTTCTGGATTATAAGTCTCGGATTCGAGGTAATTATCGGTTTTATAGTCAAGATTTGATTAATGTTCTTTTTACACATCCATATACAATGGTTTCTTATCTAGAAAAGAGCTTAAATATTAGTCGGCCAACTGCCACAAAATATTTAGAAACCTTGGTTTCTGGCGGTTTTTTGGAAAAAAAGACGGTAGGGAGGGCTAACTATTATATTAACCATGCCTTATTTAGTATTTTGGTTATTAACGATTAATATCTATTTCTGCCACGCCTTGGCGTCTTCCAAAAATGCTTTGATGCCACTTTCTGTGAGGGGATGATTGAAGATTTGCATGAGGGTTGCGGGTGGAACGGTTGCGACGTCTGCTCCAATTGTTGCGGCGTCTAGGAGGTGAATAGGGCTTCTGACGCTGGCGACTAGGATTTGGGTGTCGAATTCGTAGTTGTCGTAGATGTCTCGGATTTGTGAGATGAGTTCCATGCCGTAGTGGCTGATGTCGTCGAGTCTGCCAACGAAGGGGGAGATGTAGGTAGCGCCGGCTTTGGCTGCGATGAGGGCTTGGAGTGGAGAGAAGCAGAGGGTGACGTTGGTTTTGTGGCCTTGGCTTGAGAGTTCGCGGACGGCTTTCATGCCTTCTGGTGACATGATGACTTTAATGACGATATTTTTGCCCCATTTGAGGTAGGTTTTGGCTTCTTTTAGCATGCCTTCTGCGTCTTCACTGAGCGTTTCTACGGAGACTGGGCCTGAGATGAGTTCGCTTATTTCTCTGATGGTAGCTTCGTGATCGCGGCCTGCTTTTTTGATGAGGGTGGGGTTGGTGGTGACACCGTTTACGAGGCCCATATCGTTGGCTTTTTTGATGGCGCTGATGTCGGCTGTATCGATGAAAAATTGCATAGTAGTCTCCTTGGTTTTGCCTGGTGATTTATTCGAGTTTGCCGTGTTTGGCTTCCATGGCTTCTAGGTTTACTTGGCCATGGGCGTTGATTTCCCAATCATATCCGTAGACATCTTTTGTGGGAACCCCTTGTGGAAAATAATCTTCAAAATGGGTGGACCAGGTAGATAAATTTCCGCTTGGAATGGGATAGGTGTTGTTTTGGAAATGATAGAGTTCGAGTTGGGCATTAATGAATTGCCGTTGGGATTTATGGTTTTTTTGCTTGCTTTCGGTGGCGGCAGAGGCCATTTTTGGGACGATGATCAGGGCCAATATTCCGATGACGCTGAGTACGATACAGAGTTCAACGAGTGTAAAGTTTTTTTTAGTCATGAGGGCTCCTTTAAAAGTGCCGTGGCAATGCTTTGAAAGGGGTTGGGATCTTTGGTGAATTTTTTGAGGATTTCTGGGTAGTGATCCAGCATTTTATGGTCTAGTTTTGTTATGGTTTCGGCAATTTTTGTTGGATCAAAATTTTGTATAAATTCTGGGATGATGGTTTGGTTCATGACGATGTTAGGTAGTGCGATTCGGGGGAGTTTTACTTTCAGAATGTGTGTTCCAAGCCAGAAAGTGATAGGAGAGACGGCACCTAAAACGATCATGGGCGTGTAGGTAAGTAGTGCTTCGAGCGTGACTGTTCCCGCGACGCAGAGGAGGAGCCTGGTGTTTGCAAGAAGATCGGGAGAGGTGGCGTCTTTAAATTGTATATTTTGGATGGGATATTTTTTGAGGTAGTGATCAATTAATTTTTTTATGGTGGGATTCATGACGGCTATTTGAATGGGAGACGTAGTAGGGTTCTTTTGTAGAATTTGTATGGCTTTAAGCATGGCTGGAAAATGATAGTGAATTTCTTGGTCTCGGGAGCCTGGGAATAGTGTGAGTATATGTCTATGTTTCGTTTGTTCTGGATTGGTCATGGGTGGGCGAATGGATAGTAGCGGATGTCCGAAATAATAGACTCTGGGATGAAGTGGGCGATAGAGCTCGTATTCTTGCTCAAAAATAGTGAAAATGGTGTGGCTGTATTTGGCGATTTTTTGGGCGCTTCGGGTGTCTTTCCAAATCCAAAAATTGGGACTGATAAACGTGTAGATTGGGATGTTGTATTTTTGGAGAATAGTAGCGATTTGGAAATTGGCGTGTTGAAAATCAATTAAGATGGCTTTGTTGATCGGGGTGGTTTCGAGATAGGCTTCGAGTGCTTGTAAGAAAATTTTGGTTTGGCGTCTTTTTTTCCAGTGTTCCCAATTTCCCATAGCGTGTGAGTAGGCACTTTCGTAGACGAAGTAATCTGTTTGGGCTTTGAGTTGGGTGCCTCCTATTCCGTGAAGACTTATTTTGGGGTCTTTGTTTTTTAGGGTTTCGGCAAGTTTGCTGGCGTATTGGTCGCCCGATACTTCTCCGGCGATAATCAGTATGTTTTGCATCTTAATCGGTGAGCGTTTCTGTATCGGCGGCTTCTTTTTTGAGGGTTAGGCCACGGGGAGAATCGGCTAAGCAAAAATCAATTAAATGTTTGGCATTTTCAGAGATGGGGGTGAGTGCCTGAATGTCTTTTTTGGCTTCTGAAAATACTTTGCTGGATCGAAAAATAGTTCGGAAAATGTGTTTAATTTCGGTGATTTCGCTAGCAGAAGATCCACTGCGTTTGAGGCCGATGGCGTTGATATTTCGGGTCACGGCGGGATTGCCTTCGCATAATGTAAACGGGGCAATGTCTTGTGTAATGCGGGAGTATCCACCGACCATGGCGCCTTTGCCAATCCGTGTGAATTGATGGACGCCTGTCATGCCTCCGATAATTGCTCGGTCTTCAATCGTACAATGACCTGCGAAATTACAGGTGTTGGCAATAATAATATTATTTCCCAAAATACAATTATGCCCGACATGTACACTGGTCATCAAAATGTTGTCGGATCCAATAATAGTGGCTGTGTCTTTGCCTGTGGATCGGTTAATAGTGACGTATTCGCGAATGTCATTGCGATCGCCAATAATGACGGAGGTGCGTTCGCCTTTGTATTTTAAATCTTGTGCGTTGGAGCCAATGACCGTGCCAAAATGAATATGGCAGTCTTCTCCGATTTGGGTATCTCGCTCGATCAAAATATTGGCTTCTAAAACGGTTCGATCTCCGATGATCACGTTTTCTCCAATCATGGTGTATGGGCCGACGACCACGTCTTTTCCGAGACTCGCAGATGCGTGAACAGAGGCCGTGGGGTGTATGTGTGGGCGGGACGCTTTACTGGTCATCGCGTAGATGAAGGTGCATTCTGCGATGACTTTTCCGTCTACCAATGCCTTGGCTTCTACGGTGATTTCATTGAGCTTGAGTTTGGTGACATCGGTTTCGACTCTCAGCTGATCACCGGCATAGGCTGATTTTTTGAAGTGTACATTTTTGAGTTCGTCGTAGAGAGGGAGCTGGGTAGAAAATTCGGGGTCTTTTGAAAAAATCGCGGCTGCTGTTTGTGCCATGGCTTCGATGATCATACTTGCTGGCATGATGGGATGTTGGGGGAAATGGCCTTGCATCCAAGGGTCCATGAGGGAAATATTTTTGATGCCTACGGCGCGTTTACGATTTTCCCATTCGATGAGTGCGTCGAGAAGTAAAAAGGGATATCGGTGTGGGATAAAATCGGTAATTAATAAATTCTGCATAAAGTTGATTCTATCATTTAGGGCATTTCTTGTGTATTGGGCACTTTGCACTTATCATAACGCGATGGCAGAAAAACTCTTTATTACAGGATCAGCGGGATGTATTGGTCACTATCTTTTGGATCGATTTGTAGACAATCCGGCTTACGAATTGCATTTGCTTTTACGTGAGAAAAGTCGACTTAAGTTTGATGCTAAGTTGTTTTCCAATATTATTATTCATCGGTGTGATATGTCGGATATTGAGACGTTGGCTGATGTATTGTCAGAGATGGATTATGTGGTGCATATCGCGACATCTTGGGGTGATTCTGAGCAGGTTTGGATTTCAAACGTTGATAAGACACTCGCGCTTTTTGCATTGTGTACACGTGCAAAACGCATTGTCTATTTTTCGACAGCCAGTATTTTAGGGCCAGGGAATTTACCTATTGCGGCTGCGGGTGAATTTGGTTCGGGGTATGTACGTTCTAAGTACAAAGCCTATTCGTTGCTTCCAGAATCACCTGCTTATGAACGTATTGTGACGGTATTTCCGACGATGGTTTTTGGGGGCGATAAAACGCATCCGTATTCGCATATTAGCGAAGGGGTTGTGCCTAATATACGGTACTTAAAATGGCTTCGTTTTTTTGATGTGGATGTGTCGTTTCATTTTATGCACGCGGTGGATTTGGCGACGATGGTGGAGGCAATGTTATTTAAGCCGTTGGATAAAAAAGCATATGTTTTAGGACATCCTGTTGTGACAGCACGTGAAGTGTTTCGGACGTTGGGGCAGGTCTTTGGTGTGTCTATTCCGTTTCATATTCGGATTACATCTCAGTTTGTATTTATGTTGTGTAAATTTTTTAGAATTAAGCTCGGAACGTGGGAAAAATATTTGATTGAAAATCCCCATTTTGAATATGATGTAGTGCGTCCAGAAGATTTTGGTTATGTTTCAGCGTTGCCTACTTTGAAGACTTTATTGGTAGATATTAAGGAGCAAGCAGGCGCATGAAATTACGTATTCAGAAACATTTATCGCAAGAAGGGATTTTGTCGCGCCGTAAAGCAGAAGAGTATTTATTAAAAGGTTGGATCAAAGTGAATGGCGAAGTGGTAACGACGCCGGGTACGATGGTTGATCCGTTTCGAGATAAAATCGAGTTGTCCCCGCACGTTAGGGCGATTCAAAAACAACACAAGTATTTGGCCTATTATAAACCGCGTGGCATTGTGACCAATTTGCCGCAACGGGGTGAAAGAGAGATTAAAGATTTGTTGCCCCCCAAATATAAAAATTTACATGCCATTGGGCGTTTGGATAAAGAGTCCGAAGGGCTTATTTTGCTTACAAATGACGGGGTGTTTGCGAATAGTTTATTGAATGCAGGCAAGGCTCATGAGCGGATTTATCACGTCACGATTGACCGTATTTTGACGCCGATTATGCAAGAAAAACTAGAGACGGGCATGTTGCTATTTGGCGAAATGACCAAGCCCATAAAAGTGAAAATGATAACGCCAAAACAGTATGGATTGACCATGATTGAGGGAAAAAATCGTCAGATTCGTCGTATGATGGAAATGCTGGGTGCAAAAGTTTTGGAGCTGAAGCGCGTACGATTTGGGAAAGTATCTATTGATACGTTAACGCCCGATAAATTTCGCGAATTGCATCCAGATGAGTTGGTCTTGCTTAGGGAATTTGGTAAGGAAAAATATCAATCAGAGCTCTAGCGTAGCAAGCCACGGCGCGAGGGGCTTTATGATAGCTCCGTTTGGGTAGGTTTTTGTTTTTTTGCAATTTTTTACAACCTGAATAAGTTTGGGTTCTTTAAAATATTTTTTGAAAAATTCTAAAGGCGTTGAAAAATTGCTGTCGGATGTTTTTACTTCTATTAGGTAATCATCATGATCTTTTTTAGCTAAAAAATCTACTTCCTGGCCATCTTTGGTTCGTAGATAGAACAGGCCTACGTCTGCCCCGGTTGAGTCTTCGATAAAATGCAATTCTTTTAGGAGTGCTAAGGCAACGACATTCTCTAATTTTGCGCCCTCTCCTTCTGGATAAGCGGTGTCGTAAAAATAATATTTTGCACTTTTTAATAAAGATCTGTTGATGTTGCGATGGTAGGGAGTGACTTTAAAGATGACGTATAAATTTTCGAGGACGGTTAGCCAATTTTTGATGGTTTGATGATGATATTGTAGTTCTTGTGCAAGCGCAGAAATCGATATGGGGGTCCCTACACGATGTTTGAGTAATTCTACGAGTGTTTCTATGTCTGAGATGTGTCTTATGTCTGTTAAGTCGATGAGATCTTGTTTTAAAATGGTGTCTAGATATGTTTTTCTCCATCGTTTGTAATAGCTTTCTTTTCCAGATAAATAGGGTTCTGGAAATCCACTTGTTTTGAGTAGTAAATCGAGAATATTTTCTGGGGTTTCATGTGGGTATAGAGTGTGAATTTCTTTACAGTCTAGGGGATACAGTCTGTGAGAAAAAAATCGACCTGCCATAGAGTCGCCCGCTTTTCGAAATACATCCAATTTTGCGCTACCTGTTACTAAGAGTCGCGGAGTTGTTCCTTCTGTGTCGTAGATGCCTTTTAGCCATCGTTTCCATTCTTTCATTTTATGCAGTTCATCGAATATAACGAGTTCTTTCGTACGATCCCAACTTTTTTGAAGAATGGTTTGTCGATGTTCTGATAGATCGTAGTTAATGTAGTCAAAAGAATTGCAAAGTGACTTGGAGAAGGTTGTTTTTCCACTTTGTCTTGGGCCGCTAATAAAAACGATTTTTTTCTCTAAATCTTCTAAAACACGTTGTCTGATATGTCGATTTATCATATGTCTATATTATATCTGACTATCAAATAGTCAAGTCTTTTTGATGATTGACTATCAAATAGCCAGGCTGTATTTCTAGAATTTATACGGAAGCGATGCGTCTAGTGCTCTGATCTTGTCTGTATTGGCTTTTAGTATAGAGAGTGCGTTCCAGGAGCCATTTAAGAATGCTTGTCTCCAAGCTTCGACGATGGAGATGGGGAAAGAGTGATTTTCTAGAACCGCGGTTTTATCGACGAGGTCGATGGTGACTGACGTGCTTGGGTTTTCTTCTAGAGTTTTTTTGAGGGATGCGAGGGTCTCTGGTGTAGCGGTGAGAACGGGAATGCCGACAGACTTGCAATTGCCAGCAAAGATTTCGCCGAATGATTCTCCAATAATAGTTTGTATGCCGAATCGCAAAATCGCTTGTGCTGCGTGTTCTCTGGATGATCCGCAACCGAAGTTTTTTCCGACGATCATGATGGTTGCTTTTTGATTTTTTGGATCGTTTAGCGGATGTGATTTTTGCGTGTGATCTTCATTAAATCGAACATCGTAGAAGAGATAGTTGCCCATATTTTCAAACGTAATTTCTTTTAAGAAACGCGCGGGAACGATGCGGTCTGTGTCGATGTCGTTGCCTTCAATGACGACGGAGGTGCCTTTGAGGGTAACTCTGTTTGCGGAGGTCATAAGTAAGTCCTTACGTCGGTGACGTGTCCGGCAATTGCTGCCGCTGCGGCCATGGCTGGGCTCATGAGTAGTGTTCGTCCGGTGGGGCTGCCTTGGCGTCCCATAAAGTTACGGTTACTGGAGGAGGCGCAAATTTCGTCGCCGATGAGTTTGTCTGGGTTCATGGCAAGGCACATAGAGCACCCTGCGTCGCGCCACTCGGCTCCGGCGGCTTTGAAAATCTGATCGAGGCCTTCTGCTTCGGCTTGTTTTTTGATGGGTTGTGATCCTGGGACGATGAGCATTTTGACATTGGGATGTACTTTGTGGTTCTTTAAAATTTTAGCGGCTTCTCTTAAGTCTGAGATTCTGGAGTTGGTGCAAGAGCCGACGAATGCAACGTTGATTGGGATGTCTTGCATGGACATGCCGGGCTTGAGTTTCATGTAGGCATAAGCTTCTTCGGCGTTTTTGCGGGCATCTTCGGGAAGGCTTTCTGGAGAAGGAATAAGGTCGGTGACGCTGGCGGATTGGCCGGGTGTAACGCCCCAAGTGACCATGGGCTGAATGGTGTTTCCATCGATTGTAACGACGTCATCGTAGACAGCATCGTTGTCTGATGCGATGGATTTCCAGTAGATTTTGGCATCCTCGAAGGCGTGCCCTTTGGGTGTAAATTCTCTATCTTTTAAATAGGTGAACGTAGTTTCGTCTGGATTGACGTAGCCGATTCGCGCGCCACCTTCAATGCTCATATTGCAGACGGTCATGCGTTCTTCCATGGTCATGTTTTCAAATACAGAGCCGGCGAATTCGTAGGCGTATCCAATGCCGCCTTTGACGCCTAGGACTTGGATGATTTTAAGAATGACGTCTTTGGCATAAACACCTTTTTGGAGGGTGCCATTGACGGTGATGCGACGTACTTTTAAACGAGATAAGGGAAGTGTTTGTGTTTCTAAAATAAGGCCTACTTCGGTAGTGCCAATGCCAAACGCCAGTGATCCAAATGCGCCGTGTGTACTGGTGTGGCTGTCTCCGCAGGCAATGGTCATGCCGGGGCGCGTGATGCCGAGTTCGGGGCCGATAACGTGGACGATGCCTTGTCTTTGTGTGGTGGTGTCAAAGAATTGAATGCCAAATTTTTTGACATTGTCTTCTAATGTGGTGGCCATTAATTCGGCCTGGGGGTCTTGGTAGGGGCGTTGTTGGTTTTGTGTGGGAATGATGTGGTCTATGGTTGCAAACGTGCGTTTGGGGAGTAAGACGGGTACGCCGGCTTCTTTAAGCGAGGCGAATGCTTGTGGTGTGGTGACTTCGTGAATTAAATGTAAGCCGATAAAAAGTTGGTCTTGTCCGGTGGGCAATGTGGCTACTTTGTGGAGGTCCCAGACTTTATCATAGAGTGTATTTTTGGACATATTGGTACAATAATCTTTATGAGTTTGAGTGTCAATCTTCCTGAGATCCTAAAAAAAGTTGCCCGTGCATTGGCCAGCGTAGGTGGGCGTGCGGTTTTGGTGGGCGGGAGTGTTCGTGATTCTGTATTGGGAATACCCGTTACCGATTTTGACGTGGAAGTATTTGGAATGGCTTCTTATGACGATCTGGTTCGGACTTTGGCTGCTTTTGGAAAGGTGAATTTGGTGGGTGCTTTTTTTTCTGTTGTAAAAATGAAAATGGACGGGGTGGAGATCGATTTTTCATTGCCTCGGCGAGAGCGTAAAACGGGTAAGAAGCATGTGGATTTTGAAGTAGAGGCTGATGGGGATATGTTTTTTGAAGAGGCGGCGTCGCGTCGGGATTTTACGATCAATGCGATGGGATTTGTTATTGAGACCGGCGAGTTTTTGGATCCGTTTGGGGGTTGGGCTGATTTGGAAAAACGGGTCTTGCGACATGTCGGGCCTCGATTTTCAGAAGATCCGCTTCGAGTGTTTCGGGCTATGCAATTTGCAGCTCGGTTTGAACTGGATATTGTGCCAGAAACGGTGGCGTTGTGCCGCTCTCTTTCATTAGAGGAGATTTCAAACGATCGTAAATGGGCGGAGACTCGAAAGATGATTTTGTTTTCAAAGAAGCCTGCTTTAGGTCTTTTTGCGGCAGAGAAATTGGGCATCGTGCGATTGGCTAATTATCCAGATAATGTCTTGGATATGTTGGTTGCTCATTTTGGTATGCCGCCGTCGATTGCCAGAAAAGTAACACTTTCTAAAAAGCCTAAGCCGATTATTTTGGGTAGAGAGTTACAGATATTGGGTGTGAAGGCTGGGCCAGAAATGGGGGCGCTTTTGAAGCAGATTTATGCGGCTCAGATGGCGGGTGAATTCTATACTATTGAGGAAGGGCGCGCTTGGATTAAGCAGCATCTTTCGTTATGATGCCAGCCTATGTACGTTAAAGAGCTTTTCTATTCGTTTCAGGGCGAAGGTCCTTGGATCGGATACCCTCAAATTTTTATTCGGTTTTATGGCTGCAATATTCATTGTTCGTATTGTGATGAGCCAGACTATGCCAAAGATCGCAAAAACGTGTCCCTTGATTGGGTTCAGGAGCAGATCCGCCCCTTTTTAGATAAGCCCATCCATTCGATTTCAATTACAGGGGGCGAGCCGCTTTTGCACACCGCTGCGATTAAAGAATTAGCCCCAATTTTACCGTTTCCACTTTATTTAGAAACCAACGGACTTTTGCCTGATAAATTGTTGGAAGTGATTGATTTGTTCACCTATTTTTCGGTAGATTATAAGCCTGGGTTTGAAACAGAGTTTTCCGCTTTTATGGAAATCTTACGGGGTCGTCCGAATGTGTATGTGAAGTATATTTTAATGAAAGATTTTCCTAAGAAAGATTTAGAATTTGTAGCCCAGTTTTTGAGTTCGTTTGATAATAAAGTCCCGTTGGTTTTGCAGCCGGTCACGCCGTTTGCGAACGTCTATGAAAAGGCGACGGTAGATGATGTGTATCGCGCGTTTGATTTGTGTTCGAAATATTTAAAAGACGTACGGGTCATTGCACAGACGCATAAGTTTATTGGGGTTAGGTAGCTTTAATTATAACTTTTTATGGGGGATCTATATATTAAGCAAATGCTTATCAGATTTTTTTGTATTCTATTTTTTAGTAGTGTTGCTGTGGCCTCTCAAATTACCCATTACAAATCTATCTTCATGGCATTTAATGATGGGCAGGGGCAGCTTCATATTGCGCTTAGATCGTTTGAGAAAGATGGACATGCTGAGTATTTAATTGTTTCGGCAGATACGCTTGAGACGGACGTGAAGTTGGCGGCAGATATTGACCCATTTTTTCCTAAAAAATTACCTGCGGACTGCGTGGCGCAGTCCCGTTTTATGCGATTAATTTCTTCTGGTGAGCTACGTCATTCTGTTTCTAATAAGGGTCTGTTTTTGACGGTGGATTTATGTCCTAGTCAGAAGCCTTTTGTTCGTGAGGTGATTACGCAGTTGCCGCGTTCTAAAGAGCCGATTCCGATCGCTATTGCTGTGACTGGCACGTGGTTATCTCAGCATGCGGAAGATTTGGAGTGGCTCAAGCGTCAGGTGTCGGAGGGAAGGGTGTTGGTGACCTGGGTGAACCATTCTTTGACGCATCCGGTTAAGCCGGATTTTATGAGAAGTCCAGGTATTGTGTTGGAAGACGAAGTTTTGAAAAATGAGCAGAAGATGTTGGAGGTCGGAGTTGTGCCGTCTGTTTTTTTTCGATTTCCAGGACTAATTTCTTCTGATACTTTGATGAATAAGTTGCGTGATTTGCATCTCATTGCACTGGGTAGTGATGCCTGGCTTGCGAAGGGTGAAATCCCTAAAAAAGGTAGTATCGTTTTGGTTCATGGAAATGGGAATGAACCCAAGGGCATTTTGTTTTTGATGACACGATATATGCGCCAAGCTGATCACTGGCGGGCACTTAATGAAATTTAATCATGGTAGGAGAAAGAGTATGAAGTTGTATTTCCGAGGGGTTGTAGTGGCGTTGTTTTTCTTGTTTTCTGGAAGCATTTTTTCTGAGAACCAAGATGGTTGGCACTTGTCTACATTTATGGGCGGATCGATGAGTCTTCCCAATCGTTTGAAAATTGATTTTGCTGATTTACCTGATCAGTCCATTAATACTCATATTGATAATAAGTCGTTTTCAGATTCGCATTGGTGGATTTGTCGCTTGGAAGATTGGCATGGAGAAGATGGTCAGGGATTTGAGCTCATTCACCATAAAGTTTATTTGGCGAATACGACGGATCTTGTGCAGCATTTTGGTGTTTGCGATGGGTATAATTTGCTGTATTACAATTTTGGGAAACGGTTTGGAGAGGATCGGTTTCGGTTTGGATTAGGTCTGGCTTTCCCGCATCCCAATATCAAGATTGCTGGTCGTGAAACTTTCTTTAAGGAAGGGTTGGCTGGCAAATATTTGGGAGGACCCACTTTTCAGCTAGATTACGAACATGTGATGTGGGATAACGATCTTTATTTTGTTTCGATGGATACAAAATTGACGTTGTCTTATATTCGTATTCCCGTGTCAAATAATCGTAAAGAATATGCAGACGTTCCGGATATTGCGATTCATTTTGGATTTGGATTTGGGAGTAAACCTAAAGCATTTAATCAAGAAGGTCTAGGAAAAGCACTCTATTTTGCCCCGTTGGTGTATCCCTATTTAACTGGAACTTATGTTTTGGGGACGGGGCTTGTTCCTGCTGGGTCTCATGAGGAAGAATAGGGTTTGTATTTATAACAAGTATTTTGAGAATGAAGCGCTTATTTTTATATTTTTCTTTTAGGTTACTTCGTTTGTGTATTTTAACAAAAACGTAAACCCAGGAATGTCTTGGGGGACCTTTTTAAATAGGGCTTCAACAAGGAGCATTGTCTCGGAAATCTTAGGTGTAAAATGTCCCGATTTAAATCCTATCTCTAAGGTGTACTCTTTTTTATCTGCATCTAAAGTAATAGTCACTTCTCCCGCGGCCCAAACACGAAGTGCGATGTGGTGGTGGTGGTGCTTCACGCCGTCTAGATCTTTGTAGGGGCGCAGTAATAAGCTCACATTGTCCACATCGGCAGGGACCGCATAAATAGCTACATAGGGATAGGAGATAGTAGGATTCTTAGCAAGCGTTTCCAGTAAGGTGAGTATTGTCATATTTTGAGCGCCATACAGAAATTCAGTCTTGTTTCTGTGTTCTTTCTCTGTATCGTTTCCAATTTTTTCCTGTTCGCGATGATACCCTTCCTTAGAGCCCGTGTAGCCAAGTATTTTTGCGAGTGTGTAAGACAATTCCGAAACCATTGTGGCGGCGTCTATTTTCCGGGCATGGTTTATTTTGCCAATCAATTCACTGTCTAGGCTCACGATTTTTCGAAAAGAGTGGTTAAAAATCATTCTGAGTAATTATCGATTTGAACATCAATAAAATTTCATTGATTTTTTTGGGTATTTGGGAAGACCCGATAGATAGTGCCCTTTTGTAAAAGGTATCCCCAAAAGTGGGGCGGGCGACATCTTATGGTGGAGCTACTTGGACAGCATTAGAACTTTTTTTATTGGGCTAGACTACTGTGGACATACTCTTTAGGCCAGGAGAAATTTATTGACTCAAGATTGTTTAGTAGTTCACCATATTTTTTGATTGTCATTGGAAGCCGTTCGATATTTGGAGTTGGAGAGTAAGTTTGCGTATCTGTATTCAAGGTCCCAAAAAAATAAATTCCAGGTTTTGGCACATTAAGAGGGGGTATCCCCTTGATAGGGATATATCCAAATGACCTAGCCGTATACCCAATCGGAATATATCCAGAAGGCTTGCCCTCATAAGTGAAACAACTAAATTCAATGCCACTTGTCCCAACGGGAACGACAATAGCGACTAACTCATTATGTTTAGCCGGAAACCGAATATTAATTGCTGGAAAAACACCTACAAACTGTATGTAGTTAATGGCAGAATTCCCTTGAATATCCACAAGAAGGACGGCTTGATCCTTTCCAATACTATTTTTATCCTCAAGGAGGTATACATCTTTGCAACCAGATAATGTAAGTAGACATAGCCCAAGCAATACAAAGTGGAGCGCTTTCATTTTTCTTCGAAACATTCTGACTTAGTTCTCCTTTTTTTGCCAAATATGAAGAGACTCAAATGCATACCTGTAATCAAAGAAGTGTCAGCTAATTTACTGAGCCTTTCAACAGAAATGCCTTTTTTCTTCCGGCGCTCTTCGACATTTTTCGCAATCTTTTACTCATGCGGAAAATTGGACGTATGAACAGTGTGTATTAACTCACTTTCTTCTCAGTGAGTACGCTATCCTTCTAGAATATTTGATCAGTACATATGAAAAGCCAGAGCATCCCATCTTTGACGAGCGCCATTTAACACTATTTCAAAAGTTGGTTGAGACATAGAAAATACACCCTCCCGAGGGATGCTTATGGGGGCATTTGTTTTTTGGAGTTAAATTTTAGAGGCGTTCGATCCCTAGTTGGGCTTGTTATTGTACGGATCGCCAGCTTTAATTGAAGATAGAAGAGATGGAGAACTTCACTCCTTCAAAATCTTTGCTTTGGACGTAAGCCAACTGGTGAAAAAAATTAAGCGCTTTTAAGGTGAATTTGACGGTTAAGTAAGGGTGATTAAATCGATACTCATAAGCTATGTTTGTCGTTAAGGTGTCAGGGATCAAAATTTGGTCGAGGCCGAGACTCACGGACGGAGTAAGTTTGAGTGTCGCCATTGCACGTTCCGTCAGGTAATCATAGTTAGCAAAATTTAGTCCAAGAAATCCAACCGCGATACCTTGATCAGAGTAGGGGTAGGTCCGTCCTAATTCAATCGATTGATTCGTCAAAAATGATTTTTGATAGGCAAGCGAGCTATTCAGTTTCCAGGAATAGGTATTTATTACGATATTGGATTGCGAAATGTTGGAAATATCTCCTAGGGTTAACTCAAATAAAGGTGGCTGGTTTGGATTTATAATGAATCGAGATGCCAAACAATTGAGTTTTTTTACTTCCAAGTCGCCAAAAGAGTCATATTCTCCATAATAGATGGGGTTATAAGTTAAGAATGTTTGGTTGGAAAACCCATAACCAACGGTGAACCCTCTGGAGTTAATAGGAGAAACCGTATTTTGTTTGAGAGCAATAGCACGAACGGAGGTATCCTTTTGTTGACTCAATATCGTATAGGCGAGTATTCGGTTATGTCGAATAATTTGTGCCAGATCCGTTCTGGTATTAATTAAATGTTCAGAAGTATAGAGAAAGGTTCTGAGAACTTTGGGATTTGAAGTGGGCACGTCTACATCATAAATAATAAGATTAACTACTTCAGATTGTTCAGTTTGACTTAAATGATTAAAGCTCTCATTAAATAATTTAGTGCTTGCTTTTCTTTGATATTCACTTGTTAAGAGAGATCTTTCGTAAAGGCTGTTGATGATCTGTGAGGGGAATATGAGGGCGTTTTTTGGGAGGATATCTTCATCTAAGATAACATTAAGCAATTTTCCCATAAAAAATGCACAATTTTTATCCAAAAAATAATAATAAAAGCAGCTTTTCTTCAGTTCTACAGCATGAAGCTGAAGATTTTCGATTTGCTCAGCCGACAAATTTAAGTCGTAATATGTAGTAGATCTGTCTTCGACATAGTTATAGTCTTTGATTTTTTTGTAATAGGGGTCACGCAAAAACCATCCTTTAAATTTTCCCGTTAGTCCATTAAAAATATAGCTAGACTGACTGGTTCCTGCCGTGTCTGCAAGATAATGGAGAATATCACTATCCATCAGTCCGTGTTTTGATTTTAAAATAATAAAAAGATGTCCAAACATAGAGGCGGGGTTGGCCATATACCGATTTGGGAAGACTACCATCACGGAAGTCACGTCTTGGTTGGGAGTCACAAGTGGCTCGTATAGAAGGCTATTCCGCTGTGCAATCGTTTTATAGCGAAGTGGAAATGTGCGCCTGAAGGTGGGATCTTGTTTTTGAGTTAATTTTAAAGACGTTTCATATTCTAATTGCGGATCTGTTTTTC
>SICP01000010.1 GCA_009691415.1 Candidatus Margulisiibacteriota bacterium
CTCACCTGCACCCGCTTACATGCAAGTGGATCTCACTGCCCGCTATCCACATGGCGATAATGCCGCCACCAAAATTTATATGAAACGGAGTAATTGGTAAAAGATACTTTTTTACTCCATAATAGGCCCCATGCGTATCACACTCATCGCCACAACCACCATGGGGCTAGAATCAGTTCTCGCCAAAGAAATAAAAGACTTAGGCTATCAAGAGGTCCAGGTCTTTGACGGCAAAGTAGAATTCTCGGGAGATCTATCTGATATTTGCAAAGCCAATCTTTGGCTACGCACTGCAGGCCGGGTCTATGTCAAAATGGCCGCATTTGATGCCGTTACATTTGACGAGCTCTACAACCAAACTGTAGACATCCCCTGGGAAAATTGGATACAAGCCGACGACGAATTCCCCGTCGCGCAAGTCACCTCATTAAAATCCGAACTCTTTAGTAAATCCACTTGCCAATCTATCGTCAAAAAAGCCATCGTTGCACGCCTTCAAGAAAAGCATCGGGTCACACATCTCCCCGAAACGGGTGCACTCTGTCCTATCAGAATTCAGATCGATAAAAATCACGTCATTCTGAGTCTCGATACGTCTGGCACAGGTCTACACATGCGAGGCTATCGCGTGATCCCTGACGGTGCACCACTCAAAGAAACCCTAGCTGCAGGCCTCATACTATTAAGCCGTTGGCGCCCCACACAAGACGTCCTCCTAGATCCATTATGTGGTACAGGAACCATCTTAATCGAAGCTGGCTTAATGGCCAAAAACATCGCGCCGGGACTTCATCGCTCATTCTGTTCCGAAAACTGGCAACTCATCCCCAAAAAATTATGGGAAACAGCCAGAGACAATGCCCATGACAGCATTCTAAAAACAAGCGACTTTCAGATTATAGGATCTGACATCAGCAACCACGCCATTCGTCTCGCCAATCAAGGACTCATCGACGCCGGCCTCACCACCATCATCCCCAAAATAATTCCCGTAAAAGATCTTATTTCTCAGCACGAACGCGGAAAAATAATCACCAACCCACCCTATGGCGACAGACTAGGAACCGAAGAGGAAGCTGCAGAACTTTACAGAGAAATGGGAGACGTCTTTAAAACCCAATTCCCAAGATGGTCCTATTATATTTTGACCGCAAACGAAGAATTTCAAAGTCTATTTAGACGTCGTTCCACAAAAAATCGCAAGCTCTACAATGGCGGCATTAAATGCCACTATTATCAGTATTACTAAGTCCTTTACGACCTGCTTTTTTCTTGGCGTGATGCGTTTTATTATCTAGCATTTTATTCTTGGCCCGTTTGCTTCGCTTTCGTTTTTGACGCCGTATTTTTTCCACGCGCTGCATTTCGGCGCTTTGCTTTCCGGCCACGATCACATCTATTTTTTTTACTAACAAACAGCGAGCCAAATACCGATTGAGCAATTGATAACGAGACTTTTGGCACTTTATTTCAATGCCTGTCGGCCCATGCTTTAACCGTACACAAGTGGACACTTTATTAACGTTCTGGCCGCCCTTTCCACTCGCACAAATAAACGACTCGACAATATCTTTTTCAAGAATATGAAGGGCCTCCATTTTTTGATACAGGGCTATTGCTTTCGCAGAACTAATACCAAAATTAAGCATCCGTTTAGAAAACCCCTTGATCCAAAAACTCGCCTTCCATCTTTGCTACCACAACGGTTGCTACCGTATTACCAATTAAATTGGTCACCGATCGGGCCTCTGACATAAACCGATCCACACCCAATAACAACGCAATGCCAGCAACAGGGATCAACTGCCCAGGCATAGATGCTAGTGTCGCAGCCAATGTGATAAATCCTGACCCAGGAACAGCAGCGGCCCCCTTAGAGGTGAGCATCATAATGCCCAAAATATACAGCACCTGAAAAAACGTCAGCGGCACATGATACGCCTGCGCAATAAATAATACCGACATCGCCAAATAAATAGAGGTGCCATCCAAATTAAACGAATAGCCTGTGGGAATCACCAAACCTACCACCGACTTAGAACACCCTGCTTTTTCTAATTTTCCCATCAACGTAGGTAGTGCCGTCTCCGAAGACGCCGTCCCCAAAACCAAAAAGATTTCTTCTTTGATATATCTCAAAACTTTAAAAATATTAAACTTAAAATAAAGCCCAATCGAACCTAAAACTAGCACCACAAATAACGCCATCGTTACATAACCACTCGCTACCAACTTACCCAGTGGCAACAACGACACCAATCCAAACTTTCCAATCGTATAGGCCATCGCACCAAAAACGGCCACCGGTGACAAACACATAATCAACTCCACAATGCCAAAAAACACCCGATTCAATCGCTCAAACGTCTGTATCAACGGACGCGCCGGCGCACCAATACGCGCAATGGCCAAGCCAAACAAAACCGAAACCAACAAAATCGGCAACATCTCCCCTTTTGCAAAAGCAGCAACCAAATTATCCGGAATCATAGAACCAAAAAATTCAATCAAGCCATGCGTTGATTCGGCCTTGGTATACGTCGAAATATCAACAGCATGGACACGCGACAAATCAAATCCCGCACCAGGTTGAAGCCAATGCACAACCACAAGACCCAACGCCAAAGAAAATGTACTCACAATTTCAAAATACAAAAAAGCTTTCCCCCCAATACGTCCCAGCTTCTTCATATCTTCCATACCGCCAATACCCAAAGAAACCGTCAGAAAAATAATCGGCGCAATCACCATCTTTATCAACCGAATAAAAAAGTCGGGCAAAAATTTTAACTGAGCCCCCATATCAGGAAAAAAGCATCCGAAAAGGATACCCAAAACAAGTGCAATAAGTACACGAACCGTTAAATTTTTAGGTAAAAAACGCATAAAATCCCCCGTAATTGTCATACTATAAAACATCCATAACTTTACTACACTTTCAAATATGCGTGCCATTTAGATACAGTATTAGGATACGCATGTATCCAAAAGTGATTTGGCAAAGTTTCATGTCTTGCCCATTGAATGGTAATTCCAGCACACTTCTGCCCACTATCAACAGACTTTTTTGTCTGTATATGCCAATACCCAGAATCACCGATTAAATTCTCGAGCCCTACCGTAGCCCAAGATTTTTGTAAAATAGCAACATTATTAGGAGAAACATCATATTTATCTGAAAAACAGGTTCCCTTTTCCCCTATAAAATCAGGCCACCCCTTTGAAGCATGTTTACCTTGATGCGATTCAATCTGAACCATAGACTTTGTTTTTGGACAAGTAAAAGAAACAGGAATAAACTCTGACTTTGGAGATTTATTATTTCTAGCTTCTAGTTCCATCGACTCTTTGTAGATATCCGTCACGCTTTCAGCCCAAGGAAAATAAGCAACATGTTCCTTCAACCCATGCCTATCGATAGCACCCATATGAATTGCATAGATATCACCATTTTCTGTAAAATAAACACCTCCAGAGCAACCTCCGCCTGTAGCATGTGCAACGACAACATGATCCGCACCAAATTGAGGGGCCAACAGAACTTCAAATTGGGTTGAAGAAACCAATTTTCTACCGTTTTTCGAAACACCTCCAGCGTCATCCACTATCACTATAGGACGCTGGGTTGGAGAACGTAATAAAAACTCAGTTTCACCCCCGGACTCATTTACCTGAGTAATATAACCGTGACTTGTACGATTCCAACCTACAAGACGATTTCCCCAATCCTTAAATTTTCTTGCGATAAGAAAAGTTAAACTTTTAGGTCGATAAAGAGAGGCAGACATTTTTAAATTGGTTCCTGATTGAAATCCTTGAAAATATAAAGCCGGCCGCATGTCTTCGGGTTTATTTAATCGCGTATAGCCATAAACATTACCTGGAAATTGGCCATTTTTCTCTTCTAATTCCAGAATAACAAAATCACCCTTTTTACCACAATGCAGCCCCAGATCTATAGCCTCTTGAGATTCCGGCAGAATGATTTTTTTTACAGAATAAGCAGAACCTTTTGAACAAAAATCACTCCCTGTTCCCAAAACAACACTACACGACAAAGACTGATCCACAACATGTTTTGCCGTCAAAAAATACCGATCTCCAATCAAAACACCCGACCCTAAACCAACCTGAGATTTCAACCGTCGATTAAGAACCACTTTACCTACCTGAGTTTCTTTTTTTAGAAGCATTTCTTTTATATTATTAGAAATATCGTTGGGACTACGCAACAAAACACGCTCAGAATTTTGATTCTTTGTCGGCGTTACAAAATTAGTTTCTGGCAAACGCTCTATATCTCCAGGAGAAACAACACGTGCAGGAGAAGAAAAAGCTCTAGGACGAAACGATATAATTTTTTTCATTTCAAAAATTCACTTTCAACAAATAACAACCCCATTCATCCAATATTTTTTTCTTCACAATAGAAACAGATGGCCCAAGAGACGCCTCAAACTGAGATGCCCAAGTGGTAGTAAGACCAGAAACAATCATCAACCCATCCAAAATAACCCAGTCTCTAAGCCGATCAAAAGCACGCTCCAAAATATCAATAGGAAGATTAGCAATCAACACATCTGCTTTTTTTTGAGGCTGCCAATCAAATAAATCCGAGACAGAAAACATCTCTTCAGGAATAGTATTATCTCTCGCATTTTGACGAGCCGTTGCAATCGCAAACGGATCAATATCAAACGCTTCAATAGACGAAACGCCCCTCTGCCAGGCCAAAAAACTCAACACACCAGACCCCGTGCCCACATCAATAAGATGCGACTCTGAAGTAAGCGAACAATCCCTTAAAATCTCTTGGCACAATTGCGTCGTCGGATGGTCTCCATGACCAAAAACCGTTTTTGGACACTGTAATTTTAGGCCATTAATCGTGACGACATCTGGTTGATTCCACATATCTTCCGACAATACCGTCCAAGAAACATCCGTCAAACCCGGAGTCTTTTTTTCTTCAAAAAACAAAGCTTGGATTTGTACGATCTCTTTAGAAACAGGAATAACGGACAGACTAAGTGGTTCCAAGGTCTGAATATATATTTCTAAATCCTCATTTTCTTGCACACTACATACAACACAAAGTTGATAATAATTTTGGTATTCATCCATAGAAGTAGTGTATTGCAAATAACCAAAAAAATTGAGTGCATTTTATTAAAAAAAAAAAACGACAATTAACAAAAGGGGGAGACATCACCAGGAGAAAACACTATGCACAAAATCATTTCAACCCACCAAGGCCCTCGCGTTCCAGGACCTATAGGAGACGCAACAGTAACAGTACTAGCACCAAGAATAACAACCCCTAATGCATTTGAATCTGATCAATATCCAAATAAATTTAAACAAGTAATGATATATTATAGTTCCAACAACGAATGGCCAGCAGTTGGAGACACAACAAATGGAGAAGTTATTTTCCCAAACATGAATTATCAAGGGGCTTTCTGGAAATATCATAAAGAAACAAAAAATGCTTTCGATGGCGCAAAAAGGCAAAGAATTGAGCCTAACCAAAATTTAATGACGAAATATACACAGAAAACCCCTCAACCGCAAATTTCAAATCAACCGCAAATTTCAAAAACAGATCAAGAAAAACAACTAAATAAACTAATAGACGAACATACAATCCTAAACAGCCGCCTAGAAAGCTTAAAAACTCCCAGTGGACCTAGAACAGAACTACAGGAAAGAGCAAAAGGGCTACAACTAGCTTGGATTGAACAACGCCTAGCGGAATACACACAACAAATAAAATCTATTCAAAAACAAACAAGATAAAGATTAATCCACATGAGACCAACTGATAAGCTGAAAAGAAAGAAAATTACCTGGCTTCGAAAGAGTATTTGATAGTTCGTTAAGTGCCACTATGTGAGGACCCGTTTTCTCGAACGGATCTAAATACAAACACATATCAGGAAGTTCACGCTCAATTTTTATGCCGATAGCGTGAACTTCTCCTGATTTAAATTGAACACGTATCATAAATGCATCACAAAAAGCCTTAAGCTCCTCTACTGATACAGCTTGTAAAGAATGCCCTCTTACTTCTTGTAAGTTTGCCCTCTTTAAATAATGAGAAGGCATATAATCTGGACTTAAAGGATCAGCATCATGATCGGCCTGAATCTGTAAAGCCATAGACAGAATTCCCTTACCTGGAGGCAACAGCGGCCCAAGTAAAAACTCTACACACTCACCAAAGCAGCTACTAGTAGAATTAACTGTTTGCAAAGCAATAATTTTAAAAAAAGTCATAATCCCCATAAAAACTGGCGGAGAGCAGAGGATTCGAACCCCTGGAACCTTGCGGTTCAACGGTTTTCAAGACCGCCGCGATCGACCACTCTGCCAGCTCTCCATTTGTGAGTGTAACATGCAGGTAAAAGACGTTCAAACCGAAATTTATATCGCAACCATCCCACCCAAAAACCCATACGGATAAATAGAAGAATGCCCATCACTCCAATTAATCCCCACCGCATAATTGCCAATCGCCCTAAGCGTAAGCACCTCCACATCTTTCGGGACACCCGCTGAATCCAACACACGCACACCCGTCATCTCATTCACACAATGCGCACACTGACACGCCACACGCAACTCCCAAGGCACTAAAACAACTGGCTCACGCCCCACATACTCCAACACCACCCCTTTGCCAGGAACCGTCGAAATAGCAGGCACATCCGTTTGAGCGTCACTCAATCTCGCTACTTCCGAAACAACAAAACTAGCCAACTCTGAAAATTTAACTGCGGCATCAGAACTTGGATGACGAATCACCAACGGCACGCCCGTATCCCCCGCTTCTGAAACAGCCGCCAAAATCGGCATCTCCACAGTATGCTTAAATCCATACTCCCGCTCTAATTTTTTTAACGCCCCCTGCCCAAACGGATAATACGTCTTGCCATCATCCCCCACAAAAAAACTCATATTCTGTACAACAGCCACTGTCGGCACTTTCACTTTATCAAACATCTGAATGCCCTTCACCACATCCACATAACTCAACTGCTGCGGTGTCGTCACCAAAACTGAGGCCACAATCGGCACCATCTGCGTCAACGTCAATTGCACATCACCAGTTCCCGGCGGCATATCAATAATTAAATAATCCAACTCGCCCCATTTTGTACCTGTCAGCAATTGATTAATCACCTGAGACACAATCGGCCCACGCATAATCGCCGCATCATCTTCTTGTGCAGGATCTTTCGCAAACCCAAACGACATCAACGACACACCCGCATGTTCAAACGGCAAAATCAACGCACCTTCAAATTTCACCTGCCTATCTTCTATATGCACCATCGTGGGCAAGCTTGGCCCATACACATCCGCATCAAAAATCCCCACACGATAGCCAGACAACGCCAACGAGAACGCCAAATTAACAGCCACCGTCGACTTCCCTACCCCACCCTTACAACTTGCCACCGCCACAACATGTGACACGTCTTTCAGGCCATTATAACTAGGTGCCAGTGACGACTGTTTTGGTGACGCCGCAATAATCGTCGTTACTTTTTCTACCCAAGGCAACTCCCGAACCGACTCTTCCGAAAAAAATTGATACTGTTCTTTTACTTTCGCGTTTACATCAGGCAAATGCAAATGGTAAAAAACTTTATTACCCGTCACTTTTAAATGACTCACATATCCCAATTCAACAATATCTTCTTGCTGATCTGGATCAATAATCAACCGTAACTGTGCCCAAACTTCGTTTTCTTTTTCTGTCATGATCACCGTCCTATCGCAACACCACGAATCATATGCGGGGTCGCATCCGTAATCTGCACGTTCACATACTCACCCAACGCGTACTCTCCAATTCCAGGGAACATTACCAGCGTGTTGCCATCTGTACGACCAACAACAGCATTGGCATCTTTTCGACTCCCTAATTTATCTACCAAACTCACAACCGTTTTTCCAACATAAGACAAGTTTTTCTTGTAAGTAATGTCATTCTGAAGCGCCACCAAATCTACAATACGACGTGTTTTCTCTGCTTCAGGCACATCATCTTTAAACCGAGAACTTGCAAGCGTATTGGGACGTTCGGAATACTTAAACATATACGACACATCAAATTCTACCCGACGAATCACATCCATCGTCTCTTCAAATTCTTCTGCCGTTTCTGAGCAAAACCCAACAATTACGTCCGTACTCAACGAGACATTGGGCATTAACGCACGTGCTTCATCTACAATCGCAAAAAATTCTTCTCGGGTATACGTCCGATTCATTTTATCCAAAATCCGATTATTTCCCGACTGCAACGGCATATGAATTTGCTTACAAATATTGTCGCGCTCTGCCATTAATTTCAATAATTTAGTGGGGTAATCTTTCGGATGCGGCGACATATATCTGATACGTCTAAGACCAACTACATCACTCACCATGGCCATCAAATCTGTAAAGTCCGTCTCTTCAAACCGATACGAATTTACATTCTGCCCCAACAACGTCACTTGCGTAATCCCCTCAGACACCAACCGATTCACTTCTTCCAAAATACTCTTCGGATCACGGCTTCGCTCTCGCCCACGCGTATGGGGAACGACGCAAAACGTACAATAATTATTACACCCACGCATAATCGAAATCAGTGCATTCACGCCACCCGCTTCACGCGTTGGATAAATATCCTGATACGTCTCAAATTCTGACAACGTAATATTAAACTGCTTCTCACCCGTCTCAGAAACGGCATCAATTAACTGCGGTAAATTTTTATAACTATCGGGCCCCGCAATAAAATCAATTCCCAAGCTAGGATTTTCCAAAAGTTTCCGGCGAAAATTAGTCGCCATACACCCCAAAACGCCCACCAAAACTGGCGAATGTTTTTCTCGAGCATGTCTGATTTCATGCACCCGATTAAACACCTTCCGATTCGCATTATCCCGAACCGAACACGTATTCAACATGACTATATCTGCTTCCAACTCCGTCGGCACAAACGTATAGTCAGCTGCAGACAAAATGGTCTTAACAAGTTCGGTATCCGACACATTCATCTGACACCCATAGGTTTCTACGAAGACTTTTTTACTCATTTAGGAACCAACTTCTTTTTAAAAGGATTAAAATAACGATCATAATATTTTTCTAGAGCAGCTTGATCTTCAGCTTCTAAAATAACGATCTCATGCATGACATTTTCTTTAAGACGTTTCAACTCAAGAGTGATTCGTGCTTTTTGAGCCACAAGAAAGTCTGACTTATTAAATTTCTTATAAGTAACCAACTTCTGTTTAGGACGATCGAATTCAATTAGAAAAAGCATTATCATCACCTCCAATACTCAACCACACTTCTTTAATAAGTTTGCGATTTCTTGCATCAATTATCTGGAAATCTGGATTAGGAGCTTCCACATTCTCAGCCTGCGAAAAAAGTGTAGCAGAACGTACAAGACAGTCACAAACATCTTGAGGTCCTCCACCATATTTAACCTCAATCCCAAACACATCTGACAATTTCTCACACATCTCTGCCCATAAGTGTTGCAAGGCTGTTCGAACTTGAATTTCAATAACCCGGCCATTATATGAAACTACCAAATGAACAGCCCGATATCCATGACTAGGTATCACTCTTCGATCTTGTTTCTTCACTATAGAATTCGAAAAAAGAATTTCTAAATGTGAAATAGCTAAATTTTGAGAAAGTATATCGGGAACAACTACTCTACATCCCGCAATATCCTGCATCGTACTAAGACTAGTTTTTTCACGATGGCGCTTACTAATAATAGATTGCGTAGATTTTGTTTGCCGACCTGTTACATTAAATTTGGCGTCATGAAGCTTAGATACTACATACTCATAAGCATCGGAAAACGACAGTCGATATTGATCCAAAAGATTCAAATCAACATCTAAAATAGGCTCTTTAGTCAATCTCTTACCAAGTTTGTCAATTTGAGATGTTGTCATCTGGAACATAACCCCAAAGTATACCCAAATTAACCCAACAAGACCATTACCCACCCCGTCACGCTTTTTGCGTGCCACCCCTCCAAAAAGGGGAATCACTAAAACTCCCCTCTTGGGAGGTAGGCCTGTCCGGTCTTTGAAGAAAAATCTCTGTAGAAATTAAGCATAAAATTCACGGCAATCGATCTATATATACCAAATCTTTTGGGCCCTACCTCATACTCACCCTCCAAACCTCCCTCTCTGTAAACAAAGAGGGAGGCTTTTGTACTTCTAAGCCACTCTTTTTATCCATACGAACTTGATAATAGCGTATACAGTCTCCCCTTCTTTCGGAGAGAGAAGGGGCTGGGGGATGAGTATGAAAAAAAGACCGGACAGGCCTACTTGGGAGGGGGCTGGGGGTAGGTTTCCAGAATCCTACTTTTAACAACAAAATCAAAAACCAATGTTAGACTAAAAAAACATGCTAAAAATCATTGCAAGTCCACACATAAAATTAGATTCACAAAATTGGTGTTTCTCTTTATCGATATACTTTCTCTTAAACCATTTTCCTGATGTCAACGAAATTGAAGCTCTGCATCAAGCACATCAAGTCGCCATCCTCACCAACAATTACCTCCCGCTCACCTATCAGAAAATACAGAAAATAACAGAAAGAAGAAGCCAAGAGTTTACTCTAAGTAACCCCAGAACAGATGAATTACATACGTTACTGAAAACATACCTCACACAAGAAGAAAGCACCCTGGGATATCTCATCATATTCAGATTTCCAGAACGGCAAAGCTCGCACTGTATCGCTATTCATCCTACAGATAATTTGTTATTTAATACCGCAAAAGCACAACTGGACACGCCCGAAGAACTCCTCAGAAAATTCACAGCTCGAGACCCCTCTCTGTGTACACCCTTCACAAATGAATATGATATAGCGAATTATATATATACCCAGTGCAAAGATCCCACGCTAGAAACTCCCCCCCTCTCTATTCAAGTCATTAAATACGAAAAATCACTCTTCGAAGAAATTTCCATAAATGTCTACACACGCTTTCAATTTATTACGAGCTAGGGAAAGAGCTTGTTCATCCAAAATATTTGAGTCAATAAAACTCTGTAGAGCAATAATTGCTTTTTCAGTAATTCCCAACAAGTTTGAACTCATAGTTTTATCAAGAGTAAAGCCATTAACTGAAAATATTTTTCTCACATGAAGAGCAAATTCAACCCCTTCACTCCAATCTAGATCCGAAACAGTATCCGAAATTCTCAAAGAATTAAGTAATTTATCGTTATTATTATTACCAGGAACAGCCTTCCAATTTGGATCAATAACCACATTATCCACATTAAAATCCGGAACAAAAAAGATTTGGTCAGGCTTCGCAAAAGACTCTATCACTTTTAAGAACAAAGAAAAAAGTAAATTAGCCTTCGTCAAATTATCTAAACCTTTTTGACTCAAGAAATCCTTACTATCAACCCGGTCCATAATTAACACGCCTGTACTACTTGCTTCAGGTTCAGTACATCTCATTGGTACACACGCAATACCAGCACACTCCAACGCCCGCATTTCAACAAAGCCACGCGAAACGTACTTAAGTGGCGTCATATCCTTTATCCGCTTCACAACTAGTTCAGGATTCTCCCCATGAACAAAAACAGTCATAAAGTTCCCCTGTCCTAAAAAAACACCCATAGGGGGTGAAGAAACGTCACTCGAACACTTGCGTCTCTTACCAGAAAAGCTTGATTCACGTCGAGCTTGTGAAATTCGTGGAGCTTGTGGAGTTCGTAGGGTTTGTGGACTTTGTGGACTTTGTGGACTTTGTGAATTATCTGGCCAATGTCCCACTGCCGAAAACGCACCACCTAACCATAAATCACAAGCGACAACTTTATTCATAAAAAATCTCCATTTACTCTTAAAATAAAAAATCCGAGCTTTCGCCCTGCCCCTTAATTAAGTTGTCGAAAATTTTACGAAAAAAATTTCAGCTAATTTTTAAACGCCCCTACAGGGTAGAACTGTCCGGTCTTCGAAGAAAAATCTCTGTAGAAATTAAGCATAAAATTCACGGAAATCGATCTATATATATCAAATCTTTTGGCCCCTACCTCATACTCACCCTCCAAACCTTCCTCTCTGTAAACAAAGAGGGAGGCTTTTGTACTTCTAAGCCACTCTTTTTTTCCATGGAAACTTGATAATAACGTATAAAGTCTCCCCTTCTTTCGGAGAGAGAAGGGGCTGGGGGATGAGTATTAAAATATGACCAGACACGCCTACCCTACGAAGAGGGAGTTAGAGAGGAGGAGTTAGAAGAAGGCTCTCTCTTTAAAATTGCTGGTGATACGCTCAGAGGTCACCCCGCCCGGCCTCCCCTTCGTAAGGGGAGGAGACTAGATTTATAGACTTGATAATAGCGTATACAGTCTCCCCTTCTTTCGGAGAGAGAAGGGGCTGGGGGATGAGTATGAAAAAAAAGACAGGACAGGCCTACCTCCAGGGAGGGAGTGAGTGAAAAGGTTAAACCTGAACCACTTCCCGTAACCCAGGAATCTCTTCTTTCAAACGGTTTTCGATTCCCATTTTCAACGTCATAATCGAACTAGGACACGAACTACATGCGCCCTGCAAATGCAAAGTCAAAATCCCATCTTCATACCGATCAAACGTAATGTCGCCCCCGTCCATCGCAACAGCTGGCCTAATTTCGTTATCTAAAATAGATTTAATTTTCACCACGTCTTCAGATTCACCTTCAGAAGAAGCCGCTTTCAGACGATGCGCTTTATCAATCAATTCATCACCCGAAGAAACCGCGTCTTCAATCGCATCAATCAAAGGCTCCGCCATATCAGACCAATCTACAGAAGCAGCTTTCGTGACAGACACAAAATTAGTACCAATCATCACACCTTCAACGCCATCTAGACCAAACAAATACTCAGGCAAATAAGAACCCGCCGCTGCATCGCGATTCGGAAAATTAAAACTTCCCGATTCAAACAAATCCCGATCCAACAAAAATTTCAACGTATTTGGATTTGGTGTCACTTGTGCGGTAATACCCACTTTTCTTGCATTGCTCATAATAAAATCTCCTTAATTTTAAAAAAATTATTCCGTACTAACTTCCACAACGCCTTCCAGCGCCGCTTCTAATGTTCTCCAAATGAGAGTAGCACACTTCACCCGAACAGGATATTTCTTCACCCCTTCAAATACCATTAATTTCCCCAATAAAGATCGATCAGTACCTGCCTCATCTTGCATCAACAACGTCAAAAAAGCCTCTTTAATTTGCAAAGCCTCTTGCACACTTTTCCCCAAAACCAACTCCGTCATCATCGACGCACTCGACTTAGAAATCGCACATCCACTTCCCTGAAATCCAATCAAAAAAACCACATTATCTTTAATCTCAACCGAAAGATGATATTCATCACCACACAACGGATTTTTTCCAAACGCCGTATGCGTCGGGCTCTCAATCGACTCAAAATGACGAGGGTGTTTGTTATGCTCCAAAATCATATCCTGATACAACTGCTCTAAACGACTCATGCCAAAAGCTCCTGACACCGTTTAACGCCCATCACCAACATATCAATCTCTTCTGTCGTATTATAAAATGCAAAAGACGCTCGCGCCGTCGCCGCAACACCAAATCGTTTCATCACCGGCTGCGCACAATGATGCCCTGCCCTAATCGCAATACCTAAATCATCCATCACTGTTCCAATATCATGAGGATGAACACCTTCAATAGAAAACGACAAAACCGACGCCTTCTCAGACGCCGTCCCAATAATCGTCACACCGGACAATTTTTCGAACTGAGCCGTCGCATACGCAAGCAATAGTGATTCTTGTTTCTGAATATAGTCAAACCCAATAGTCTGAACATACCGAATCGCTTCCGCAAACCCAATCACTTCTGCAATGGCCGGAGTCCCCGCTTCAAACCGAGCAGGCGCTTTCGCAAACGTTGTCTTCTCAAACGTCACGGACTCAATCATATCTCCACCCGTCTGATACGGAGGCATACGATTCAAAAAATCTTCTTTGCCATACAGCACACCCACTCCCGTAGGCCCATACAATTTATGAGACGAAAAAACATAAAAATCACAATCCAAAGCCTGAACATCCACTGGAACATGAGACACGGCTTGAGCTCCATCAATCAAAACTTTTGCCCCAACCCCATGCGCCAATTTCACAATTTCAGAAACAGGATTAACCGTCCCAAGCGCATTAGACACATGCACCATCGACACCAACTTTGTTCGGTCTGACAACAATTTCTGAAAATCAGACATCAAAATAGCCCCATCATCCTGAAGAGGAACCACACGCAAGAGCGCACCCGTTGCTTCACAAACCTGCTGCCACGGCACAATATTGGCATGATGCTCCATACCCGAAATAATAATTTCATCACCCGCCTTCAAAAAAGCTCGGCCAAAAGAATTCGCAACTAGGTTTATCGCCTCAGTAGTCCCTTTCGTAAAAATAACTTCAGAAATAGAACGAGCATTTAAAAATCCACGAACAGTCTCACGACTCGATTCATAAAAATCCGTCGCCTGCTGACTCAACTGATACACCCCACGATGAATCGTCCCATACTCTTCCGTATAAAATTTATACAGACGATCGGCAACACACCGAGGCTTCTGAGTCGTCGCCGCATTGTCCAAATAAACCAAACCGTTTTGAGAAAGAACTGGAAAATCTCTACGAATCCGATCTAAATCATTAGAAGAATTTAAAACTGTCATAAGGAGTACAAGTTTACAGGTGGCATTATTCAGTGACAAGGGATTTGACAGAGTTAAAACAACGACTGACCTCTATTCATTTTATTTTCTTTTAGAATTTTTGTTAATGCGTCCGGATCTATATTTCTTCCTGAAACATAGGCCAGGATAACAGGTTTTTTTGCGCCATCTGTTACTGGTGGCATATGGGTATCTTCTTCGATGGGTTTAAGTAAAAACGCTAGAGGAAGTGCCCCCGCACCTTCTGAGGTAATAGCCATTGCTTGAAATAGAAAGCGAATGGACGATTTGATTTCTTGATTGGTAACTTGGTGAAAATCGCTTACCAATTTCAACAAAGTCCAATAGGTTAGATTGCCGTATTGTTTTGTAGCCGTGCCATCCGCCAAAGCAACCGTACCGGCGGGGACACTAATCAACTGGTCAAAGCTTTCTGGAGGTGGGTTACTTGAAAATTTTGCATGTGTTTGAGGTTCTACAGCGATGATTTCAATTTCACGTTTAGAATGATGTGCCGCCTGTGCGACGCCAGAGACAAATCCTCCACCACCAACAGGACAAATAATTTTAGAAATATCTTTTACATCTATACCCATCTTACTCAACTCTTTTATAGCAGACGTAAAATTATAGGCCTGTCCTAGCCAAACGTTAGGGTGATTATAAGGTGAAACATAGGTCCCCGCTAACGTTCTTGCATAGGCAGCAGCTTCATCAAACGTATCCCCATACTCAATAAACCTGCTTCCTTTTAGCGCATTTTCTAAGAGAGCAGCAATATTTTTTTTCTTGATATCTGGAGCTGATTTAGGGACAACGATAGTGGCAAGAACTTGTTGATTCACAGCCGCAAGAGCGACCCCTAAACCGTGATTACCAGCAGAAGCGGTCACCACGCCTAACGCTTTCTCTTCAAAACTTAATGAGTCAATTGCGTAGGCAGCCCCACATTCTTTGTAAGATCCTGTTATCCGTTGGGTGGCATCTAAAATAACAACCCGGAATTGTTCTAATAATTTACGAAGGTGCGCGACACCATCCCGACTAAAGTCTTCTGGAAAAGCTGCTGCGTATTCCTCGATATGCCTTAAATTTATTTCTCGAACTACTACTGGAGAAATACCTATATCGGCAAGTGTTTGGTGGGCTTTTTGTATCTCTTCTCTGGTTAAATCTTGTACTTTCAATTGTTCTAAAGTTGTTTGTATTAGGGGGCCTTTCTCTGCTTTCAATGATTTAAAAGCACTACAGACTATTCTTATATCGAGGGCTATCACTTTTTTTAAAGACGGGTAGGTGCTCTGCATGGGGATACTCTCCTGTGGGTATTGGTACAAATACTATAGGAGAGAGGGACAAACATTTCAACTAGGTACAGATTAAACCAACCGCTCCAGAACCTGCTGTTTAATCTCATCACATCCCTCAGGCAACTGATCCAAAATCTCAGACACAAACCCCTCCAACAACAATCGCTTCGCCGCCTCAAGAGAAAAACCTCTCGACTGTAAATAAAAAACCGCCTCGGAATCCAACTGACCAATAGACGCCCCATGTGCAGCCTTCACGTCATCCGCATATATTTCCAACTGTGGGCGTGTTATCACTCTCGCATCAGGAGATAACAACAAACTCTGATTCGATTGCGCAGAATCCGTTAATTGCGCGTGCTGCTTCACATGGACTTTGCCTTCATGTTCCGTAAGGGCATGATCAGACACCACATACTTAAACGTCTGGCGACTAAAACAAGACGGCACATCATGATGCATCGACGTTATTAATTTTAAATGTGTCTTTCCAGAAACAAGAGAAAGGCCCGACAATTCACACCGAGCTTCTTCACCCAAAAAAGTCACGTCCACTAAAACAGACCCCACGATCTCACCCAAAGAAATTACACAAATCGTCAATTCAGCGCCCGCGTGCAAACTACCAACAATCGAAACGATCTGAGGCGTCTCAGATGTTCCTTGATCTTCTTGAACCACGACCAGCGTTGATTTCTCATTTGCAGCAAGATCTACATCATGAGACAAAGAATCCGTCGCTTGAATAACCCTCGGCAAACTAGAAACCATCATAACCTTTCTCTTCCAACACCAAAGCCAACTCAGCGGGCCCCGTCTGTACAATACGACCATCCACCATCACGTGAACAAAATCTGGTTTAATATAATTTAAGAGACGTTGGTAATGCGTAATCAACAAAAATGAATTCTGAGAATCTCTCAGCGCATTAACGGCCTCGGCTACAATACGCAACGAATCGATATCCAACCCCGAATCCGTCTCGTCCAAAATCGCCAATTTCGGATCCAAAATCGCCATCTGCAAAATCTCGTTACGCTTCTTCTCTCCCCCAGAAAAACCATGGTTCACAGCGCGTTCCAAAAATGATTCATCAATCTTAAGCAATTCCAGTTTTTTCTGAAGAATCACTTCAAATTCCATCGGATCCACTTCCGCTTGCCCAGCCACTTTACGCTTAGCGTTATACGCCATACGCAAAAAACTGGCATTATTCACACCCGGAATTTCTACCGGATATTGAAACGACATAAAAAGCCCAAGCTGTGCCCGTTCTGCTGCATCCAAAGCCAGCAAATCTTGACCATCCAAATTTACTTCACCAGAAACAATCTCATAATCAGGATGCCCCGAAAGCGCCTTTGCAAGCGTACTTTTTCCAGCGCCATTGGGCCCCATAATCGCATGCACTTCGCCCGAACCAATCACCAAACTAAAGTCTTTTAAAATATCCGACCCGTCTACCCGTACATATAAATTTTTAATTGATAACATAACTACTCCTCAACCTACCGAATTCTCTAATTTCAAACTCAACAACTGCGTCGCCTCAACAGCAAATTCTGTAGGCAACTCTTTAAACACATCGGCACAAAATCCATTAATAATCGTTTGCAACGCTTCTTCCATACCAATGCCACGTTGCGCAAAATAAAACAACTGATCGGCACTAATTTTCACCGTAGTCGCTTCATGACCTACGTTAGCAAGGGGAGTCCGCACATCAATCGTCGGAAACGTATTGGCCACACTCTCTTGCCCAATCAACATCGAGTCACACTGCGTAAAGTTCTCAGCCCCCACCGCAGACCGATTCACCTGAACCAACCCACGATACGTATTCACTGATTTACCCGCCGCAATACCTTTCGACACAATCGTACTCTTCGTATTCTTACCGATATGGATCATTTTTGTACCCGTATCTGCCTGTTGCCGATGATTGGTGAGCGCCACCGAATAAAACTCACCAATAGACCCATCTCCAATCAACACACAGCTCGGATATTTCCACGTAATCGCAGACCCTGTCTCAATTTGTGTCCAAGAAATTTTAGAATTTTTGCCCACACATTTCCCGCGCTTTGTCACAAAATTATAAATACCGCCCTTACCCGTTTCCGGATTTCCAGCATACCAATTTTGAACCGTCGAATATTTAATTTGAGCATCATCCAATGTCACGAGTTCCACGACAGCTGCATGCAACTGATTGGTATCAAACATCGGTGCTGTACACCCTTCCAAATAACTCACACTGGCCTGTTCTTCACAGATAATCAATGTCCGCTCAAACTGCCCAGACCCTTCCGTATTAATCCGAAAATACGTCGACAATTCCATCGGACACGTAATGCCTTTTGGCACATACACAAATGATCCTTCGGTAAACACAGCCGAATTTAAGGCCGCAAAAAAGTTATCTGTATAAGGTACAACAGAGCCCATATACTGCTTCACCAAATCAGGATAATTTTTAACCGCTTCAGACAAAGGACAAAACACCACGCCCGCTTCTAACAATTTTTTTTGATAAGTCGTCGCAACAGACACACTGTCAAAAATCGCATCCACGGCAACATTTGCTAATTTTTTTTGCTCTGTTAAGGAAATTCCAAGTTTTTCAAACGTACGTTTAAGCTCAGGATCCACTTCGTCCATACTACTCAGTTTTTCTTTTTGTTTCGGCTCTGCATAATACTGAATCGCTTGATAATCAATTTTAGGATACGATACATGTGCCCAAGTAGGCTCCGTCATTTTCAACCAATGACGATAGGCTTTTAACCGAAACTCCAACATAAATTCCGGCTCATTTTTCTTAGCCGAAATTATCCGTACCACGTCCTCAGAAAGCCCTTTTTGAAAGTCTTCTGATTCTATATCCGTTGTAAATCCATATTTATAAGGTTGACTTGTTAATGCTTCTATTTGCTGACTCATATTCCTAAACCAATGACGCCAAGGTCACGGCCTCCATGCGAAGATTAATATCTGACTGTACACTAGCTAAAACATCTTTAAACCGACATGCATCAGAGAAAGAACAATACCCATGATCCGATTCCAAACATTGCGACAAAACCGTCGGTCCATCAAATCCCTCAACAACCATACGCAACGTCACCGCAGCAGAATCCGCGATCAATGCCACGCCACCATGTTTCCCCTGAATCGTACGAACCAACTCCATATTCCTCAATATCTGCACCAATTTAACTAAGTGATGATAAGAAATATGCAGCTCTTTCGCCAAAACCGGCATCGTCAACGGCCCACCCTCTCGAGCCAACCGAATCAACACCCGCATCGCAAAATCCACAGCCTTCGTTAAACGCATCCCACTAATCTAGCAAATCTTGCACAAGTTAGGCAAGTTAAACCAAGAAAAAAAATCAAAATGAGACTAGAGAAAACTATTCAGTTTTTGTAGGAGCAACCCATTGCTCATAACCTGTCGCCGCTTTTCGAGTAGAAACAGTCAACCTCTGATATACGGAAGCAGTTGTAGCCGTTTCATCATTTGGTTTAAACGTAGATAAATGAGCATACACAGATGGCACTGGCACATTTGATATCTCAGTATATTCATGCCCAGTTGTATCTTGAATTTTCTCATATAGGGGAGAATATACACTATCTTCTCTTCCGAAACTGTATATCTGCCCATAATAAGAAAAAGATACTGAATAACCAAGTTTTGTGGAAGAAGGCATTGGTATTGCAGATAAATACCTTCCCTTAATAGCCACCATATCTTGCGGATCGCTATAAAGAGATTCGCCTACTGGCGACACCGAAACAGAGCCTTTCCAAAAATCAGCAGGAACAAGGGCCAACGAATTTGGATTAACAGGTTTAATAGAAGCAGGATCAAACGGTCGTGCAACAACAGGAACAGTAGCTTTCGTAACTCCTGCTATTGCAGCATTTACTTTAGCTTGAATTATAGGGTGGTCCGTCAATAGTTTATAAAAAAGAAGCCTGACGTCGAATATGAGACTAATTGCAAGTATCCTTAAAAAAAGCCCACTCGAAACTACCCTTTAGAATATGCATGCGTACAATGGCCATAAAGCAAAACCTATATAAAATCTTCAGCCCAAAGCCGCTCTAAAAAAATTTGCCAAGGTAAAATATAAATATTTCCTACTCTTCTCGGTATTTTTTCTAGACACACCACAACAGCATGCTTGACCGGCCCTTCTTCCATGAGAACATTCAAATGACTAAGATGTGAATCCAGTACACGCGCACTCCCTTTCACCTCAATCACTAATTGTTTGTCTCCAACAATAAAATCTATTTCCTGCCCCGAACTTGTTCGCCAAAATGAAATATCCAAATCAGGATGACGATAGGCCTGAAACGCTTTCAATTCCATGAGAATAAACTGTTCAAACGCCTTACCAAAATCAGAACTTCCTAATACCGGATTTCTTTTTGAAAGATAGGTTGTTAGCCCGACATCAAATAAATAAAATTTCTCCGTCTTAATCAAACGACGGGAAACTGATTTTTTCCAAGGTTGAATACGAAACCCAAGCAGAGTATCTTCCAAAATATCAAAATAAGTTCGAACTACTTTATGAGAAACTCCTACCTCTTGTGCAATATTTACATAATTTATTAATTCACTGGAAGTAATAGCCGCCACTTTTAAAAAAGTAGAAAACGCGGGAATATTTTGGGTCAACGCTTCAGCAGCAATCTCTTCTTTCAAATAATCAGAAACATAAGATCTTAATTCTTCAATGGGAGATGAAGAAAGAAAATGAGGTGGCAACAATCCAGATTTCAAAACATCCTCAAGAACAAAACCCTCAGTTTCAATATAGCTCAACGGTCGCATCTCACGACGCCAAGCCCGCCCTCCCAACAAATTAGCATGCCCTCTCTTAAGCTTTCGCGCACTTGAACCTGTCAACAAAAAAGACAGCCCTCGTTTTTCAATCAACCCATGCACTTCATCCAAAATTTGAGGGATTTTTTGAACTTCATCGATAATCAAAAGTCCTTTATGGTCTTGGTAACGCTCTCGCAGCAAAGAAGGTCGACTTGCATAATCCGAAAAGGTATCGGTCTCCAAAAAATCTAGAACTACCGACTCCGGAAAAGTCTGAGAGATCCAATAACTTTTTCCTACCTGCCTCGGCCCCCACAAAAAAGCGGACTTCCCTTCTGCTAAATCAAGCTGGAGCAAGCGACGAATAATTTTCCTCATGAAAGCATTATAACAGGATAAATTTCCCTATCAAGGTAAATTATCCTAATTATTTCGAATATGCATGCGTACAATGGCCATAAAAAAGTTCGGCCGCTTCCATCAACGTTTCAGAAAGTGTGGGATGAGGATGAACTGCCATCGCCAAATCTTTTACTGTGGCACCCATTTCAATTGCGAGAACACCCTCGGCAATTAAATCCCCTGCACCCGCACCAGCCATACCCACGCCCAATACACGTTCAGTTTCAGGATCTACAACAATTTTCGTAACTCCTTCAGCTTTATCAAACGTCATGGCACGTCCCGACGCACTCCAAGGAAACTTCACCACTTTGACGTTACGATTTTGCTGCTTGGCTTCACTCTCCGTTAATCCACACCACGCCACTTCTGGCTCTGTAAAGACCACCGCAGGAATCACCACATTTTTTAACGGAATAGATACGTCACCCACAATCGATTCCACTGCAATTCTAGCCTCACGAGAGGCTTTATGCGCCAACAAAACACCACCAGCAATATCCCCAATCGCATAAATGTGTGGAAGTGACGTTTGTTGCTCATCATTAACCACAATAAATTTCTTGTCATCCAACACAACCCCAATATTCTGAAGCCCTAAATCTTCACTATTTGGCACACGTCCCACAGAGACCAACACACGATCATAAAGCGCATCCACAGACTTGCCTTCATGATCTAATCGAACCTGAATTTTCTTGCCCACTGTCGCCAGTTTCATTACTTTTGCATTCAGTAACACATCCGCAAAAGCTGCCTTCGCAAACGCCATTACGGGACGCACCAAATCCGCATCCGCACCCGCCAAAATAGACGGCCCTGCTTCCACAACCGTAACCTTGCTACCCAAACCAGCATAAACCGTTCCCAGCTCCATACCGATATACCCACCGCCAACAATTAACAATTTCTCAGGAACATCAGGAATATCCAACGCCTCAGACGACGTCATCACACGAGGGTTACCCAAATCAAAAGCAGCAGGTAGTGCAGGGCGTGACCCAACCGCAATAATAGCCCGTTCAAAATCCACAAAATGCTGGCCTTTTTCATCTTCAATTCTAAGTGTTGTCGGACTTTCGAAATAAGCGCGCCCAAAAACAACTTCTACCCCACGTGCTTTAGCTAAACTAGCTACCCCAGATGACAATTTAGTCAAAACACTAGTTTTCCATTCACGCAATTTTTTCAAATCAAATTCTGGCTCACCAAAAGAAATCCCTCGTTTTGCAGATTTCTTAGCTTCAGCCACAATCTTGGTTGCGTTTAATAAAGCCTTTGAAGGAATACAGCCCCGATTCAAACACACTCCTCCCAGCTGAGAATCTTTCTCAATCAACAGAACTTTTTTACCCAAATCCGCTGCATAAAACGCAGCTGCATAGCCGCCAGGTCCAGATCCGACAACGACCACATCCACTTGTTTGTTTTTCATAACTACTTAGTCTCCTTCAATGCTTTCTCATCAAAAGACTCCATCTCTTGAATCAGATCACGCATAAATCGCGCACCATCGGCACCATCAATCACACGATGATCGTAAGACAAACTCATAGGCATCACCATCACAGGAACCAATGCTTTTTTATCGTTATATACAGGCTTTACAAAACCCTTAGACAATCCCAGAATAGCCACTTCAGGCGTGTTCACAATCGGCGTAAACGGCCCTACACCCAAACTACCCAAATTAGAAATCGTAAACGTACCACCCTGTATATCATCCAGCCCCAACTTACGCTCTCGGGCTTTACCAGCCAAAATTTCTAACTCTTGTGACAACTGCAACAAACTCTTTTTATCCACATCCCGAATTACAGGAACAATCAGCCCTGCCGGGGTGTCTACTGCCACACCAATGTGATAGTAGTCTTTGTAAATCATCTTACCGGTTGCTTCATCGTAGCTGGCATTAAATGCAGGGAAGCGTTTAAGTACAGCAACCACGGCTTTTAGTACAAAAACTGTTACGGTAATGCGAGCATTTTTTTCTGAATAAACAGGATTATATTTTTTGCGTAAGGCCATCACGTGATCAATCTGAGCTTCATCAAACTGAGTTACATGAGGAACGGTATTCCAAGCATCCGCCATTTTCGCCCCAATTTTTTGACGCAGAGACGATACGGTCTCTTCACGAATCGGTCCCCACTTTGAAAAATCGATATCTAAGGGCTTAGGGCCCTTAGCAACAGAGGCAGAAACCTCGGCGCTAGAAAAAGCAATAGATTGAAGATAGGAAATATATTCCCGAACATCTTCTGTTGTAATCCGACCACCGGCACCTGTACCCGCGATACGCGTTAAATCTATACCATATCGCAATGCGGCTTCACGAATTGCTGGGGATGTGGGACCCCCCATATTTCCGGAAGGAGGGCGCCCACACAGGGGCGCCCCTACGGCCGTACGGGCAGACCCATGTGTCTGCCCTTCTATGCCCCTCTGCCCTTCTATGCCCCTCTGCCCTTCTATGCCCCTCTGCCCTTCTATGCCCCTCTGCCCTTGCGAAACCACTTCACCCTTCCCCTCATCCCCCACAACCCTAAACACCATCACAGCCGTCCCCTGAGAAACAACCGACCCCTCTTTCACCAAAATCTTTTCAACCACACCCGCAACCGGTGCAGGAATAGGAGCAACCGCCTTATCTGTCTCAAGCTCCATAATCGTTTGTTCTTTTTGAACTGTATCCCCAACAGCAACCATCACAGACAATACCGTTGCCGTCTTCACACCATCCCCTAAATGAGGCAGTTTAATTTCCATGATATCTCCTTCTAGAAAACAGGGTAAACCTTTTCAGGATCCACTTTTAAATCACGTATCGCCTTCTTCACCACACTAGTCTCTAAAAGCCCTTTTTCGGAAAGCATATAAAGCGTGCCAACAACAATACAAGCCGCATCCACTTCAAAATAACGACGCAATTGCCTCCGTGTTTCGCTTCGTCCAAAGCCATCCGTTCCCAAAGTAAAAAGCCCCCCAGAAACCCAAGGCGCAATCTGATCAGGAATCAATCGCACATTGTCAGAAGCCGCCAAAAAATGACCCTCTTCATGAGACAAAACTGCTTCTAAATAACTTACTTTTCGAGGTTTATCAGGATGCAACATATTCCATCTACGCGCATTCAGCGCATCAGATCTCAACCGTTTATAATTAGTTGCACCCCACACATCAACAGAATAACCATAGTCCGTTTCTAATATTTTTTGAGCTTCGATCACGCAATTCATAATCGAACCACTACCAAACAAATGCAATTTAGGCTTCTTAGATTTAATACCGGAACTAAATTTATAAAGCCCCTGCAAAATACCTTGTTCTGAATTCTTAGGCATTTCAGGCATCACATAATTTTCATTACCCACAGAAAGATAATAATAAATTTCTTCTTGATCTTGATACATACGCTTAAGACCATCTTGCATAATTACCGCAATTTCATAACGAAACGCAATATCATAAGTCAATAAATTAGGTATAGCCGCCGCCAACAAATGACTATGCCCATCTTGATGCTGCAACCCTTCACCATTCAACGTCGTGCGACCCGCCGTCCCGCCAATCAAGAAACCCTTCGCCCTAATGTCACCAGCAAGCCAAGCCAAATCTCCAATACGCTGAAACCCAAACATCGAATAATAAATATAAAGCGGAATCATCGGCACACCATGCGTCGCATACGACGTACCTGCCACCACAAAAGAACTCATAGCGCCTGCTTCGTTAATCCCTTCTTCCAGAACCTGGCCATCGGTTGCTTCACGATAATAAAGCAAACTTTCACGATCAACCGGTTCATACAACTGACCTTTTGTAGAATAAATGCCAATCTGACGAAACAATGATTCCATACCAAACGTACGGGCTTCATCAGGAATAATCGGAACAATTCTTGGACCCAAATCAGGATGACGCAACAACTTTGTCAAAATGCGCACATACGCCATCGTCGTAGACAACGCACTTTCACCTGAACCCACAAAAAATTCTTGAAAATAAGACAGATCAGGAATATCCAACTTAGGAGCGTCTACTTTGCGCTCAGGCAAAAACCCGCCCAATTTCTGACGCCGTTCAAATAAATATTTCATTTCAACAGTATCTAATTCGGGTCTAAAAAAAGGTGCGTCAGCAATATCTTCATCCGAAATCGGCACACAAAATCGAGCTCGAAATTCACGAAGTTCTTTCTCATTCAATTTTTTCTGATTATGCGAAACGTTCTTGCCTTCACCCGCTTCCCCAAGACCATAACCCTTTACAGTTTTAGCCAAAATAACAGTCGGACGTCCCTTGTGATCACAAGCAGCCTGGAACGCAGCAAACATTTTCTTAGGATCATGCCCTCCCCGAAGTAATTTTTGAATCTGCCGATCTGTCATATGATTCACCAATTCCAACAACTCAGGATACTTACCAAAAAAGTGCTTACGAATATAACTGCCCGGCTCCACCACATATTTTTGAAATTCACCGTCCACCACTTCACCCATGCGCTTAATCAATAGTTCGCTGTGCTCAGACGATAAAAGCGGATCCCAATCAGATCCCCAAACCACTTTAATTACATTCCAACCAGCACCTCTAAACACGCCTTCCAACTCTTGAATAATCTTTCCGTTTCCGCGAACAGGTCCATCTAAACGTTGTAAATTACAGTTCACAATAAACGTTAAATTATCTAAATTTTCACGCGCCCCAATAGCAAGTGCACCCAAAGTTTCAGGCTCATCCACTTCGCCATCACCCACCATGCAATACACACGGGGTTCACGATCCCACATCACCAATCCACGTGACTTCAAATACCGATTAAAGCGCGCCTGATAAATCGCCAAAAGAGGCCCAAGTCCCATAGACACTGTCGGAAACTGCCAAAACGTCGGCATCAAATACGGATGCGGATAAGAAGACAACCCGCCACTCGGGGCCAATTCACGACGAAAACTATGAAGTTGTTCTTCAGTTAAACGTCCTTCCAAAAAGGCACGTGCATAATTACCAGGAGACGCATGCCCCTGAAAAAAAATCTGATCTGCAGAATGACCTTCGCCATTTCCATGAAAAAAATGATTGAACCCTGTTTCTAAAATCGTCGCACTCGAAGCATAAGTCGAAATATGCCCACCCAACCCTTCATCATCACGATTGGCTTTCACCACCATGGCCATCGCATTCCAACGAATATAACTCCGAATCCGCTGTTCAATTTCCAAATCACCCGGATAACTCGGTTCTTCATCCACAGGAATCGTATTTACATAAGGTGAATTAATCGGCAGTGCAACAGAAACACCTTGATTATGAACATGATCATATAATGTCGTCAGAAGTTCAGAAACTTTCTCGCGACCATGATAACGCAAAACATAATCCAATGCCTCTACACACCGACGAGCTTCTAAATCCGCCGTCTCATCTTTTATTTTTTCGTCAGACATCATCCCCAACTCTAACGAAGTCTACCGTGAAAATCAATATTGGGATAATATCCAAATCATGATAACCCTGCACGACGTCACACTCCCCACCCCCGCAGAAAACCTAGCTCTCGACGAAGCCTTATTAAATTATGCCGAAGCAAATGCCGGAGAAGAAAGCCTCCGTTTTTGGGAATCCCCTACCGACTTTATCGTCCTTGGAGTCGGCAATAAAATTGCACAAGAGATTAATTCCGAAGCCTGTATCAAACACCACATACCCGTCCTAAAACGATGCAGTGGTGGAGGTAGTGTTGTACAAGGGCCTGGATGCCTCAACTACAGCCTCATCCTCTCGATTCAAAACCGACCACAACTCGCTGACATAACAAAAACAACCCACTATATTCTCGGACAATTAAAAGAGGCCCTATCAAAACACTTAGACGGCATCGACATAAAAGGACAAAGTGATTTAACTTTATACAACAAAAAATTCTCAGGGAATGCCCAACGCAGAAAACGGGACTACGTATTATTTCATGGCACTTTTTTAATTGATTTTGACATCGCAAAAATCAGCCGTTACCTTGCCTCACCACCCAAGCAACCCGAATACAGACAGAACCGGCCACACAACGATTTCGTCACAAACCTACCTATAACAAAAAATATTATTAAGCAGGCATTAATCGAACAATGGCACGCAAAACAAGCAAAAACAAAGCTACCCTCACTAACAACTTTACTTAGTTCAAAATACACAGACTTGAGACCCGAAAGACCGTTTGATATGATAGAAGTCATATGATAAAAAAATACACTGCTTTTCTGAAAAGTTGTCTTGCGAAATTTAGAAAAAAAGAGACGCCCTCAATACCTCATTTATCAGAAAAAGACATTACTGCAGCCTTTCAAAAATTAACCCCCTCTCATCGAGAAATACTCGTGCAAGCCGTCAGTCTACTCAATAAATACAACGCCATGCGAACCGGCCCACTCACAGAACAAGAAGCAATCCCCATAGAACTCCCCAGCACATGCGCCGTTATCTTAGGCTTAGAAACAAACACAAGCTACCTCATCCCCAATGTCATTTTAAATTCACAAGACCCCGAAAAATTAACTGCCTGCCAACTAAGCAGTATCGAACAACCCGAAACGATTCTTAAACATAACGGATTTAAAACCCTTGTCTTGAAACCAGAAACATTTCAAGGCCTAGGCTTTTACAAACCCGTCGTTGCGTTTTCAGCCCCACAAAAAACCTTGGGCCCCATACAATTCCCCTCACAATTTTTTAATCTTAACTAAAAAATGACATCCAGCAACGAAAAAACACTTCCCATTTTACTTCATCTAAGAGAACTAAGAAAAAGACTACTATGGTGTTTCGGCGCACTGACACTTTGCACCATACCCGCTTTTTTTGCCTACGATAATTTTATTAATTTATTAATCATTCCGTTTGAGAAAATAGGTATTTTAGCCGGAGGAAAACCCCTCTACATCACCAGCATTTTTGAAGGGTTTTTAATGAATCTCAAGTATTCTCTGATTCTTGGCGCTATTTTTTCTCTACCCATTCATCTCTATCACATCATACGATTTATATTCCCAGGGCTTAAAAAGAAAGAACGTATTGTCATCGCCGTCACACTGCTATGTAGCACCGCACTCGCACTCCTCAGTCTCTATTTCGTCTACTACTATATGCTACCGCTCTCTATCAGCATGCTCACAACAACAAGTTTTATACCCGCCAAAGTAGGCCTCATTCTTAGTTTTCAGAACAGCGTTTCTTACATCTTCGATTTTCTACTTTACGGCATGCTCACCTTTCAATTCCCCATCGTTCTAGAAGTCTTGCTCTATCTCAATATCATCAAAAGAAAATCCCTCTGGAAAGCTAGCAGATACGTCATCATTCTCATTTTAATAATCGCTGCCATCATCACGCCCCCCGATGCAATCAGCCAAATAAGCTTTGCGATCCCTATGATACTTCTCTATTTCTTAACACTACTTGTGGCTAAAATTTTTAAATTTGGAGAAGGTACATGATCGGCATCAGTGAACTCCTTATTATTGCACTTGCCATCATCATTATTCTAAAGCCAGATGACTGGCCAAAGCTCGTCTACAAGCTAGGCCAATGGCACCAAGAGTGGCAACGTACTTATGCCAATGTCATGAACGATGTCCAAGAAATCAAAGACATGGCTATAGAAAAACACAGCATCTTGGACGAACCCCAAAATCGCGAGTCTTTTAAACCACACGATGACACGCTAAAATAACAAAAAAATTCTACTTAACAAGGAGCCTTACCATGATCGGAACTACTGAAATTATCGTCATCGCACTCGTCATCTTCGTACTTTTTGGTGCAAGATCCATTCCTAAATTCGCTAAATCTTTAGGCCAAGCAAAAGGCGAATTCGAAAAAGGGTTTAAAGAAGGGAAGAAAGAAGAAGAAAAAGAAGAGGACAAGAAAGACTAATAGAACACCCCTCCCGGCCTCCCCTTCGTAAGGGGAGGAGTTCTTCAGGAAACAGCTACAGAAGTAGTCACCAAAATCTGATAGGCAGCCTCTAAAAGAGATACGTCTTCAACCGCTATTGCTTCTTCAGATCCAGCAGCCAACACATAAAACGAACGCCGATCCGCACCTACCATCTCTGATGTATTCGCAATAATATAATCCAAGTTTTTTCGCACCAACTTGCCACGTGCCACTTCCAACAAATCTTGATCTTCCAAACAAAATCCCACAATTATCCGACCCCCCTTTTGAGCCGCTAAAGAAGAGACCAAATCAGGCGTTGCTTTTAAATCCAACAAAAGCCCATCCGTACGTTTTAATTTATGTGACGTCCTCTCAACAGTGAAATCAGCCACAGCCGCCGCCATATAAAGAGAACTACACCATGGCATAGCAGCCTCAAGTGCCAAGCCCATCTCAGCGACAGTTTCTACATAACGATAAACTATCCCCGGATATACAACCGAAACAGTACCAACAACCTGCACTTCCGCACCAAAAAAAGCAGCCAAAATAGCCAACATCGAGCCCAGTTTCCCCGTAGACCGATTCGTCAAAACCCGCATGCTATCCAAAGGCTCCCGCGTCCCACCCAACGAAATCAAAAAACGCTGACCCGTCAAATCCAAACGAGGCAACAATAAAGCCTGAACACCTAGTAAAATCAAATCAGGAGCCACCATACGACCCATACCTACATCCCCACACGCCAGCTCACCGGACTCCGGCCCCAAAAACAACACCCCACGACGCTTCAACGACGCCACGCGCTCCTGAACAATAGGATTCTGCCACATCTGCACATGCATCGCAGGCACCACCAACTTAGGCCCCGTAAAGGAAAGAAAAACCGTAGACAGCACATCATCAGCCAGCCCTAACGCAAACTTAGCAATCATATTGGCTGTCGCAGGTGCAACCACCAACACATCAGCCTCTCGCTCTAATTGCAAATGCGGAATGTCACCCGAAAAGAAGTTTTCTTGAGTGAGCACCACCTCTTCAGAAACTGTTGAAAGTGTCAGAGGGGTTACAAATTTCAATGCACTCCGAGACACAATCGGAGTCACCAAAAAACCAGCCTGTCGAAGCAAACGGACAATTAAAGGAGATTTATATGCCGCTATACTACCGGATATCCCCAGAAGCACTCGCGCCATAAAGCGTCTCTATTAAACCCCTAAAGACTTTTTGGATTTGGCTTTTTCTTTAACTACTTTTTCTTTAACTACAGGAACTTTTTTCTCTTCGTCAAACTGAATCGCATCTTCCATTTCGGCTTCCAACAATTGATCCATTTCTTCTAAAAGTTCGTCCTGCGCATCTTTTTTTTCTTTAATAATAATATGAATTTTATCCAAAGAAATTTCTTGAAGAGCTGTTTCAATAGGCAAAATTTCTGCTTGCTTATTATAAGGAACCAAAGGCTTCACGCCATCTTTCAATTGTTTAGCACGTTTCGCAACCGCAACCGAAAGTAAAAAACGATTTGGAATACGTTGATCCAAACTCTGAGGTAAACCATCCGCTGTTACATTAGATTTCTTTTGCACTTTAATTGCCATCTTCAAGACTCCTTTTCGTCTACAGTATCTATGATTGACATCAACTCTTGAACCGCATCTTCAATCACTTCATTCACAACAATATAATCATATAAATGTTGCTCTTTAAGTTCTTGAGACGCCGTCTCGAGTCTCCGAGCTAACGTTGTTTCATCTTCCGTATCTCGCTGTCTAAGCCGATTAAGTAACGCTAATTCGGAAGGAGGTGCAATAAAAATACGAACCAAGCGATCAAACTGAGAAAGCACCTTTTTGGCACCTTGTGTATCTATTTCAAGAAGCACATTGTCCCCCGCAAGCACCGTCTTGTCAATTTCTTGCTTAAGAGTCCCGTAAAGATTGCCATGCACCTCACACCATTCCACAAATTCAGAACGTTCAACCCGCACCATAAATTCTTCTCGAGACATAAAATAATAATCCACACCCGACACTTCTCCCAAACGAGGAAACCGCGTGGTAGCAGAAACCGCCAATTTCAAACCAGACCGTCTCTCAAGCAACTGAGAAATCAAGGTCCCCTTCCCGACGCCAGAAGGACCCGAAATAATAATCACCGCACCACAATTTAGTTTTAACATACGAACCCACCATCCTAACAAATCTCCTGGATCATGTTAATATTACAAAAAAATAAAACAAAATAAGGAGCCCTACATGGCACATTATTTAGAAACTTTAGTGGGATTGGTATGGAATTACCCCGTCGTTATCTTATGTTTAGCAACCAGCGTTTTTTTTACACTCCGACTTCGATTCGTCCAATGGAGACATATTCCGCACACATTGGCACTCATCACCAAAAAATATAATGACCCTAGTCAACCAGGTGAAACTACCCATTTTCAAGCATTAACAACAGCACTGTCAGGCACCGTCGGACTCGGCAGTATCACCGGCGTTGCTATTGCCATTGGTATCGGTGGGCCTGGTTCTATTTTCTGGATGTGGGTTGTTGGCTTTTTAGGCATGGCCACCAAATACGCAGAAGTCACGCTCAGTAGTCATTACAAAGAAATAAACGCAGAAACGGGTGAAGTCCGAGGCGGCCCCATGTACTACATCTCCAAAGGCCTTGGTCCCAACTGGAAATGGATGTCTGTACTCTACAGTATTCTGATTGGTATCGGCGCATTTGGAGCAGGAAATATATTTCAAACCAACCAAGCTGTTCGAGCACTCCACAACTCGTTTGGCGTCCCTACACTCGCACTCGCTATTTTGATGGCCTCACTAGTCGGCTTTGTCATTATCGGAGGCTTGAAACGCATTTCAAAAGTCGCTACCCGTATTGTACCTTTTATGTGTATCACATACCTCGCAAGTGCATTAATTATCTGTCTCCTTAACATCACCCATTTACCTCTTGTAATCTCCACTATTTTTACAGACGCCTTCTCAGGTAACGCAGTAGCTGGTGGATTGATTGGCAGTATGGTTATCGCCGGTGTAAGACGCGCGGTATTCTCAAGTGAATCTGGATTGGGATCAGCATCCATTGCACACGCCACGGCAAAAACAGCACATCCGGTTAGACAAGGTCTTGTCTCTACCATTGAACCTTTTGTAAACACGATTTTGATCTGCACAGCTACCGCCATTGTGATCGTACTCAGCGGCAACTACGGCAGCGAAATTTACCAGAAAGTGAATAATCAAGAGATTAGATTTAGCCCTGATAACGCAGAAATTGCAACCTTGGATCTTGGAAACAAATGGCAAGTCACAACTGAAAACATTCCCTTAAGCACCGAAAAACTACGCCGATTTCGTACCGGAAAATACGCCCTAGAATATGAAAACACAGGTCGTAAAAACACCATGATTACGCTACCAGAATTATCTCTCGTCTCTACACAAAACGCGCAAAAGCTACACGACGGGGTCCGGTTTTCGTACTTTAGAGAATCAGGAGATATGCAAGTTAACGTACTAGACTCGCGTGGCTTAGCACTAGTCACACTAGAATTAGGTGAAGATGGCGAAATTACGCAAATCGACCCCAATACAGAGCTACCAACGCACATAATAAACATCAGCGGAAAATTAGTAACCGGAAAATGGCAAAGCATCGTCTTAAAATTCCCTGAAGAACTTAAAGAAAGGATGAGCACAGAAAAACGTGCGTACGACACGGTTCGACTACAGTTTGTTCCCAAAGGAAAAAATGTACACTGGTATCTCGATCGCATTCAAACAGTAGATCAAGTAGAAGGTATGGAACTTACGGTCCGCTCATTCGATAAATTCTTCTTAGGATTCGGATCAGTCTTTATCACCCTATCCGTTTTCCTATTCGCATTCACAACAGTGATCACATGGTACTACTACGGAGAAACCGCCATGTTCTATCTTTTCAAAAAGCACAGCATTCTACCCTACAAAGCACTCTTCATTGGCGCCGTCTTTTTAGGATCACTACTGAGCCTAACCACCGTCCTCAATATCGCAGATCTTTTTGTAGGCCTAATGGTTATACCCAACACCATTGCACTCTTTATGCTATCAGGCAAAATTGCAGAACTGACCAAAGATTACTTTAGAAACTTGAAGGACGAAGAGACGTTTAGACACTAGTTAGTTTAGACGTTTTCGAGAAAACTTTGATAAAAGGCCTCAGCTACCAAAATTCCGCGCCGAAAGTTCTCTAAAGAAAATTGTTCGTTCGGCGCATGGATCTTGTCCTCGGGTAAATTAAGCCCTATCAAAATAGGTGAAAGGCCTAATAATTTTTGAAACGTTGTCAGAACAGGAATAGATCCCCCTTCTCCCTGCAACACAGGCTTCACGCCCCAGACAGATTCCAAGGCATTAAGCGCGGCCTGAACACCCACATTATTAGAATCCACCCGAACCGCCCCTGCCTCGTGCCCAGCTGTTAAATTTTGTACCGTTACAGAAGCATAGCCCGGCGCCAGAGAATTCAAATAGGCCTCAACCTGCTGAGCGATTTTGACTGGATCTTGATTGGCCACCAGCCGACAACTGAGTTTCGCAAATGCTTCGCACGTAATCACCGTCTTAGCACCTTCGCCAGTATAGCCGCCCTGAATACCATTGATATCCAACGTAGGACGATACCAACGCCGCTCTAAAGCCGTATAACCTTCTTCTCCGACTAAGCCTTTACATCCCAAAGCATCTTGGTAGGCAGCTTCGTCAAAGTTCAATTGATCTATTCCATAATCAATCACATTGTCATAAAAACCAGGAATTAAAATGCGCCCTGTTTGATCTTTCAATTGTGAGAGGATGTCCACTAATACTTGAATAGCATTAGGCACTGCACCACCGTGTTGACCCGAATGCAAATCAGAATTAGCAGTACGCACATCAATCTGAAAATAAACCAGTCCGCGCAAACTCGTACACACAGAGGGTTGATTGCGGGCAAACATGGGCGTATCGGATACCACTAGTAAATCAGCAGCTAACAGCTCTTTATTGGATTCAATAAATTTTGCAAGTGAAGGGCTACCAATCTCTTCCTCACCTTCGATCAATATTTTAATATTTACGGGCAACTCACCAGTTTTTTTATATAAACGTTCTAGTGCTTTAAAGTGGCAAAAAATTTGCCCCTTATCATCTGACACCCCACGAGCAACAAGTTGTCCGTCACGTACGACCGGCTCAAACGCAGGATTTTGCCATAAATGCAAAGGCTCTGGGGGCTGGACATCGTAGTGCCCGTAAAACAAAACTGTCGGACGATCAGGCTTCCCTAACCACTCACCATACACAACCGGAAATCCGTCTGTTTCTAAAAGATTTACACGCGATAAACCTACACGTAGTAAAGCCGATTTAACCCATTCGGCCGCCTCTCTAACAGACGATGCACACTTTGGATCCGTACTCACACTTGGAATACGTAAAAACGTACAAAGCTCATCCAAATAATTAGAAAAATCAGCGTCAAAAACGGGCATTATTTTCTTTTGAAAAACTGAGGAGCAAATCCCAACCACATGACAAATAATTCCACAAAACAAAACAGCATCAACCAAAAAAACGCCTGATCCATAAAGCCATAGGAGTGCAATCCCACGCCCAACATATTAACCCCAAACCAAGAAAATGCCGTGACGATATTAGCAAAAACGGCCATAATCATAAGACCTTTCTCTTTCACAAGACCGGCTAAACGGGCATGCAAAATAATGGCTAGCCAAAGCACAATTAACAACGCCCCATTTTCTTTCGGATCCCAACCCCAAAAACGACCCCAACTTTGATCGGCCCAAATACCGCCCAAAATCGTCCCAACCAAAGAAAAGAAAATAGCAAAACACGCCGTACCAAAAACCATCGATTTCAAAGACTTTCGCTCGGCCTCATCAAACGATGGACTGAGCATCGATTTAAAAATATAAATATGAGCCAAAATTCCCATTAAAAATGTGCCGCCATACCCCATATTAATCGTCACAACATGCGTCGAAAGCCAAAAGTTGGAATCCAAAACAGCCTGCATCATCTCCAGCGTATCCCCCTGAATAGACAAATGATGGGCAATAATCAGCGTCAGAAATCCAATAATCGCAGAGACCATCGTCCCAATTCCCTTCTTATGAATCCGTTCCAAAAGAATGCCAATAACAATCGCCACCCATCCTACAAAAACAGCAGAAGAATACAGATTCGTCACCGGAGGACGCCCCTGAAGATACATACGCAAACCCAACCCAACCGTATGAATTAAAAAAGCCAGAAGCAATAATCGAAACGCCGTTTTCCCAAGAACATCGGGCCATTTTAACCACGACACCAACACCAAAAGCAACACGACTAAATATAAAACCAAGCTCTGATAAAACGGCGCTACACGATTAAAATAGGTTTCTACTTTCATACGAAACATCACCTCAGGAAACTTCTTAACAAGATATTCCGAATAGGTAGCCACAGAACGATTAAAACGTCCCGAATCTTGGTCTTGGTACGCTGTCAAAATCTCTGCATAAGAAATAATGGCCGGAGACAACACATTCGATTTAAACATTCCCAATAATCCAGACCCCATCGACTGCCACTCGTCACCTACTTGCTGAGGCGGAATCGACGAAAAAAATGACGCCTGAGCCAAATGCTGATACTTCTTATAAAAGACCAATAACCCGTCTAAGACAAACTTGTCCTGCGCCGACAACGCGTTGGGATCCGCATGGGCGACCATCAACGGCTTACCCGCATACAGCGTCGACTGAAACGACATTAACTCCCGATCAAAAGAATGCCAGCCTTCTACTTGCAAAGAATTTTTTAACTGAAAATAAGTCATTAATCTTTGGTACGTAAGCAACAACGCACGTTGATACGCATTACGTTGATTGGACTCTACTTTACGCGCCAACTCGGCTTGCTGCTCAATCATTGAAACATACGGCAAAATCTCTTTAAACGTATACGCATGACCATCTTCCAATTTATGGCCAATCAATGCCAACACTTCAGGATGATCAATCCGAAACACCGGATACGTATCGGTCATATTGGGGCTCACCATAGAGCGCAACAACCACACATCGGGCAAAATTTTCTCCTGATGAATACGCACATTTTGTTTACCATTCATAAATAACAATGCATTACGCGCAACAGTATCTATGGGCTTAATTCGACCCCCTTGCAATACAGGCAATTGACCAAATCCATCCAAATCAAACGCCCCTTTATAGGGAGAAACAAATCCATAAAACACACCCAAAACAGCAACAAGCAAAACCAGCCAAGACACCCAACGCTTCATGCTGCTGGTCTCCTCTTTAAATATCGAAGTAAGTGCCATGCAAATTGATACAAGAGCCCCAACGCCATCATAATCGAAGCGACATACGGAAAGATCCAACTGGGATTTTCAACCACCTGCAAAATAGACACTGTATCGCCCTGCGCAAAACTCGCCTGGTAAAACGTCTTCCCACGAAACCGCAATGGCTGGTTCATTGAAATCACCGCATCTCGCACTTCACCCGTTTTAAAATCCTGGATATGCACCCGAGACGAAAATTCTTTCGGAATCGTTGTACCCATATATTGTTTATGCGTAAACGACTGCAATGTCACACTGTAGTCGTTATAATACCGACGCGGCCGCATAACCAATTCATAGTCTTTTACCTTCCAAGACTTCGCTTGCTGCTCAAAGTTTTCTGGCACCATAATCGGAAACGGTAGCAGCGAATCTGTTAAAATTTTCCCAGCCACCAAACGTGCTTTTGGAATAGACCAAATCTGATCCGTCTCTTTACCCTGCTTGATAATCGCCAGCTCCATTTCATTGGCATCTTCGCTATACACAGCGTGCCCACTCACAGTGATTGGCATCTGACTTTCTGTCGACAAAAAATGCGTTAATCCTGCCCCAACCAACAAGACAATAAGCCCCAAGTGGACCAACCAAATTCCCATTTTACATACTTGAAAACGAAACCGAACCGTATGGGCACACACCAAATTAAGCAACAAAACTCCCGACAAAAATAACCCACTCGGAAACACCGGAATCAAACGTCCAGAACGCAAAGGCCACCAAACCAGCCAGCCTTCAAAATATTTTTTCTGCATGCCATATAAACCCAAATGCACTTGATCTAGCGTCGCCGAAAAAATGAGCATCATCACAAGTACCAAACAAATAATCGTCAACTCAAGTGACGAAAGCAGTTTAAAAATACGGCGAATTAATAAGCTCATATGGCTTTAAACTCCAAAGTTACCAATACCTGCTCAAACTCTGGTAAAGCGCCCTGAACAACCGCTGCATCTCCACTCATCTTAAAGAACCACGTCTTGCCTGCATAAGAAAGCATAGCGGTATGCAATTGCTTATGTGCATTCGGACCATCACTCGCGCCCTCAAGTGTCACCACCTGAAAAGCATGCCCACTGATCGTCCGTTGTCGGACCAAAGCCTGCGCACCAGCCTCATCAACAGGGGCCAACCCCATCTGCGCACGCCAACGATTTACATTCGCCGTCAACGTTCCCACATCTCCCGGAAACGCAGAAATCGTCAACTCGGCAGACTCTGCCCCAGATAGTTTTTTGAACCCCGCTAAACGCATCGTCACATCTGGCAATTTTTCCCAACCCTCAGGCGATTTCCAAAAAATTTCGGAATCTGGAACAGAAGAAGACACCGCAACAACAGGCAGCTCACGAAACGCAATCGGCACAGAAGAAACGACAATCTGATCTCGCTGACATCCCGATAAAAAAATAGAACTTACAAAAATAAAGAGACTAAAAAAACGCAATAAAATCTCCAGAAAAAATACACAATAAACCAACGGCAAAGTAGCGCTTTAGGAAGGGTTTCGTCAAGAAAAATTCGTGTGGCCTAACCGAAAAAAGACGCCCAAAACCCTTTCGATTTTTTGACAGGTTTTGGCGACAATCCAGGTTTAGCCTCACGCACTTTATCTTGCTCAGAAATCAATAATTGCAAAAGCGCATGCAACTTTACCTTGGTCGTAGGAAGGCCTTTCTGATTAACCAAAAATAACCAACGATTCGACACCGACTTCAAAAAACGCTCGGACACCACTTTGTTAAAACGCCCCATTAAAATTTCACGCCACCTGGCATAAATAATATCCATAACCGAACTCATCGGAACATCCACTTTAATAGACTGCAACATAATCGATAAATAAGCGATCAAAAACACATCTGCTTCATTTTCTGAAAAAGCCTTGTTAAGAATCCCCGTGGCCTCCGGAATACTCGGCAACCGTAACGACTTTGAGCCATCAAAATATTGCTCGCTAATAGATCCTGCAACGTCCATCAATCCCGGCTTTTGTTCCATGCGGCGTTGGTCATTCGACACCGTTTTGACGTCTACTGATTTGACAGAAATAGGCCCTGAAGTTACTGCGGGAAGCTCCTCAACCTCACCTGATTCCGTCACGACTGCAGACACCGGCGTACTAACAGGTTCAGCGGCCGCTGCAGCCGCTATTTCTGCATCTAAAAACCCAATAACGATTTGAGGAAACTGCGTATCTAAAGGTGCATCGCTAGACACCACAACATGCATCCATAATCGGGTAACATTAATCAAAAAATCATCCGTATATCCGCCCGGAACCCCAAATAAAATCTCCGCCCAGGCACTTTTCACACTTTCATAATCATCGTTTGTTGGTACCACCAAATGTTTTCCAACGGCAACGAGTTGCATATACGATTTTAAAAAACCGACATGATCCGCATTCTTAATACACACCGCCAAACTGGTGAAACTAACTGCCATTAAAGCTCACATCCTTCTTCACCGCAGTTAAGCGGCAAAAATCCCAACAGCCCTACCAACCAAAACGCATGGCCCGCAGCATAAGACGATAACGAACGGGACACAAATTTCAACAAACGCTCCGCATAGTCACGATAATGCCTCTTTTGTGTCAAAGTAACAAGTTGTATAAGGACATAAACCGCAACGGAATTGGCACTAGGACAGGCCCCGTCATAGACATCAATTTGATCCAAAAATAACGGATCCGAAGACAATCGAAATACACCTCGCTCGTCATCCCACAAAACACGAATCATCTCATCCATAGTTGAAACTGCATGACGCAAATACACATCGTCATCACAGGCCAAAAATAATTCTAATAATCCCCAAGAAAAATACGCATAATCTGACGCCATTCCCACAATAGGTACTCTACCCAAACAATGCCAAAGCCCATTTTGATGCACTCTCGTTTCTAATAAAGCGTCACAAGCTTTTCTGGCTTCTTCTACAAAACCAGCTGTAGCAAAAGCAGCAATCATAAGCCCATTCCAATCAGTTAAAATCTTCGTGTCTTTTGATGGCTTTTCTCGCCGTTCTCTTTCCAAAAAGAGTGCTTCACGTTGTGGCATCCAAGCCGTTAAATCATCTACAGACTCAAACCGAATCACATCATCCTGCCACAAATAAAACGCCCCCTCCTCCCCTTCTGTGTCTGCATCTTCTGCAGCATAAAAAAAACCCTCAGGAGAAAGCAATTCACGACGCACATACATCGCAATTTCATCTACTGTTTGTTTAAAAAGAATTCCCTCACATTCCGAAAAAGCCATCATCATCAACGCCTGGTCATATAGCATTTTTTCGAAATGGGGCATACGCCACTGGACATCTGTCGAATACCGATGCACCCCCAATCCCACCTGATCATAAATGCCGCCTAAACGAATTTTCTCCAAAGTCATCGTCACCATTTCTAATGCTTTAGGCTCATTAAAAACACGTGCATATCGCATCAAAAAAAGAAGCTGATGTGGACACGGAAATTTCGGCGCTCCCCCAAAGCCACCAAACGTTTCATCAAAAGAATTCAAAAAATCCGAGTACGCATGCACCAACACCTCACGCCCGGGCATCGCGCCTGACTTAGCCCGCTGCTGATCACGAAGTGCGTCCTGAATGGCCACTCCTGACTCCCTAATCGCCTCCGGATCCGTCTGCCAATGCTCAGAAATACGGGCCAACAATGTCATAAGACCAATACGTCCATGCGCCGTCTCTTTAGGAAAATAAGTGCCTACATAAAACGGGATTAAATCTGGCGTCAAAAAAACCGTGAGGGGCCAACCACCCGATCCCGTCGTCAACTGACACACTGACATATAGGCGTGATCCACATCAGGACGCTCTTCGCGATCCACTTTAATCGAAACAAAATGCGCATTCAAAAACGCCGCAACATCAGTATCTTCAAACGACTCATGCGCCATCACATGACACCAATGACACGTCGAATACCCTATCGACAAAAAGATCAGTTTATTTTCTGATTTTGCACGATTAAAAGCAGCCTCACCCCAAGCCATCCACTCTACCGGATTATCTTGATGCTGCAACAAATACGGGCTAGTTTCGAACTGTAATGCATTCATTAGAACCACTATTTCATATTACGGCATAGCCTTCAAGCAAGCTCTCCGGTAAACTATACAAGCCATGAAAAAACCCGAACTCCTAGCCCCAGCTGGCAACCCAGAAAAACTCAAAATTGCCTACGCCCATGGAGCAGACGCCTGCTATATCGGTGGAACAGTCTTTGGACTCAGAAAATTTGCAGATAATTTTTCTGTCTCAGAAATCCAAGCGGCCATAGATCATGCCAATACACACAACAAAAAACTCTACATCGTCCTCAACGGCTTTGCTCACAACGAAGACATTGAAGCACTCAAGCCCTATTTAGAAACTATGGAAAAATTACATCCCCACGGATTTATTATCTCCGACATGGGCGTCATGCAACTGGCCAAACGGCTCACCACCATCGACCTTCACACATCCACACAAGCCAGCGTCACTAATATCTACGGCTGTGAACTCTGGAAAAATGCAGGTGCCAAACGCATTATTCTAGCCAGAGAAGTAAGCATTGCGGACTGCAAAAAAATCAAAGAGAAACTCGATATCGAACTTGAAGTCTTCGTACATGGTGCCATGTGTGCCAGCTATTCCGGAAAATGTGTCATCTCCAACTACACCTCCGGGCGTGATTCTAACCGAGGGGGCTGTATACAAAGTTGTAGACACACCTACGACATCTTAGACGAAACCACCAAAACGATTGAAGACACTACCCATATCATGAACGCCAAAGACCTCATGGCCGTCTCACTTATTCCCCAACTCATCGAATCCGGTATAGACTCCCTCAAAATAGAGGGCCGCATGAAATCCAATCTCTACGTCGCAAACGCCGTTTCTGTCTATCGACAAGCCATAGACTATTATATGGAAAATACCCTAGATCAAACTCAAAAATTCGAAACCGAACTCAAAAAAGTATCCAACAGGACATTCTCAACCGGAGGTCTAGATCACAGACCCGCCGTCGAAAGCATTCACTACGATTTTGCAGGCTACACCAAAGGCATTGATTTCATCGGTACAGTCAAAGACATCCATCCGAAAAAAGGCATTATTCTCGAAATAAAATCACCCTTCCAAAAAACAGATCCATTAGAATTTCTATGCCAAAACGGAACTCTACGTCCTATTCAGTTAGACACTATTTGGAATATGGCCGACGAAGAAATCGAAACTGTTAATCAAAATACATTAATTAGAATACCTGCAAACAAAACGATTAAACCTTACGATATTTTACGACGGAAAATCAGTTAATCCCCAAAACCGCCAACCCATCCAAGTGCCCCGCAATGCGATATAAATACCCCCACGCTTTTTCTTTCAATCTCGATTGCTCATGAAACACGTCCAAAAAATGCATCGCAATATCCTGAAGCCCCGCTACGGTTACAACGATATCCCCAACATGCGACAACCCTTCCAAAGCATCCGAAGAAACATCCCATTCTGAGGCACCCAATAAAGGCAACAACACCTCTTTGGCATGAGAAAAATCAGACAAAATAAGCGTACGTATCGCAAGACGTCTCGCACTCACATCCAAACCAGAAACAGCGTCTTCTTCAAATTCCACTACAATATTATCTACATGCAAAAACTCAATTTCCAAAGAAGGACAAAAAGAAAATTTCTCGAAAACAGTTTGAAATAGTGGCCTATCCAAAGCCGCACCAAACAACAACGCAACTGCAGAAATCACAGATAGTGACGCACCAGATAGAACACTCTGACATAACTGATTACGCACCTCCCAATCACCGGTATCTTCATATAACACGTCTCTCAAAAACCCCACAATAGATCGTCCATACAACCCAGACAACACACAAATAGCCGCATACGAAACCTCTACAACTGGATCCAAAACCTGACGGAATAACAACGCCTCTATTGCCGGCTCACGCGTTGAAGTACGCAAAACACGCAACGCCAAAATCCGAACCCCCGCATCCTCAGAAGACAAAAAAGAAACAATGCGATGCGCCTGATCCCCAATCCCAATTTGATCTAAAACCCACAACACCATACGCTGCCGACGGCCTTCCAAGCGCTCTAATAACATCAGTAAACTAGAACAAATTTCAGTATCAGCACAAGCCGCAAGAGCCAGCCCAGAGGCGACAGAGACAGGCAATACCCGATCTTCTAACAACACACACAAACGCATCGTCGCATCCGAACGCGTAGCAGAAAAATAATTTCGAAAAGCCCCCGCTGCTACACACCGTATAGCGTCATCATCGGACATACACGCACGTTCCAACGCCGGCAACGCCAAGTCACCCAGACGTCCCAATAGATTTAAAAAATGGAGTTGTTCAGAAAGTGGCCCCTTCCCTTCAACAAAAGAAACCAACGTCGCTACAAAGCCTTTTGTCCAATCAGGCCAGTCCTCATCTTTACCGAGCAACAAACGCCATTCTGAGAACACCTGCCCAGCGACAAACCATTCCCGATGTAGCACATCCGAAAATCCACCCTTTAAACGCGAAAGCTTTTGTACCAATTGCGCACCATCATCAATAGATAAAGACCCCACCAAAAAACTCAAAAGTACGTCCCAATATTTCAAGCCTACTCTTGGTGCAATAAACTCCCAAGACAAGCCACTTGCAACCACGCCATACAACATCCAATACACATGAGAAAAACGATACAGCCCATCCCAAACAAACTGCACAATACCCTGAGAAATAAGCGCTTCAACCAAATCTTGTTCACCCTCTTGCACAGAAAAAAAGAAACGGTCTTCTTCAATCATACCCAGTGCAGCTTGAAAAACGCGACGCGCAAGAACAAAAAAACTAGAATGTTCAGACGGAAAATTAGCAGTAAAGAAACGATCTATAATCTGAAATCGGGTTTCATAAACACCCTCTACAAATCCCAAACGATAATACAAAGCAACAAAAAAAACATCGTCGCGAATCCAAGGGGGTACCTGCAAACAAGATCTAAAAAAGACCGGCGAGACCACCTCTCGAAGATCAACGCTAGAAAAAGGGGCCAACTGATACACTTTCACGTCCGAAGACACCGACAAAATCGACACCTCCTCTGCAGAAAGCCGACAATAGGGCACACCCAACGCATCCAATTCCGCCTGAAATCTCCCCTGCCCACCATAGGCAATAACATAAGCCCCTTCGGCAACCAATACAGCACTTGTATCGTGCGCCAAACAATAGGCATACCAATCCAAATCCAAAACAAAGGCATCAGGAAATTGTGTTTGAAGAGAAGTTAACACAGCCGGAACAGCACCCAAAGGCACCATCACAATGACTCGAGACTCATACGTCAAGACAGAAAAAAGTAAGGGCGCGCTCGTCTCATGGACATGCCAAGAGGCATCCAAAACAGACTCTACCGACAAACCCTCCTGAGACACTTTTTCCACAGACACCGTCGGCCACATAAACGCAGAAACATAAGGGTGTAACCTAAAAGACAAACGAGAAAAGAAAGCGTTCATCCCTCCATTGTACTAATCAAGCACAAACGTTACCATACCAACTCTATGCGAATCACCACCTTTGCCGCAACAAAAAACGATATCACAACAGCACTTTCATCAGGCGCTACTCAGCTCATCTTAGAAGACCCCAAACTCTCTATTAGATGTTATGCACCCCATACAAGTCCAGACTTCAGCACGCTCTGCAAATTAGCAGATCACGCCCGACACATACAACCTGACATAGAACTCAGTGTTAACTGTGACATACTCGCACATGAACGACATTTCTCTCTACTAGAGACATTCCTTGAAACACTGCCAAAAGCAGGACTCAAAACGATTAGAATCCAAGATCCAGGCCTACAACCTCTTATCAAAAACAGACTCCCAAAAGCGACGTTGCATTTAGCCACAGAAACAGGCAATCAAAATCTAGAAAGTATTCAGTACTACGCAAACTTATTCGCAAGACAAACGCTCTCAAACGAACTCCCCTCATCAGAAATTAAAAAAATTAAGAGTCCTGTCGAAATCCAAGTCCAAGGCCCCATTCTGATTCAATATTCCACACGACGCTTCATGGCCGGCCATTACAACACCGAAACGTCCTCCAGAAAACTCGCCCAAGCTCACGAATATCCCGGCCGATCTTTCGTCTTTTACGACAATCCCCATGGTCACTTCATGTATCTCTATTTCGACAAGTGTCTCCTTAAATCGATACCAGAATTAATCTCACTCAATCTAGAAAGTTGGCTCATCGATGCGAGAGGAGAATCTCCTGAGTATCTTCAAAAAAGCATACAATTCTATAAAGAAGCCTACGAAAATACCGACACATGGCAAGCAACCCCGGCCATTGAAACTCTAGAATCACTCTCCGGCCGCCCCCAAAAACCCGGCTTTTTCAAAGTCAACAAAACAGACCAACAACGTCGCAAACTTACACTCCCAGAAAACAACATCCACGTCGGCACCGTGATCGATACCATCAATGGAAAAAATATCACACTAGAAGTGCATCATCCTTTCACAGTAAAGACCCCACTAGAGCTTATCTCTCCAGAAGGTAAAACGAGATCAACAACCATCACAACCCTACAAAACCTCTGGGGAGACACTTTAAACGAAGCCATTCCGGGCACCCTCATCCAACTCAATTGGCAAAAAGGTGCCCAGGTAAAAAGTAAATTAGTATCAAGCCCCCCAACCCCCTAAAGGGAGCGGGGGGCTTGCTCTTACTTACCCAAAAAAGTTCTTAATTTCTCGCTGACCACTTTCCACACTGTCAGATGCATGAATAATATTATACGCAGTCGTCAATGCAAAATCGCCCCGAATCGTACCCGCATCTGCCTCAGCAGAATTGGTCACACCCACCATCTTACGGATCGCACCAATCGCATTTTCGCCTACTAAAACCATTACAACCACCGGCCCTGACATGACATAAGATTTTAATTCTGGATAAAAAGAACGCGCTACATGTTCCGCATAATGTCCATCCACCAACGCCTCAGTCAACACCTGCATCTCTAACTTCAAAAGGGTAAGGCCACGTTTCTCAAAACGACTCAAAACCTCACCCACCAACCCACGCGACACACCATCTGGCTTAATAAAAACTAACGATTGCTCAATCATAACGAACTCCTATGTGAACTAATAAGTTTATTTTAAAAGATCTTTAACCCTATCCAACTGCTCCTGCACTCGTACAAGTGCTGTTCCACCATACACAGATTTTGCATCTAATGCTGCCTGCACAGTTAAGCATTCAAACACATCCGATTCAATACGCTCATCAAAGGCCTGAAGCTCTTCCAGAGTTAAAGATTCTAACGTCTTTTTACGCTCAATTGCCGACAACACAACCGCACCCGTGATCTCGTGTGCTTCACGGAACGGCAACCCTTTTTTGACCAAATAATCTGCCAATTCTGTCGCCAAACAATAGCCATTAGCAAGCGCACGATCAATAGCCACTTGATTAAATTTCACCGTCAGCATCATACCTGCAAAAACCTCTAGAGTGGATGCAAGCGTATCAGCAGAATCAAACAACAAGCCTTTATCTTCTTGCAAATCACGATTATACGTCAACGGTAAGGCCTTAATCACATGCGTTAATGCCACCAAATTACCCAAAACACGACCCGCTTTTCCGCGTGCTAATTCTGCGATATCCGGATTTTTTTTCTGAGGCATAATCGAACTTCCCGTTGTAAACGTATCGCCAATTTCCACGATACCCGTCAACGGAGAACTCCACAAAATAAGCTCTTCGCTTAACCGGCTAATATGGGTCATACAAATCGACGCAGCGGATAGAAACTCCATCATAAAATCACGATCCGAAACCGCATCCATGCTATTGGTACTCAACTTAGAAAAACCCAATTCGTCCGCGATAAATTGACGGTCCAAACCATAATTATTTCCGGCCAAAGCACCTGAACCCAACGGACACACATCTGCCGCTACCCGCACCGCTTCAAACCGTGTTTGATCCCGCAACAACTGCTCTACATACACCAATAAATGATGGGACAACAACACCGGCTGTGCGGTTTGCAAATGTGTAAATCCAGGAAACGGAACACCCAAATGGGCCTCTGCCAAATCCACAAAAACACCACTTAATGTCTTTAATAAAAACAAAATTTCTTCGCACTCATCCATCACATACAACCGCACATCCGTAATCACCTGATCGTTACGAGACTTGCCAGTATGCAAACGCTTACCCAATTCGCCCAGCTCTTCCGTCACCAAGCGTTCGATGCGACTATGAATATCTTCGTCATCATGATCCCCACCCGGAATCTCTTCGACATCTTCAAATTGCGCAATTAAAAGTTCTAAATAATCTGATACACGCAAATACTCTTCTTCAGAAAAAATCCCTGCTTTTTCAAGTGCCCCAGCATGCGCTAAATTGACTTTCAAGTCATACACAGCCAACCGAATATCCACCCACAACGAAAAACTATACTCACGTGCAACAGGATCTAACCCTTCACGAAAGCGGCCACCCCATAATTTTTTCATAACGCACCCTTCCTGCTAACAATGCCTTTCACTTTCATTGGCAAGCCATAAATACGAATAAACCCAATCGCATCTTTTTGATCATAAAAATCCGTATCGGTAAACGACGCTAAATCCTGCACGTACAACGAATGAGGAGACGTTACCCCTGCAGAAACCACATTGCCTTTATACAATTTAAGCCGTACAGATCCCGTCGTATTGACATGTACCGCATCAAAAAACGCATCCAGACTTTCCCGTAGCGGCGTAAACCAGCGGCCATCATACACCACATCCGCATACGTAATTGCCAGCCGATCTTTCTCTCGCATCGTATCGCGATCCAAAACCAATTGTTCTAATTTACGAATCGCTTCCACCAAAATCGTCCCGCCCGGCGTTTCATAAACTCCACGAGATTTTATACCAACGAGGCGATTCTCAACCATATCCAATTGACCAATCGCGTGCTCAGCACCAATACGATTCAACGTTTCCACCAATTCTACCGGCCCCAATTTTTGGCCATTTACAGCCACAGGAATTCCCTTCACAAAATCAACAGTCACATACTCCGGACGATCCAATGCCGCTTCCAAGGTTTTGGACAACGTATACACATCAGCCTCTGCTTCCAAAGACGGATCTTCGAGACTGCCCCCTTCATGACTAATATGCCAAATGTTACGGTCTTCCGAATAAATGCGTTTCTTTGATTGCGACACAGGCACGTTATGCAACGCGGCATACTCCAAACAGGCCTCACGAGACGTCAACGTCCACTTCGCATCTTTCCATGGCGCCACAATCTGCAAGCTAGGATCCAACGCCATAAACGTCAATTCAAACCGCACCTGATCATTGCCTTTTCCAGTAGCGCCATGAGCTACCATAGTAGCGCCTTCTTTCTGCGCAATTTCCACCTGGCGTTTGGCAATCAAAGGACGACCAAAACTAGTGCCCAGCAAATATTTCCGTTCAAAAACAGCGCCTGCTTTTAAAGTCGGGAAAATAAAATCCACAATAAATTCTTCGCGCAAATCTTCAATATAAAGTTTAGAAGCACCGGTCTTCAAGGCCTTCTCTTCCAAGCCAGACAATTCATCCGCCTGCCCCAAATCCGCACACATTGCCACAACGTCACAGTCATAATGTTCCTTCAACCACGGAATCATCACAGACGTATCCAACCCACCCGAATACGCTAAAACAACTTTTGGCTTAGCCATAAAAAAAACCTCCTGGAAATTAACGGTTATAAAAGCCAACAGTGTAGCATTTGAGCAAGAACGGGAAAAGATACGAGGCTACCACATCATGAAATTAGGGACATCCCCCCAAAATCCAGGAGCTGATGAAAACGCACTTATCTTAGGGGCACATATTGCACGCAATTCAGCTTTAAATTTAGAATGGCCTAAAAACAAACGCCAATTATTTTTCAAAAGATGCGCCACAATAACGGGGACCTTCACATTTTTTTTGAGATCAAAAAGGATATCTTGTCTCTTTTGATTCTTATCAGTGGCGGAAAACATCATACGAATTTTCTTTTCAAGTTCTTGAGTTTCAAGTCTAAGATCAAAAGGAACCGATGCAGAGGACGGCTCGTTTTTTAATTCTATTCCATCAAAAGGAGCAGAAGCAGAAGCCGGATCAGGAGCAGGAGAATAATTGCTAAACATAGAAACATCATCTGGTGAACCATACAGCGGTGTAACCTTCTCTCTAGGAGGAGAAGCAGGAGAAGCAGGAGAAGAACTCCTAACAGGTGCATTAAGTTTAGGAGACACCAACTCTAGAAATTTCATATGTAATTCTTCTAATTTTTCCGGCTTCTCACATAAGGAAGTTTTCACTTTGTTCCAAAAAATCCAATTTTTCAAAACAGCATAACCCAACACATTTACTTTATCAGCTTCCCTGAGACCAGATTCTTTACCCAACACATGAAGAATAAAA
>SICP01000011.1 GCA_009691415.1 Candidatus Margulisiibacteriota bacterium
AAGACCTTATCGAATGTGCTCAGAAAAGTCATATTGATTACGCAGTCATCACAGACGAATTCGCCAAAGAAATTTCACCTACTACTGGGAAAAAACAGGATCTCTATGCGGGTGGTTTCGGTGCTTATTATGAGAAAGTTCAAAAAATTACACATAAAGGGACACTCATTAAAAGTATAGATACACAAGGATATGGCGTGATTCAGGTTTGGAAATTATAATACATCCTTCTGGCCCCACCCCAACCCTCCCCTAAAAGGGAGGGAGTAGAAAACGTAGCGCTCAATAAGTCCCTTTTTAGGGTAAGCCTGTCCGATCTTTTTTCAATACTCATCCCCCAGCCCCTTCTCTCTCCGAAAGAAGGGGAAAATGTATACGCTATTATCAAGTTCCTAAAGGTAAAAAGAGTAGCTTAGAAATAGAAAAGCCTCCCTCTTTGTTTACAGAGAGGGAGGTTTGGATGGTGAGTATTACGTACAGCCCAAAAGATTTGGTGTATATAAATCGAATGGTTTGAGTGTTATGTTTAATCTCTACAGAAAAATTTTCTTTAAAGACCGGACACCCCAGCCTTTTAGGGGGATTGAGGGGACCTAAATTACACAAGGAGCAAAAATTCCAATTTCACCCACAACAGGAAAAAAACAAGATCTCTATGTGGGTGGTTTTGGAGCTCATTAAAAGTATAGATACACAAGGCTATGGCGTGATTCAGATTTGGAAATTATAATACATCCTTCTGGCCCCACCCCAACCCTCCCCTAAAAGGGAGGGAGTAGAAAATGTAGCGCTCAATAAGTCCCCTTTTAGGGGGATTTAGGGGGCTTAAATTACTCAAGGAGCAACAAAATGACAACAAAAAACCAAGAAACCATCACTGGCGACATCAGCGTACACACAGGAAACATCCTTCCTATTATTAAAAAATGGCTCTATTCCGAACAAGATATCTTCCTGCGAGAACTTATTTCTAACGCCCATGACGCTATCTTAAAACGTCAAAAAATTGCCCTTAAAGAAAATCTAGGAACAGTCGAAGGCTGTATCAACATCACATTAAACGCCGAAAAGAAAACCCTCACGCTTAGTGACAATGGCCTTGGCATGGATAGCGACGAAATCCAAAAATATATCAATCAAATTGCATTTTCGGGTGCAGAAGAATTTGTCAAAAAATATGAAGATAAAAAGGATGCAGGCAATATCATCGGGCACTTCGGACTTGGATTTTATTCTGCTTTCATGGCAGCAGACCAAGTAGAAATCGAAAGTCGTTCCTACAGAGAAGACGCACAGGCCATCAACTGGAAATGCGATGGCGGTACCAAATTTGAAATCACCCCTTCAGAAAAACAAACTGTCGGAACAGACATCATCCTGCACCTCAACACTGAAAGTGAAAAATATCTCAAAAACGACCTTGTAGAAACCCTCATTAAAAAATACGACAATTTTTTGCCCGTCGAAATACAAGTCGAAGGCAAAAAAATAAACGATCAAAATCCGCTATGGGTCAAAAATCCTACAGACGTTACAGACGAAGATTATAAAGTGTTCTACCAAACGTTATTTCCATTTAGCCAAGAACCACTATTCTGGATACACCTCAATGTTGATTTTCCATTCAACTTAAAAGGCATTCTTTATTTTCCTAAACTTCAAAGCGAAATGGATTTTAACAAAGGACAAGTCAAACTCTTTTGCAGACAAGTATTCGTAACCGATAATTCAAAAGAAGTTCTGCCAGAATTTCTCTCTCTATTAAAAGGGGCAATAGATTGTCCAGATATTCCACTCAACGTTTCAAGAAGCTACTTACAACAAGATGCCTACGTGCAAAAAATTTCCAAACACATCGTCAAAAAAATAGCTGAAAAACTTACAAGTCTATTTAAAAATGATCGGGAAAATTTCGAAAAATATTGGGAAGATATTCACCCCTTTATTAAATACGGCATGATGCAAGACACCGAATTCTATGAAAAAGTAAAAGACATCACCCTATTCAAAACAGCCTCTAACACCATGACAACACTTGCTGAATACCTAGAGCGCAACAAAACAGAAAAAGTCGTCTACGCCTCAGATAAGCAAACCCAGGCTGCCTATATTTCTGCCTGCCAGCAACAAGGGCTAGAAGTTTTGATTTTGGACAACTACATCGACACGCATTTCATCCAATTTCTAGAATCAAAAGATAGCAAAATTAAATATCAGGCCGTCGACAACTCTCTATCAGAAGCCATCGAAGAAAAAGCAGAGGTCACACCCAAAGAAACCGATGAAAAACTGACAAGCTTCTTTAAAGAGGCCCTTGGCAAAGATCTGAAAATAGAAATCAAACCACTCAAAACACAAGAGTTATCCGCACTCATCGTAGAGGCAGAATTCAGCAAACGTCTCAAATCAATGAGCGTCATGATGAAAGGAGATTTCTCTCAACTCCCCACAGACGAAACCCTCATCCTCAATCAAAACAGCCCCATCATCACCAAAATAGACGCCCTAGCACAGGCCGGAAATACAGAAGATGCCACACTTCTTGCCCAATACGTCTATGATCTAGCGCTCCTCTCCCAAAAGCCACTCACAGGCGAACAAATGCAGGCGTTTATTGCCCGTTCAAATAAAGTGCTTGGAAAACTGTAACGCTCCCGCACCACCCCTTCTCTATTTGTAAAAATGGGGAGGGGTGTCAGAAAGGTGGGGTTAAAACGAAAACTTATACCCGCCCACTAAATTCAAGTAAGTACAAGCAGACTCTCCATCAATAGCATACGTATTTAAACCCGTTTCAAGAAACAAAGACTCATTCCGCAAACCAAACAGCTTCACATCATGATCAAGCCCTACTAAAAAATTAAATCCAAGAGACCCATTGGTAAGCGGTAAATTCAAACCAGCGCCCGCATAAAAAGAAAGCTCAGGGTCTGAAGTTTCGAAAACAACCAGTTCATTTACATATAATACAGCCATCCAATCAGATGTGTTTTTAACTGCACCCAAACTAAAACGTGTTACAAAGTTATGATCATAAGCGTGGATAGGAAATGCAGTTAAATCAAGAACAATTCCGATATTTGGAGCAATCGCACCAGCGCGAATACCAAGTTGAACATCAGATGCGGTTTCATTAATTTTATTAGAACCCAAACCCGCTTCAAACTCTCCAGATTTATCAGTGACTACCGCTGTGAGGGGTGTGGTTTCAACCTGCGCAATAGGTTGTGTAATAACAGGTGTCTTCTGATGAGAAGCAATAAAATGGGTGTGCTTACGTGAGGCCATATGATGTGACGTAGAAAGAATCTTGTCTGGAACAGTCGCTAGTTTTTGAGGAAAAACATAAACAGCAGTCTCAGGTGCAACAGATTCAGAAACAGCCTTTACTAAATAAGAGTACGCACCAAAAACACCCAGTAATAATGAAAGAAATAAAATAGGAAATAGTTTCTTTTGTTTGAAATTCATGTATGACTTTACTCCTAGGTGATGATTTACATTTAAACTTGATTATATTGTGAGTATACTTTGATAAAATGAAAATTACAAAAATTTGCATAAGTTTTCTCGTTGCACTCTGCCTCACTGGCTGCCCAAATAATGAAAATATCTACAAAAACATACAAGAATTCCGTCTAGAAAATAATGGATTTTTTGTGCATTATTATCTATTGCCAGGAACTTCAGAACAAAAAGATCTCCTTATCTTTTTAGATGGATCTTCTAAGCAATCGGTACTAGGGCTCAAAGATAAAGCAACCTGGGAAAAATACGGCTTACCCTACTACATCCGTAAGTCTTTGCCTGAAAACATAGACCTTTTGGTTCCAGAAAAAATTAATATCATACCTGGCCAGGACAGTGGAAAAAATGAAAATTTTTTAATAAACGATACACTAAAAAACAAAGCAGCCCTCTATACATTACTCATAAACCAATACCTCAATTCACATACCACCTACAAACACATCTATCTCATGGGCTATTCCGAAGGCGGATTTGTACTTCCAAAAATCTATAACAAACTAGCGCATAAAGAAAATATATCAGGGCTCATTCTCTGCGCCTCTGGGGGCCTTTCTTATTATGAAACCTTACGCATACAGCAACAGTCTCCACTTCCATTTACAGAGAAATACAGGCAAAGCTTGTCACAACTAGAAAAAGAACTTATCAGAATTAAAATGCGTCCTCATGCAACAGATCGCTATTATTTTGGGTGGCCGTACTGTAAATGGGCCGATTATATGACGTACAGACCTATTAATGATTTCATCAAAGTACAAATTCCCATTCTCATGATTCATGGAGATAAAGACCTGAATATCCCCATTGAAAGTGCACAATATGTGAAAGAAGCCTTTGATAAAACGGGCAAGAAAAATTTAACCTATCATGAAATAAAAAACGCAGATCACACCTTTAATGGAAAATGTGATCCGCTCATTATGGAAATCCTGGCCTGGATTCCAAGCACATTTTGAACTATGATATTGGCCTATGTTGTACAAAATAATCCTAGAATTACTACAAAAACACCTCTACATCGTTCATAGCGAACGCTACGCAAACGAGCAGGGTAGGGGGAAGATTGAACGCATCATCGCCAAGCACCCGCTTTTAAAGCCTAAGCTCATTATTGTAAATGACGAACTACACGGATTTAAGAAAATTCAGGATAAAGTCAAAAGCTTAGAAGAATTCCCAATCTTTCTTGAATTGGATTATGACCTGGACGAAGAAGGCCAAAACTATTTAAATAGCCTCGATCTGTATTCTGAAACAACTCTCAAAATGGGCAGTTATCTACGAGACGTCATGCAGCTCTCTCAACTCTATAACCACACAGTCTATCTTGAACGCGTTAAACGACTGGATGATCCAACCGAAGAATCCCTCATTATTTATTCACGTCTCAATGAACTTGTATTTGATGAATCAATAGAAGAAGATTTGGAAGAAGGTTTTATGACCGAAAACGAAGCCCGAGTGCTGGTTGAAGAAAAAATTTCTGGATTTATTGCGTTTCTCAAACTGCTGGATGCCCTTCTTGTGAAAGGTATTCGAGTCAGCCAAATGGGTCAACTTTTTAAAGCTTCCAGCGATTTATGATGGATAGCTGTCTAAAAAAACTCACACAAAAACTCTCATTAACATCAGAAGAAAGTGAAGCTTGTCTACAAGAAATTTTTGCTGGCCAAGTCAAAAAAGAAACCATTAAAGACTTCCTGACTCTGCTACATAACAAAGGTGAAAGTGTTTCTGAAATAGTGGGCTTTGCGACTGCCATGCGTCGTGCCATGTCACCCATCGAATTGTCAGACAATGCCATCGATATTTGCGGTACAGGGGGATATACCCAAGACCGATTCAACATCTCTACAGCGGCCGCTTTTGTAATTGCTAGTTTTGGTATTCCCGTTGCCAAACACGGTAATCGAGGATCCAGAAAATCCAATGGCAGTTTCGATTTCTTAGAAGCTCTCGGCATCCAATGGGATAAAAATATTCAGGCCAGATTTAGTACAACACATCTTGCCTTTCTATTCGCCAGAAATCATCATCCCGCCATGCGTTTCGTCGCTGAGGCAAGGAACGAATTACCTTTTAGAACTACTTTTAATCTACTGGGCCCACTCTGTAATCCCGCCTCTGTAAAACGCCAAGTCATTGGAACTTCCACCCAAGAAAATGCTGAAAAATTAATTGAAGCCCTACAAAAACTAGGGACAGAACGGGCCATGGTCATCGTCGGCTCAAACGGACTAGACGAGCTATCTACAGAAGCACCGTCATTGCTCTACGAGCTGGTAAACGGAGCTGTCATTAGGGGGGTATTTAAACCGAAAGAGTTGTTTAGGTCTTCAATGCCACTCGATCCAATAGGATCAGCACAGCAAAATGCCGATTTGTGCCAACGCCTTTTTTCTGAAGGCATAACAGACCATCCCATCTCAAAAGCAATCGCACTCAATGCCGCTGTCGGAGTCTATATCGCAGGTAAATCTGAGAGTATTGAAAAAGCGTATCCTACCGCATTAGCCGCAATTGAAACAAAAAGAGCGTGGGACATTTTAGAGAAATTTAAATCAATTTAAAACAAATAGCATAACAAGCCCCTCAAACCCCTAAAGGGGGCGCATGTAATCGGATATGTTTTTCTCTTACTCCAACAAAACTCCGCCCTTAGACCAATTTTCTCTAGAGTGTTCTTCAATTACAACATACGTAGCAGACTCTGGTTTTCCGGCTATGCGTTTCATGGTGTCTGTTATTTCTTGAACGATTTGTGATTTTTGATCTTTGGTTAATTTTCCTGCAACCTTTACTTCTATAAATGGCATTGTTATCGTCCGTTTTTGGGAAGTGTCCATTCAAAGCTGGTGTCTTCCATGTCATCAAAACTAAGCACCCACTTTGTAGATATCTCCGAATACGGCAAGACAAGTTCGCCCGTTATCGAACCAGAATCTTTCGCAACCACTTTCCAGCTGTCGGGGATAAACGGTGTTTCTGTTTCATCGATTAATAACGCGGTATCTTTAAGATTACTTTCAAGAAGCTCAGGGTACTCATACGACTCCATACGTACGGTAAACAAGACCTTGTGGTCAGGCAATAATGTAACGGGAGTGACAATCATTTTGAGACCCTCTCCTATTTTTTCGATAGAACCCAAGTGAAGTTTTGTTTCTTTGGGCGTGTGTGTAAACTGACGTAAACCCAAAATGAGAAGTACCGGAATCAAAAATACAAATAAAATAATACGGCCTAATCGCAACTTCCCCGCCTCCTTTTTCATGATCTATTAACCCATTTGATAGAACAGCCCATTGTCGGAAATTGTTGCTCCGAGAGGGGACGTCCATTACCCAAAGACAAAATCGCTTCTTTCAGTTCTTCACGTTTTACAAGTGCTTCATCCTGCCAATTGTCATCGACTCGCCCATGGTAACACAAGTGAAGATGATGATCTAAAAGATAAATATCAGGCGTGCATTGCGCGTCATACGCACGCGAAACAGACTGGTCTGCATCAATCAAATAGGGGAAATCCATGCCTATTTCCGATGCATATTTTGCCATTTCATCTGGAGAATCTTCAGGATAGTCTGGATGAATATTGGGGTTGATTGCAAGTGTCGTAATTTCTAATGCTTTTGCCAACTTGGCCAACGTAATCAGGCGAGGCCAAACCGCTTGCGCATAAGGACAGTGGTTGCAACTAAAAATAATTAAAAGCCCTTTTTCGCCCACAGAATTAACAAGGGTATAACGATCTCCATAAGAATCTTCCAATTCAAACGAGGGCATTGTGGTGCCAAGCGTGATGGGTTTGGATTCAAGTAAAGCCATTAATTTTCTCCATGTAAAAAGGATAACATATCCGTAATAGATGTAAATTTCTCTCTGGGCTTTCCAGCCTCTTGGCCACGGCGTTGTTCTTCCGCATCCAAACGTTGCCAATCTGAAAATGTGACAACCGTAACGTGACGACTTTTTAAAAGCTTGATAAGACTATCTGTAGAGCGATTTTTACAATGCGTTAAAATTGGTATATCCGACAATAAAGACTGAACGGTTTCTGTGCTATCAGGTTTATTACTTCCTAAAACACCCGAGGGCCCACGCTTGATCCAACCACTCACATAAAGACCCGGTTCTACTCGACCTATTACATTTGGAATAACCCCTTTTTTCTCATCAAAAATAACACCAGGAATCGGTACGCCGTAATAACCAACACTTCTAAAGACCAACCCGACATTCAAATCTTCTCTCTCATCAGTTAAGACGGCGTTAGAATTTTCGAGCCGATTAATGCCTAGTACAATATTTTTGACAGACGCATCGCCTTGGATTTCAAGAGGGCTACGGTAAAAATAAACATGGATACATTTGGATTTTCCTTCTCTGGGTTTGACAGATAGAGCACGTAAAACCTCTAGATTTTTTTGCGCCTTATGATTATCACCTGGATCACAATTTTCGAGATCCTTAGGTTGAACAACGACATCGCAATCTTCCAAGTGACCCAATTCTTCAATTTCCATTTTGGTGAAAGCAGCTTGAATAGGACCACGTCTTCCAATTAAATAAATATCTTTGACTTTACTTTTTAAAAGCAAATCCATTGCCGCAGCAGAAATATCTGAACTGGCTAATTCTTGTGGTGTCTTCGCCAAAATGCGGGTCACATCAATAGCCACATTTCCCTGTCCAATAATTGCCACCCGTTCTTGAGATAAATCAAATACGCGATTTTGAAAATCGGGATGTCCATTATACCACCCCACAAATTCCGTAGCGGCAAAACTACCAGGCAAGTCTTCTCCGGTAATACCTAATTTTTTATCTGTTTCAGCACCACAGGTGAAAATGCAGGCATCATAATAACTACGCAGTTCTTCTACAGAGAGATCTCGTCCAATTTTGACATTGCCAAAAAAAGAAAAATTGGGATGGGAAGCAACACGGTCATAATATTTGGCCACACTTTTCATTTTTTGATGATCAGGCGCAACGCCACCCCTTAAAAGACCATATGGTGTAGGCAAGCGATCAAACGCATCTACCTCTACTGAAATTCCTAATTTAAACAAAGCGTCTGCGGCATACATGCCACTGGGCCCCGCTCCAATAATAGCTACTCGCAATGTCATGGCATACTCCTTCGTGTAATCGATTCACCATATTTTATAAAAGGTGAAGAAAAAGAAAATGCGTCCATCGCTTTTTTTTCAAACACTAAAACAACAGTTGATCCTAAATGAAACGATGCCAAGTGTTGTCCTTTATTGATCTGACTGCCAACACTATATTCAGAAGAAATGGAACTGACATTTAATGCCGCCACTTTCACCACCGCTACTTTGCCTACAGCAGATGACATGAGTGTGATTAAGCGCGTATTTTCGACGTATAAATTAGGGTGACCAGAAATATACGGCTCTCTCACCGGCAAGACTTTTCCCGGAATAAGTCGAGAGACCAAAACAGTCCCATCAACAGGAGAAAAAATGCGATGGCAATCTTTAGGCGATAAATAAATCGTTACAAAATGGCCACCTTTAAAATCAGAGACAGCGGGTAGGGGAATAAGCGATTCTAAGCTATAGAAAAGGCCTTTAGCCTGTATTAACTTTCCAGTAGAAATGCCTCCATATTCAAGCACTTGCCCGTCTACGGGAGAGACGATCTCTGTCTCTGCAATAGGCCGAAATTCTGACCGTAATCCTCTCGTGAAAAAGGCATCAATACTGCCATACTCTGACAGTGGCTTTTCGGCCTCATCAATTTTAATGCCAACAGAATTTGCGAAAAACCGCACAACAAAAACGGGGACACTGAGACGTGCAATGACCCCCGTCAAAAAACTAATAATCTGATACAACATTTATTTCAGTAGGGCAGGTTGGCAGGCGTATTCGATCAAATTTCGCACCCCTTCCGCCGCCATTCCTTTGACGCGATAACCCTTGTTTTCTTTGTACATCATGACACTTGCAATATCCAAATGCACCCAAGGTGTTTTATCTACAAACTGCTCTAAGAATTTAGCCGCAGTACATGTTCCACCTTCACGGCCTTCATAACAATGCGAAATATCAGCCACATCAGATTTTAGAAGTTCAAGATACTCTTCATAAAGAGGCAACTGCCACACTTTTTCTCCCGTAAAATGACTGATCTCTTCAAACCGATGAATCATATTTTGGTTATTCCCCAAAATACCCGCCGCAGCACTACCAAGCGCCACAGAACATGCACCCGTGAGAGTTGCGATATCAATCAATTGTGACGCACCCTGACTAACTGCGTAACAAAGCGCATCCGCCAAAATCAAACGGCCTTCTGCATCAGTATTAATAATTTCAATCGTTTTCCCATTCATGGCTGTAACAATATCGCCAGGACGTTGGGCATTTCCTGAAGGCATGTTTTCTACCAATGGAATGACCGCCATAAAACTACCTTTCGATTCTAATCTAGCGATGGCATAAAGTGCAGCAAGTACAGACGCACCACCCGTCATGTCTGCTTTCATATCCTGCATTTTGGCAGCAGGTTTAATCGAAATACCCCCCGTATCAAATGTTACGCCTTTACCTACAAAACAAATCGGCGTAGATTTTTTCTGGACGTTATAACTTAAAACCAACATATAGGGATCTAAAACCGATCCTTGCGCAACACCTAAAAAGGCATGCATACCCAATTTTAACGCTTTCTTTTTATCAATAACTTCAATCGATACGGAGGGTATTTTTTTAAACGTCTTTTTAGCTTCTTCAACAAAATGTTTGGGTGTCAAAACATTGGGGGGTGCATTGGCCAAATCACGCGCGATAATAACCGACTCTGCTAAAATAATTCCTTTTGTATGCCCACGAGTAAATTCATTTTTGATTTTCCCTGAATCTAAAGAAAAGGTCAGCCCAGAGATGTGAGTGGTTTCGTCAGAAGACTTGTAAGTGGTGTATTGATATTTTCCCATCAAAAAGCCTTCAGTGAGACTTTGCCCTAACTTAAAGGCATCAAAACTTCCAGACAATTCTGCATCTACAATCCACGATACCTCGCTGCTTTTTAAGGAAATCGCCGCACGACTCGCATTGCCCGCGATATGGCGAAGCCGCACATAATCACATGTTTCTTTTTTACCTAATCCCATAAAGAGTACAGAAAAAGCGTGTTTGTCATAAACGCCATGAACTGTGAGTACTTGGTCTTGTTTGCCAAAAAAGATGCCTCGTTTAATCAAAGTAGATAGTTGCTGATTAACACGGTCATCGATTTCTTTTAAAAAACCAGTGGGTTTTGTCACACCTTCAAAAACAGTAACAACAACAACCTGTGCAGCTTCCTCTAAACCATTACCTTGCTTGACTTGAATCTTCATTTTGATAGTGCCCCTTTACGATGTTTTTTTGCGATCACATGCCGATAGACGGAAACCAGACGCTCTGCCATCGCTGTAGACGAAAACAGACCCGCTCTAGCCCGAGCGTCCGCACTTTTTTGACGATATATTTCTGGATCTTGTAACAAGAGAGTTAATTTTTCAGAAAACAAATCTACGTCATCCGGTGTTAAATAGCCACCTTCACTATTTCCGAGTAAATCTTTAACGCCCATTGCATTAATACAGACCGCCGGTTTTCCCTGAGATAACCCTTCCAAAAGACTCAGGCCTTGCGTTTCTGTTTTGGATGGGAATGCAATCACATCCGCTGCACTATAGGCAGTAAATACCTCTTTGTGTGAGAGATATCCCGTAAATACAACGCGTTCTGGATTGGAGATTGTTTTTGTCATACCTTTTCGTTCTGGGCCATCCCCAACAATTAAAAGCCTAGCCGTCGGGATTTTTTTTAAAACATATTCAAACGCCTGGATCAAGAAATAGACATTTTTTTCTTGGCCCAATCGGCCGACGTAAATCAAAACCGGTTCTCCAGAAATAAGGCCAAAGCGTTCTCGAAATGCCCGTGTTTCGTCCTCTGGAACCTTGCGATTTATATCTATACCTGTGGGAATCACGGTCAGTGGTACTGTAAGTTGATCCGCTAATAATTTATCCCGCATTTGTGTGGAAGGCACTATGACATGATCACTGCGTTCACAAAATTTCTTGGTGAATAACAGCATATCAGCACGTTTTCTAAATCGTTTAGGGAGCAACGGAAAATAATGTAAGTATTCAAACCAATACGTGTGATAGGTATGTACAATGGGGATGCCGTGCTTCCAGCCTAAATACTGCCCCAAATGCCCCATGAAAAACGGCGTTTGGATATGCACAATATCAAAGTCCATTTCTTTAAAAGCCTTTAACTTTCGAGAAAAAGGCCAAATTACCCGATGTTCATTCTGAAACGGATAGGCCATCGATCTAAAACGCCATACTTTTTCACACGAGTCTTCGGCGCCTTTCATTCTGGGACCCATAATTAAAACGGTATGCCCCATCTTTTCAAGTTCTTCAGCAAAAGTAATCGTGCTCGTCACCACACCATTGATCTGTGGTAAGTAAGTTTCTGTAAAAAAAACAATCTTTAATGGGCGATCAGAAGACATGTCTTTAATGCTACATTATGACTCAAAAAAAGACTATGCTACACTAAAAAAACTATGAAAAAATTAAAAATAAGTATTTTATCAGAAAAGTTTATTGGCGAAGCAAATGGTGTGTACACTGCATTTCTTGAAACAGTAGATTCTCTAAAAAAAAGATCTGATGTTGAACTCAGTATCAACGAAAATTTTCAAGAAGCCGATCTCATCCATGCCCATTCAATAGGCCTGGAGTTCATCAAACTTTCTTTTAAATATAAGAAAAAATTAATTATCTCTGCCCACGTAGTCCCAGATTCATTTATTGGTAGTCTGATATTAAGTGAATGGTGGAAACCGCTTGCAAAATGGTATTTGAAATTTGTGTTTAACCAAGCGAAAATGGTGATTGCCGTTTCTCCGGTCGTTAAATCAGAACTAGAAAAAATTGGTGTTAAAACAGAAATCTATGTGCTCTGCAATAGCGTCGATCGCAATAAGTTTAAACCCAATCCCGATGCCAGACACACGCTTCGAAAAAAATATAATGTATCCGAATCTCAATTCGTGGCTCTGTGTGTAGGACAAATCCAACCCAGAAAAGGTATCTATGATTTCCTCGAAACCGCTCGCCTTTGTCCAGATGTGACATTTATTTGGGTAGGGGGCAGACCCTACGGACGCCTCACAGCAGATTTTGATCACCTCACATCCGAAGTCGACAAAGCTCCCAAAAACGTCATCTTCGCTGGCATCATCCCCTTCGAGGAAATGCCTGAGTATTACGCGATGGCCGATGTTTATTTCTTGCCGTCCTATCAAGAAAATTTCGCATTCGCAACGATTGAAGCCGCCGCCGTCAAACTCCCGCTTCTCCTAAGAGATAATGTCGAATATCCAGGCACACTCTTTACCCACTATCTCAAAGCAACCGATGCAAACGGCTTTTCAGAGCAAACAAAATCACTACAAAATCCAGAGACACTACAAAAATGGCAAAGTGAATCTGATATGCTTGCAAGTAAATATGAAATTAATACATATATTGAAAAAATACTGATGCTGTATAAAAAAGTAGTCTAAGGGAAAGCCCCCCTGGTAGTTAACGATTACACTTCAGACGATTCATCAGGTTTGCGTTTTACAGCGGCTGTAGGTCCTGCCTTCGCGCCATCTTTCGGGTTCGGTTTTGCAGGCTTAATTTTTGCAATAAGCGCTTCAATGGGAGTCAGGGTTTTCATCGCTAACTCAGGTGCTTTTCCATCAGGAAGCCTTACAGAAACAGCTTGCTGAAATGCTTTAATAGCTTCCTGACATCGGCATCTAAATCCGAACCAGGAGGCCAATGACTTCTTTGTCGAAAACGTCTATGACGGTGAATATATACAAGAAGCCTTCTTTTGTAGGGATCAATTTTCTCGTACACACTATACTTTTTATGCTTCATTAGACACTCCTATTATTTCGGATTCTAACTCATTTCCTTGGGCCTCAATCCTCCCGAGTTGAAGTGTCTAGTTTAGTATGGAGGCTAGAAAGAAATCCACTTCGCCCAACCTTTTTTTCAAAATTTTCAAAACTATATATGAATTTCGATAATCCTGCGATTTTTTCAATCGTCCATAGCCCATGTTTTTCTGCCACTAGATCTTTTAAATCTATATCGTAAAATCCCATTTGATTCCTCCCTATTAGATTCATACCCAACAATTTACAGGAATTATTAAACCCGCTCACGCGGGTTTTTTATTTTCTGCTTAAACTTCTATTTCGCAACAGTCCCATACCCCGAGTATTACGCGAAGGCTAACGTCTATTTCTTGCCAATAGCGTATACTCATCCCATTCTTTCAGAGAGAGAAGGGGATGAGTATTCAAAAATGACCGGACACACCAGCCCTATAAATCAATATGTTGCACCCGAAGCCGATAACATGCCCACAAAAAAAATCCCGAAGACCACGCAAAGCTACTCTCACTCTTATAAAACAAACGGCGCAAAGGTTTACCCTTATCATAAACTTCGTACACACAGGAATACTCCAAAATTTTAAGCGCCAACTGTTTCAAAAGATCATGCGCTTCTTGCTTTAATCCAATATGATCTTTCGTTACCGCATTCAAACACCCAATCCAAAGCCATTGCAACCCATTATGATAATCAGGTAAATTGATCATTAAAAACCATGGGTAAATAAACGTTTTAGGATACGTTGGGTAGTTGGTTGGTATAGAAAATCCATGCGTAATATGAGACTTTGCAATGTAGGCCTGAATGGCCGCCGATTTCTCGGGTGGTGCTAAGCCAAACAAAATCGCAAACAAATTTCCATCTGATGAAAAAAAAGCATGCTGGCCCTCTTTATCAATCCAATCAACATAATAATCCCCATTCCAAAATTCTGCATTGAGTCGAAATGCAATACGTTCTGCCAAAAGCTGATAGTGAGAACCCAACTCCGTTTTGACAGCAAACTGACAACACTCCCTAAAGCACTGCACCGCTCGATAATGTAAAACATTGGTATATAAAACCTTGCCCTGTTTTTTTAAGCTATCGGCCCATCCGGCATAATGTCCTTCTTCAATCAGTAAATCCCCATCGTTATCTTGAAGAAAATTCCATTCTATAATTTTCTGAATAGCTGAAAAGTGTTCATGCAAAAAAGCCCAGTCCTTAGTCTTGGCCAAATAGCCATGAAAAACAATCATAAATAAAGAATTACTATCTACTGGAATCGAGACCCCTTTATCTTCTGTATATCTTGCTTCAATAGGGCGCTTAAACCCAAAATATTTTAAAAGAAAATTCTTTTGACCAATTCGCAATGGCAATTGGCCGTCCTCTTTTATAAACGCCAAGCATGTCGTTAAATTGCGTTTTACAACGGTATAGTCTCCGATTTCCAAACATCCAAAAGACGCATAAAAACTATCTCTAAGCCACAGGTCAGAGAAATGTCGAGCACCTGCCTCAATACCAATTTTGGAATAACGATGTCTCAGTGTTTGTAGCGCAATTTTACATGCGCGATGAAAAATACGGGTTTCACCTACGCTATACATATATCTTCCAAAATAGACAAAATTTCTTCATAAGAACCCACACGAGAAAGCGCTGAACGAAAATTCTTAGCATTAGGAAATCCCTTCACATATGACAATAAATGTTTTCTGATTTCACGTGTCCCCACTTCATTCCCCTTGGCCTCAATCAGCCACTTTGCATGATTGAGCATAACAGATAATTGATCAGAAAAAAGTGCAGGTTTACCCTCGGGAGAAAAAATCCAAGGATTTCCAAACGACGCTTGCCCAATCAAAAATCCATCCAATGGCCCACACTTTTCAATCCCATCTTGATAAGAAATAATCCCACCGTTGCCAAGAACCGGAATCGACAACGCCTCTTTCAACGCATACACAGGTTCCCACTGGGCCGGCACATTGTAAGGCTCCTGATACGTCCGTGCATGAATGCAAATCATATCCGCACCCGCATTTTGCGCACCCTTTGCAAAGCCAATCAAATCATCAGAGCAGCTCCACCCCAATCGCGTTTTAACAGACACCGGCAGCGACGTCGTCTTGGCAACAGCCTCAATTAACTCAAACGCCAAATCAGGTTTTTTTCTAAGGGCCACCCCATGCTCAGATCGCACCACACGTTTCGACGGGCATCCCATATTGATATCAATCCCACTAAATCCCATATCTTCACAAAATTTTGTAGCGGTCACAAACGTCTCTGTATTTTTGCCAAATATTTGCGCCATCACCGGTTGTTCATCCGGATGAAACGACAATCGCCTGCGTAATTTTTCCGGACTAAAATGAATACCATCCGCAGACGTAAATTCTGTCACCGTAATAATATTGGGATTCACAAATTTGCAGACTCTTCTGAATGCGCTATCACTATATCCGTCCATAGGCGCAAGCCCGATAATAGGGAGGGGGAGATCTTTCCAAAAAGATTTAGTGGGTCGCATCTGCTCTATTATAGGACAGGAGTGCAAAACTGTTGATAACGATCTTGACCTGTTTTTATTTCTTTGACCAATGTCTCCAAAGTTTTATATCCCTTAAACATCCTAGAGTCGTCTAAAATGCACGGCTTTAACCCATTTTTTATCAAAAGCGAATTCAAAATTGGATACACCAAAGCACGATGATTCCCATCATGGAACAAGTGAGTGACCATGCAACTTCGAATAAATTTTGCCACCGCACTAAGTTTTTTATCTGCAGACTCAGCAACTGAAATATCTTGATGATACACATCCAATAAGCTCTGCAACAAAACCTCAGAGTCCTTGCGATTATAATAATTTGTCGTCACAAAGTACTGATTTTGCTTCAAATAATATTGTTCAAGGTAAGAGGGAAACTTTTCATCTGGACCAGTCGTAGACAAGATGCCTAAATCCTCAAGTTCTTTCAGGGCACCAGGCTCAATTTTATCTGCAGGAAACTCATACCTACGCTCGGCATCAGCAAACCCCTTAGGACGAATTTCATTTCTAACCATCGTAAATTGATGAATATATTTAATATAGGGTACAGTCACGACATCATCACAATGTTTAAACGCATAATGATAGGCAAATAACATATTCTTATAATAATGTGATTCAAGCTTATCAGGATTGTCTAAAATGGCAGGATTATCTGCAGATTGAACAGCGAAAGGTACACATAAACGCCAAAATCCTTCTGGTGGAAAACCGGGCAAATACTTATTCGTAAAGGATTTGATCTCATCTAAATTTTGAAGATGAATACCATAGGCCACCATCATTTCTTGTAAAGCTTTAGGTAAAGACACCGATCCAGACTCATGTTCCGACTGAGGAGATCTTGGAGTCCCAAGATCTACCGGATCCTTAAGAAGAGTCACTAAATCAGAAACATCCTGTGTGGTGTACCTCAGTTTTGGGTGATTATCAAAACAAATCGAAAGTGTATTCAACGTCGATAGACCGCACACGTTTAATTTCTGAATCAACGATTTTTTTTGTTCTTCTGTACCCATGCAACAGCGACCTGATACCAATGACTGGACCAATTCCTCGGGCTTTCTCTGAGCCGCAGCCGCTAAAATTTTCGTCACAACAGGTCGTAAAACTAGTGCATAAATAGTAGAGTTATTTTTCAATGCTTGTTGAAATAGATATGCCATTTTTATCCCTCGACTAATTATCGATCGATTCAAAAATTTCATAAAATTCAGAATCAAAGCTAAAACTTGATAATTACCAAGGGAATGAGTATTCTAAATCTATGCTAGACGAAACCCCTAAAATCGTCAAAAAACAAAGTATCGGTTTACTCCTTCAGCCAGGAACCTATTTTTTCTGTCGTTGCGGCCTTTCTCAAGACCAACCTTTTTGTGATGGTGCGCATCAAGGTACCGATTTTCGCCCTAAAAAATTTACACTAAACGAACCTACACAAGCAAATCTATGTCTGTGTAAACACACTCAAACCTCGCCCTATTGTGATGGCACACATCGTAAAATATAGACCATGATCATAAGAAGAAAAACGCCGACTATTTCAATTGGCACTATATTAATGGGTTCAGACCATCCCATCGTCATACAGTCCATGACCAACACGCCAACAGCTGATATTAATGCCACTGTTGCACAAGTCAAAGAACTGGCAGATGCCGGTTCCGAACTCGTCAGACTCACTGTTAACGATTTCGAAGCCACAGCCGCGATTCCAGAAATTGTCAAAAAACTAACCGCTCTAAACTGCCACGTCCCCCTTATCGGAGACTTTCACTACAACGGACATATTCTTCTCACCAAATATCCAGAGACGGCCCAAGCCCTCTCAAAATACCGCATCAATCCCGGCAACGTTGGCAAAGGCGAAAAGCACGACGAAAATTTTGCCACTATGGTTCAAGTCGCCATCAAACACGATAAACCCGTACGCATTGGCGTAAACTGGGGTTCCCTCGACCAAGAACTTTTTACCAAACGAATGGACGATAATGCAAAGTTGGCTCAACCAAAAGACTTTAAAGAAGTCGTCATAGAAGCCATGATTTCTAGTGCGCTAGACAGCGCCGCCTATGCAAAAAAACTAGGCCTCGCACACAACAAAATCGTCCTCAGCGTCAAAATGTCCGAAGTCCAAGATATGATCAGTGTCTACCAAAAAATCTGCAAGCAAACCGACTACGTCATGCACCTTGGCCTCACAGAAGCGGGCGGTAACATCAAAGGCATCGCAGCCAGTTCTGCAGCGCTTGGTATTCTCTTGCAGCAAGGCTACGGAGACACCATTCGTATGTCGCTTACACCAGAACCAGGCGTTAGCAGAGACCTCGAAGTACGCGCCTGCAAAGCCCTCTTACAATCCATGGATTTTCGATATTTCATGCCCTCCGTCACCAGTTGTCCCGGATGTGGCCGCACCAATAGCAATAAATTTGTCGAACTCGCAAAAGACATTAACACCTATATCGAAATCACCATGCCCCATTGGAAATTACATTATCCAGGAGTGGAAAAAATGAAAGTGGCCGTCATGGGTTGCGTCGTCAATGGCCCTGGAGAAAGCAAGTATGCAGACATTGGCATCAGCCTTCCCGGCAGTTCCGAGAAACCTTCGATACCCATTTTTCAAGACGGCGAACTTCTTATGACGCTCAAAGGAGATGACCCCAAAATAAAAGAAACGTTTATAGAAATTCTAGAAACGTATATTCAAAAGAAATTTAGCGTCTCTTCTTAGACCGCAAACGAACTCCCGCAAGAACACGATTTCTTAACATTGGGATTTTGAATCTGAAAGCCAGACATCAAAAGCGATTCCACATAATCCAACTGTGATCCGATCACAAAGAAATAACTTATTTTATCCACGATCGCAAATGCCCCATTGGCATGTTGGAAAATCTTATCCCCACGATCCCTAGCCTCTGACACAAGCGCCAAATCCATTGTATAAGAATTGCCAGAACAGCCATCTTTAACCACTTTTACCAGCAGGCCGTAGTCTTCGAAAGACTTACTATCTACAGAGCAAAAATGACGAATTTTCTCTGCCGCGATATCCGTAACGCCAAACCCAGACGCAACCGGAGAAATCGTGGATTTCTCTTTCTCCGGAACCGGTACAAAAACTTTTTTTACATTTCCACAATCTGACATAATATCCTACTAGGCTACAGTAACTTCCGGTGTTAAGTAAACATCCTGGATCGCATTTAAAAGGTTTGCACCTTCTTGAATGGGCTTTTGAAACGCTTTGCGTCCAGAAATAAGTCCCATGCCACCTGCACGTTTATTAATAACCGCTGTGGCTACTGCGTCTTGCAAATCGTTATCACCTGATGCGCCACCAGAATTAATAAGTCCCATACGTCCCATGTAGCAATTGACTACTTGGTAACGACACAAATCAATGGGATGATCACTGGATAAATCTGTGTAAACTTTCTTGTGCGTTTTTCCAAAATTGAGTGCTGTAAATCCACCATTATTTTCTGGAAGTTTTTGTTTGATAATGTCAGCTTCTATCGTAACTCCCAAGTGATTGGCTTGTCCTGTTAAATCAGCTGCCGCGTGATAATCCACACCCTCTTTTTTGAATCCGTTATTGCGTAAATAGCACCACAAAATAGTCGCCATACCTAGTTCATGTGCATGTTTAAATGCTTGGCTCACTTCAATAATCTGGCGAGAACTTTCCTCAGAACCAAAATAAATTGTGGCACCTACTGCAGTGCATCCCATGTCATACGCTTGCTCAACATCAGCAAACATCAGTTGGTCAAATTTATTCGGATAGGTCATCAATTCGTTATGATTTAGTTTTAAAATAAACGGGATTTTATGCGCATATTTCCGGGACATACTTCCCAAAACGCCCAACGTAGAAGCAATCGCATTACAGCCCCCCTCAATCGCCAATTTCACAATATTTTCTGGATCAAAATAAGCTGGGTTAGGTGCGAAAGATGCACCCGCAGTGTGCTCAATTCCTTGGTCGACTGGCAAAATCGACACATAACCCGTATTGGCCAAACGTCCATGTCCATACAGTGTTTGCAAACTTGAAAGAACGCGGTTGTTACGATCAGAGTGAGAGAAAATCCGATCGACAAAATCAGATCCTGGCACATGCAATAATTCTTTAGAAACTTTGGGTGTATTAAACCCTAATAAATACTCAGATTGATCAGCCAAAATTGACTGGATAGATTGATAGGACATAATGAACTCCTTAAAAAATAATCAGATTTGTAATTCGATTATAAAGACTTCGCCGCATTCTTCCAAGTGACAGATGAGGGACGGTTATCCCAAGGTAAAAAACGGATCGGAATTTTAAAATTGGGCAGTAAGCTTTTTAACTTTTCCAGATTAGGAATGCCATCCACAAATGCAACGGGTCGAAATCCAAATTCTGCGTCATTTTCTGATACTACATACGCCTGCGTCACATCACTTTCAAGAAGTGCGCATTCAATTTCCTCTGGCTGAATATTTTCCCCACCCGAAATAAACATGCGATCCAAACGACCCAACACATGTAACCGACCCAGCTTATCGATAAAGCCCCGATCTTTCGTATGAAACCAAGCGTCTCTCTCATGATCAGAATTTAAATATCCCAAAAAGAGGGTGGGACCCTTTACTAAAATTTCTCCATTATCTGCGATTTTTAGCTCACGGTCACATAATAAATGCCCCCCTGTCTGGGTCTCTTCCCATGATCGATCAGACGACGTGGTGGTTACCTGAGAGCTCATTTCCGTCAGTCCATAGGTTGTGTAAAGAGGAACCCCCAAATCATAGGCGCGTTTTAATAAACTCTTAGAAGCTGGACCTCCGCCCAAAAGAACGACATGTAATCTCGAAAAATCAGTCCCTTCAGTTAATAAACGGTGCAACTGTGTCGGCACCATCGAAACATGCGTCACGCTTTCAAACGAATGTCCCAAAACAACCGTCGCCCCAGACAAAAAACACCGAAACAAAATCCCTAGGCCCCCCACATGAAACAACGGCAAATTAAGTAGCCACGCATCCCCAGGAATCAACGGCATATTGTGCAAAGTGGACGATGCATTAATACGATAATTTTCAAAAGAATGGACAGCGATTTTAGGTGCGCTGGTTGTGCCAGATGTTAAGAGGTATGTGGCTGCACTCGGAACAATGTTGGTAGCCAAGTTTATATAATGCTGACGCTGATCTTGAGGCAGTCGTGTATTCAAAAGAAATGCAATTTTCTCCGCACGAAAAATCGCCCACAATTTTACAATATCCTCCAAAGTGCCCGTCGGACACCAGGTCGTAATGTCTTTTGTAATAGCGTGGGCGTCTATTAAACGATGTAATTCAGCATATGAAATGTGATCCGTTCCGGAGCGAATAGCGGTTGCGTTGGGATGGAGTTCAGCCTGCTTTTTGATAGGGCAAAATAACATGTTTGTATCCTAACATAAAAAATAATGCATAGACATTAACCCACCCCACCCAACGTATCCAACCCACAAGCCACCCCAGGCGACAACACTTTTGCCCACTCCTCCAAAATAGAAAGCCCTACTTCAGATTCAAAAGAACTACTCAGCACCAAATCCATTCCCGAATGTCTAGGTACTTCCGACACGCGTCCCATCAACGTCGGCTTTACAATTAACGTCGTGAGTCCTGGTACTTCCAACACTTTCGTAATAGGCCATTCTCGAAACGTTTCATCAAGCGCAATAGCAATCGCAATATGATCATAAAACTGATTGAGCATAGAAAGATCTTTGAGGGGTTCTTCCACATATGCAATGGGCAAGCCACGCCACTCTCTCTCCGCAACCAACCACATGTCCATATCCCAGCTACGATTGGCATCCAACCGTAACGTCTCAGAATCTAAAAGAACATCACGCCCCAAATAAGAAATAGTCTCAATTTCTGATTCTAAATCATGGCGCCCAATTTTAATTTTGAAAACAGAAATCCCACGAACTCTCGCCGCTAAAAGGTGCGATTCCCACGTCTTAGGCTCACCCATAATAAGTGCATTTTTAGGAACTGATTTAGCTGCATCAGGCGATAAATAGTCAGCCAAAGCAAGATTTTTTTGAGAGGCTAAATACGTTAAAAGTGCGCTTTCAAGACCAAAGGCAACCGACGGATACCAGTTGATAGTGTCGGGGAAAACAGGACGTTTTAAAAGCTTTGGAAGCAGTTGAACTTGCTCAAGCACATCGACATAAGACTCTTTACTAAATCCAGGCAAAGGTGCAATTTCACCTAGTCCTACAAAGCCTTTATGATCCGAAAGCCGTACATAAATCCCCTTTCGAGTTGTACCAAAAGACTCAAAAGCTACATCAAACATGTGATAGCAGTAAACAGAATCGTATAAATAACCAATAGCCGTCCCGTATCTGCCAAAGCCTTATTTAAAATCTCTCCATCACAATTTAAAACAACCTTGATAATAGGGAGTGCAGGGATAAAAACAGCACCCATCCAAACAGAAACGCGCGACATGCCTAAAAATACAGCAGCAGCTATGCTAAATACATACTCTAAACGTACAAACTTCACACCAAACCGCACAGCAAGCGTACGCTTATTCGCTATCGCATCTCCTATCACATCACGCAAATTATTTACGGCTAAAATGCCCATCGAAAAAAGTCCCGGCGCCATACCGATCAAAACCGATTCAAACGACCAGCTGAGTACATGGACATAATATGTGCCGGCAACAGCAACCGGACCAAAAAAGACAAACGCTGTGATATCTCCCAATCCAGAATACGCCAATGGGTAGGGCCCCCCTGTGTACAGATAGCCAAATAAAATAGACAAAACCCCGATCACAATAATCGGCCAACCCCCCCGATACGCCAAGTACAAGGCCATCAAAAATGCCAAGACAAAGCACAGTATAAACGCAAACTTCACGCGATGGGGCGCAATCAGACCCGACTGTGTGACACGAATCGGTCCAATGCGCGCAGCCGTATCCGCCCCTTTTTTGAAATCATAATAATCGTTGGCCAAATTAGTTCCAATCTGAACTAGTAACGCCGCACTTACAGAAAGAGCCAACCAGATCCAGGCAAAATATCCTTCTTTATAGGCCAACACAGATCCGATGACGACAGGGCAAATACTGGCCGCTAAAGTTTTGGGTCTAACGGCTAAAAACCAAGAGTTAAGATTGTCTTTCAAATTTCCCAAAATTGGGTTTCCTTTTTTCAACAAAAGCATTGCGGCCTTCCTGACCTTCTTGACTCATGTAATACAGCATCGTCGCATTTCCCGCCAATTCCTGAAGCCCAGCCTGACCATCACAATCCGCATTCAACGCAGACTTTAAACACCGAAGCGCAATAGGGGAGTGCTGTAACATTTCTTTGGCCCACTGCACGGTTTCGATTTCTAATTCTTCATAAGGGACAACCGTATTGATCAGGCCCATATCCAATGCCTGATGCGCACTATATTGCCGACACAAAAACCAAATCTCTCTCGCTTTTTTTTGCCCAACAATGCGCGCCATATAAGACGCCCCAAACCCGCCATCAAACGATCCTACTTTGGGGCCGGTTTGGCCAAAAATAGCATTTTCAGCAGCAATAGTCAGATCACACATCATTTGTAACACCTGACCACCGCCCACCGCATATCCTGCAACCATGGCAATAATCGGCTTGGGACACGTGCGAATCTGACGCTGAAAATCCAAGACATTCAAATGGTGATGACCTTCGCCATCTTTATAACCAGAGTCTCCGCGAATACGTTGATCGCCACCAGAACAAAACGCTTTTTCACCTTGGCCTGTTAAAATCACCACCCCAATTTGGGGATCGTGTCTGGCATCTTCCAAGGCCACCATCATTTCTTGAACCGTTAACGGGCGAAATGCATTGCGTACTTCGGGACGATTAATCGTGATTTTTGCAATGCCTTCTGCTTTCTCATACTTAATATCCGTAAACGTTTTTGCCGTTTCCCACTGTAATGCCGATATCATTGTCTTTCTCCTATGGAACCATTTTTCTAAGTAAGTTTAAGTCACTAGAATGTGGATATGCGCGAAGCCCTTCAATTAAAATAGGGCGTGCAAGATCTGGTCTTTTATATCTCAAATATATTTTGGATATATTTACATATCCCAATTCATATTGGCTGAGACGAATGCTTTCAAGATAATAATGGGCTGCTTCTTGAATCTGATTTTTTTGTTCCAAAACCGCACCGACATTGTTGTAAGAAACCCCATATTTTTTGCCTGGACTATTCTCTATTGCGGACATAAATTCTCTCAAGGCAAAGTCTATATCACCAGATCTAAAATAGGTCACACCCAAATTGTTATGCAACAAAAAACTCCTGGGCTCCAACTCCAAATCATGCGCGTACAGACGCAAAGGATCCATCCAGTCTTGATTGCGACAAATCGTTGTCCCCAATAAAAAAACACCAAATAAAATCAATGCGCCCAATTGTACACGCTGCCATTTTAAAAATTCTATACACAGGCCAAACACTCCTAAAAGACCAAGTCCTGGAAGATATAACCAATGTTCTCTGAGTGTCGAAGCCAATGGCGAAAAAACATTTAAAACCGGCAAAAGTCCGATAAAAAATATAGCCCAAAAAAACAACATAAGATCTCGTTTTGGATGCCATTTGATCGTTGCAAAAACGACTGCAAAAAGAACCGGTAACCCAATCCATATATAAATCGTATTGAGACTCGTTTCGACAAAATGATATTCCATATGCAAGTTCATAGGGAAAAGAAATAATTGAATATACGTGAGAACAATACGCGGCACACTCAGAAGCCGAATAAGAAATGGCGTGTCTGCAATCCAAGACAATGTCCGACTTGTTGCATGCATCACCCCTTGAATCCGAAAGATGCTATACAAACCCCCAATTAAAAACGTCACCATAAACGAAACCCAAGCCGCAAGAGGGGTCTCTTTTTTGCCAACCCATAGGGCGTATACCATCATGAATCCAGGCAAAATAACTGCATTCTCTTTGGTGAATAACGCCAAAATATAAAACACAATAGAACAAACAATGGCCCCATTTTTTTTCTGCAAAAAACAATAAAAAGAAATAAGAGAAAACAGCATCATCATGGCGTCCCCACGACCAGCCACATAGGTCACGGCCTCAATAGCCAACGGATGAACCCCATAAATCAAAGATAAAGAAAACGAAATGAGCTGAGAAAAGCCCAGTTTTCGTAAACATAAAAGCAAGAAAGTCATGCTCAAAAAATGAATTAAAATGGACGTCACTCTATATCCAGCAGGGGAGAGGCCCCATAGTGAAAAATCCAGTTTATACGATAGAATTTGTAAAGGACGATAGAAACTAGAGCCATCAAATGCCTCACCAAATGCGCTCGACGTAAAAATAGAACTCACAGGAGACTCTGGACGAATCAACGCGTTACCAACGACCATCACTTCGTCATCCCAAATAAATGGGGCTGTGACACTGGGGCCATAAGCCAGTAAAATACAAAAAGCTAAACAAATAAGTTGAAACCAAGTTGCACGAAATAAAGTCTTAAACATCATTTACGTAGTATAACAGCTTTAAAAGGATCACAAAAATGGCATATCAAACACGCAATCCTACAACAGAAGCGATAGAAAAAAGTTATTCTAGTTTCACCAAAAACCAAATAGAAAACGAACTAGCAAAACTTAACAAACAGTTTTTAGACTGGAAAAAAACGTCGATAGAAAGCAGAGCCCTACGTTTACAAATTCTTGCAATACTTCTTAGAAATAACGAGCAAGCGATCGCTCACTTAATTTCAAAAGAAATGGGAAAACCGATCAAAGAAGCTTTGACAGAAGTCCAAAAATGTCAGCAAGTATGTTGCTACTACTCTGAACTCCAAACGCCTTTAACGGACAACATAGTGTTCGAACCCACCGGCATAATTTTGGGCATCATGCCTTGGAATTTTCCTCTCTGGCAGGTGTTTCGCTTTGCTATTCCTACACTCTTGTCTGGCAATGTAGTTCTACTTAAACACGCACCTAATGTACCCCAATGCGCACATTGGATTCATGCCTTATTTATAGAGGCCAATCTTCCGCTGGTAAATGTATTTATTGAAATATCCGATATCGAATCCGTCATCGCAGACTCTCGTATCACGGGTGTATCTCTTACAGGCAGTGTTCGGGCTGGAGCATCTGTTGCGAGTTTGGCCGGAAAATATATCAAGCCATGCGTTTTAGAGTTGGGGGGAAGTGATCCGTTTATTATTTGCAAAGACGCCGATCTAGAAGCGGCCAGTGACGCTGCCATAAAAGCCAGACTCATGAACAACGGACAAACGTGTATCGCAGCAAAACGCTTCATCGTCCATAAATCTTTAGAAAAGAAATTTATACAAAATTATCTTGATCGACTCAGTATAAAAGTAATAGGCGATCCATTACTAGACACAACCGATATCGGCCCGCTAGCAAGAGCCGACATACGAGAAAATCTACAACGCCAATTGGATATCAGTCTAAAACGTGGTGCCAAAAAATGGACAACCCCAGTGACACTTCCCACAAACGGCTTTTACTTTCAACCCTGTCTTCTTAGTAAAGTGACCAAAGACATGCCCGTCGTTTGCGAAGAAACCTTCGGCCCTATGGCCGTCGTCTTGCCCTTTGATACCATTGGAGAGGCCATCACATTGGCCAATGACACGTCCTATGGACTTGGCGCTAGCATCTGGACACAAACGCCAACAACAGCCGCACATATGGCCAAAGAAATACAAGCCGGAAACATCGCCATTAATCAAACCGTCAGCTCCCAATTTCACTTGCCATTTGGAGGCACCAAATTATCAGGGTTTGGTAGAGAATTAGGGCATTATGGCCCTGTTAGTTTCTGTAACATCAAAACGATTGTAGGCTAGACAATACCCATTCAATAATGGTACTATCTCCGGCGTTCTATATGTGGCTCCATCGTCTAGGGGTTAGGACACCAGATTTTCATTCTGGCAGCCGGGGTTCGAATCCCCGTGGAGCTACCAAACAGAACTGAGTCGAACTTTTCACCGTAGACTCAATCATCGAAATAGCAGACTACCACCCCGTCAAAAAGTATATTCAAACTTTAAATGAAAAAACACATCACACTATGGATGCTACTATCATGCTTACTAATGCCAACTCTAAGTGCCAGCTGCGGCTCCGAAACCTGTCCCGTATTAAGCTACACCCCGTTTTCAGACAAACCGTTTGAAATCGGAATCCAATACGAAACGATTGATCAAAATCAAGTTTATGTCGGGCACAAAAAATCAACGGTGGGTGCCATACCGCAACACCACGACGAAGTCGAAACTTTCAATCAGCAGTACGTGGTCAATGCAGCGTATAAACTCAATTCAGATTGGAGAGTCCGTGCCGAAGTGCCATTTATAGATCGCAAGCACAGCCATCAAGAAGACCTGGTTGTAGAGTCATGGAATATCTCTGGCCTAGGAGACACGACCCTTTTTATCGATCATAAAATCGGGGATTTTGGCTTGAGCGCAGGACTAAAATTGCCTACTGGTAAAACCCGCCAAACAAATGACGACGCAGAAGAGGCCGAGATTCCGATTCAAACAGGAACAGGATCTACAGACTATACCCTCGCAGCATTTTATCAAATTGGAGTAGCTGCTATAGAAAATCTAGATCATGTTTATGCAGAGATTCCATTAAGAGTTGGCATTTCGTATACACTCAACGGAAAAGGCACGGATGGCTGGCGATTTGGAAACAAATGGATCGCAACAATAGGCACACGTTATGTGTTAACTCATTCGGTTGCGCTAAGTGCTGCCATGCAAGCCAAATTTCAAGATAAATCAGATACAGGAACGACAGGAGAACCTGCTGCCAACACCGGCGGAACCTGGCTATTTCTGACGCCGGGAGTACATGTTAATCTAACGGAATCTATAAAAGCAGAAAGTATTGTCCAAATTCCGATCTATCAAAACGTAAACGGCATACAACTCACCGCCCCCTTCAATCTCAGAATGGGAATCTCACTGCAACTATAAAATAAAATGACGGATTCGATAGAGGAGCACATGAAAACCAACAAAAATAAACCTGTGCTCCTCTGTCTCCACGGCTTTCTCGGAAGCCATCACGATTGGGATTTTCTTAAAGAAAAGACAGACTACGATGTACGTGCAATCGACATACCAGCCGGAACTATAGAAGAAATCTGCGATCATCTCTCTAACCTGATAGATACGTGTACTATATTGGGATATTCCATGGGAGGCAGAATCGCCATCGAATTTGCAAAACGATATCCACAAAAGGTAAAGAAACTCATTCTCGAATCCACCTCACCAGGAATAGAAAATCCAATAGAACGTCAAGCGCGTTGGGAATCCGACCAAAATAAATCCAGAGAACTTACAAAGAACTTCCCAAAATTTATTGAAGACTGGTACAAACAACCCCTCTTTGGAACGCTTTTTAAAAACCCAAAATTTAAGCCATATCTTCAAGATAGATTGAAGCAAAATTCAGAAGTAATGGCACAGATCTTATGTGAGTTAAGCCCAGGAATAACACCGTCTCATTGGCATGATTTCCCAGAAGTCCCAACAACCCTACTCGTAGGCGAAAATGATCACAAATATGTCGAAATTGCGAAAAAACTTAAAGAAATATATCCTAAAATAAAAGTGCACATGATTTCCGACTCTTCGCACGCGATACATATAGAATATCAAGATACTTTTGCACAATGCGTAGTGTGAAAATTGAATGTGCTCTCAGGCTAAAATAAAATGATAATTTAGAAGACAGTTTTGAACCCCTTTCGAAAAATTATTGCGACTAACGCTCCTTTAAAAAAATGGAATTAAATCGGAATGCAGAATATAAAACAAAAGCTGAATATAACATGGCAAAAAAATTCGAAAAGCTAAATATTACGTTAAAAACTTTTTTTTGGGCAACAGGAAATGGGAAATTACATGATATGGACAGGAATAAAACAGGAGGGAGCGAAACTAACTGTTTGTACAAATAGATATATCCCTGATGGCCTAGTATATGGTGGGCCGGTTACTAAGCATGTGGATGTTTTTTCAGTAGCCATTAATCTTGCGCGTTTTCTATCCGGAAAAGATATTGCTGAGGTTAAAAGAAATAACGAGACAAAAAACTCTCTCCCTGTAGAGTATGTCAAAAGCTTGGTTATAAAGGAGCTCTCTAATGAGAAGTTAATCAATTTTCAAAGTCTGCTATTAAATGTTATAAAAGATCCTATGATGACTATTGATGTGTTTATTACTGAATTTACAAAACTTAAATTGGCTATACCTGCTTAATATTTTTCCGATGTCCAATAAGCGCATCATACAACCAAGCCGGTAATAGTCTCCCAATTCGTACGATAATCGCCAATCTAAACGGAAAAGAATATAATTTTTTTCTCAAAATAATGGCCTTGAAAATCCGAGTGACCCCGTCATCCAAAGTGAGTAAAAATGGCATCGAATACTGATTGCGATCTGTCATGGGCGTCTTAATAAATCCTGGGTTAATGACCGAAACAGCCACCCCAGATTTTCTTAAATCAATACGAAAACTTTCCGTTAATGCCATCAGCGCAGCCTTGCTCCCACAATACGCCCCCGCACCTGGCAATCCCCGATAGCCTGCCAAACTTGCAATACTCACCAACTGCCCATCTCCTCGCGCCAACATATCTGGCAACACGGCTTCAAATAAATACACCGCTCCCATTACATTGGTTTGAAAAGACTCTTCTACAGTTTGGCTATCCAATTGATCCGCAGGAGAGGGGCTACTTACCCCCGCATTTGCAATCGCAATATCGATACGACCAAATTTTTCTACACAGGCAAGCACAGCTGCACGCACACTCTCTTTATCTCGCACATCACACACCACAGACGCAATGTCTCCAAATAGTGCACGCCGCGCGCCTACCATAACGTCATACCCCTGAGAAACAAACTTTTGGGCCAATCCCAATCCCAAGCCAGACGATCCACCCGTAATAAAAACGACTTTTTTCATTATAAAAATAACGGGTAGGCTGGGTTGTGAGATTCGTCTACAAACGTATAGCCAATTTTTTTGAGAAACGATTTAAATAAAGCAGATTCTGATTTTGGCACATCCACGCCCATCAAGACACGACCATAAGCGGATCCATGATTGCGATAATGAAACAGTGTGATATTCCATTTCTCCCCGAGTCCCGATAAAAATTGCAATAAGGCCCCTGGACGCTCAGGAAATTCAAATCGATACAAACGCTCGTGTTTCAATAATTTATTAGGGCCGCCAACCATGTGTCTAATATGCAATTTGGCCACTTCGTTATCCGTTAAATCCAAAACGGCATAGTCATTTTTAGTGAGCATATCCACCAGAGTATGACGCTCCGATTCGCCCTGAACCAATCGCACACCTACAAATACAACTGCGTTTTCGGCATCAGAAAAACGATAATTAAACTCTGTAATTCCACGTTTTCCTAAGGCCTGACAAAAAGCCAGAAAGCTACCTGGTTTTTCAGGAATTGTGACAGCCAACAAGGCTTCTGTATGTTCGCCAATTTCGGCGCGTTCTGCGATGTGTTTTAGCCGATCAAAATTTAGATTGGCACCACTATTAATAGCCACCAGCCGTTGATCACGAGTCCCTGTTTTTTCGATATACTTTTTAAGTCCCGCCAAGGCCAAAGCGCCAGCCGGTTCGGCAATTGCACGCGTGTTGTCAAAAATATCTTTTGTCGCGGCACAGATCTCATCCGTACTCACCAAGATCACCTCATCAACGCACTCTTTTGCTATACGAAACGGCTCTTTCCCAATTTGCTTAACGGCAACCCCATCCGCAAAAAGTCCTACTTCTTTTAAAATCACACGCTTATTTTCTTTTAATGCATGATAGAGACAGGCAGAATTATCAGGCTCAACACCAATCACTTTTATTTCGGGATGAACGGCTTTTAAGTAAACCGCAACACCCGCAATCAAACCTCCGCCACCCACCGGCACAAAAACGGCATCAGGTAGAGGATCACATTGGGCCACTATTTCAACGGCCACAGTCGCTTGTCCCGCAATCACATCCACATCATCGTAGGGATGAATAAACGTATATTTTTTTTCATCAGCCAAGCGCATCGCATATGTATAGGCATCGTCATACGCATCACCATGCAAGACAACAGAAGCGCCCAATTCTCGCACTGCTTTTACTTTGATACTCGGTGTCGTAACGGGCATCACAATCGTCGCATGAATACCCAATTTTTGTGCAGCCAACGCCACGCCTTGGGCATGATTTCCGGCAGAAGAGGCGATAATCCCAGCTTTTTTTTCTACGGTTGAAAGCTGACGAATTTTATTGAATGCGCCCCTCAATTTAAAAGAGAAAACAGGTTGTAAATCTTCTCTCTTCAACAGAATGGTATTATGATTTTTTTTAGATAAACTAGGAAGCAGATCTAACGGGGTTTTAATCGCTACATCGTAGACATCTGCAAGAGAAATACATTTAAGATAATCGTTGAGCATAGACTTGTATTGTAATATGGTGAGAAGCACATGACAAACCAATCCCCAAACGACTCCCAATTCTACAACATCAACTGGGTCAAACCAGAATCCCAAGATCCTGTTCTATGGCCACAAGCTCCAGACGATACGCCTAAACTTAACTGGACCAAAGACCAGCTCAAGCAAGACCTCATCCGATACGAACAAACCCTAGTAAAAGAACGCACGAAACTTTCTGCGAATAAAATAAAGACGTCTCGCGTTATGCAGTTTGAGGCTGAGGTCAAATCCTATCAGCTCTATGTAGAGTCCAATCTTATGGATGTTAAAGTGATCGCAGAAATGATTATGAGGCCCCATTTTCTTAAAACGTTTTTGTCAGAAAGCCCCAATAATGAATTAGAAAAACTCAATCAGGATGGTCCTGTAACCTCTGCAAGGCGACTTCGGCATCGGGTTATTAAGGCGATTTTAGAAAAAAAATCTGAGCAAGATTATCAAGATATATATTTTGCATTACCCAAAATACTCAAATATTTTTGGCCCAATGCGCAGACGTTGGAATTGGCCTTTCAGTCGGTGATTACGACACCTGGGTTTAAGCCTTAACTTATTATTTAATTTCCGGCTGCTTTCCTGTAAAAGAAGGTCCCCATTTTTGGATCAGTTAATTTTATAGTGGGGTTAGAAAATAATCCTGTGGGGATAATTGGGGGTGGCATGGGTACTCTACTTTTTATAAGTCTATAGAGTTATCGTTTGAATTCCTCAAAAGTTACATGATTCCTGAAATTATTCATTAATAAAAAACGATAACTTAAAAAGTCTATTAAGTTTAAGGGAGTTAAGAATTAAAATGAGTTATTATAAATTAATTGCATGATATTCTTTAAAAAGAATGCATTCCGAAGAAACTCTGTATCCCGCTCATGAAGCAAAAAAGCAAATTCTTGATATAAATCAGCATGATTTTAACGCTCAAGAAAATACTAAGAAACTAGATAGAATTGAAATTTGTTTAAATAAGGGCAAAATCGTTAATGAACAATTATCCCCTAATCTTTCGGTATTAAAAACGTTACTCGAAAGATGGATAGACCATTTAAACGTACTACAGAGTGAAGAAATAGAATCATCGGATAAAGAATCATCGGATATTGAATCATCGGATATTGAATCAAGGTATCACCTTATATATTTCATCCCCATCGCAGACAAGGTAGAACATGACTATTCTAACCCAATTACTACCTTAGGGTTACTATTGGAAAAACTGCAAAAAGTGACTGAAATATTAACAAGAACCCTTTCACCTAAACCAGACTCTGAAGGAAAAGCGGCTCAGGATCGGCTTACATACCTAGTTGATGTTTGGGACGAAATGAAAACCACATTATCGAGCACAGATTTATTTAAAAACCTAACTGTACAAATTCTTTTATTTAATACAGCGCTTGATCCAAATTCTTTTACATCAGGAATTCATGAAATTTTTTTGGGAAGGCATAGTAACCATCCCGAAGTCATCAAAACTATAAGTGAGTTAGTACAGAGTGTGATTAAAACTCCTCAGTATACCGTGTTATCTGACTTTTTGAATTGATGACAGGTGATAAAGAACTGAATTCAGAAGCTCATATAGGAGAATCTCATTATGAAAATGTATTGGTTAAATGTAGCAAGCCAGAAAATAAGCCTTGGGCAGATTTTATTAGGCTGTGCCTATGTCCAATAGTAGATCAAAGGCCAACGATGGCAAAGTTACTGGAACATTCCTGGATGCAATCGGTAGGTGATAAACGATTTAATAGGCATGCGATATTATAAAAACACTAAGTTTTCTTCTTAAAAAGCCTCAAAACATCCCAAAGCAAGTCCACTATCCAACGCCTCAACCAAAGACCGTTCTGGCACAATACCAAATCGATCCAAAATAACGGACGCCAAATACACAATCGTTTCGCGTTGAATACCTTGATTCTGCCCAGACAAAACAGCCAGCCCCGCATCCAAAGAATCCTGAACCCCCAAGCTCTCATTAGGCAAAATACGATCTGACCCAAACCCATACGTTTCCGGCCTTACAAATTCTTCCCCGTCACCACAAACTATAGGCGCTCTTCGATCCAACGGTAATTGAATAGACCCTTCCTGCCCACGCAAAATCATATACTGATGTGTCTTGGCGCTATCATTCAAAAGATGCGTCATCGTGTCGCGATAGGGTGGGTGCGTATACCCTGTCACCACATAATTTCCATTGGCACTCCGAATGGGTTGCATCAATTTCTCAAGCGTCGACAACACGGGTCGTTTCACCATATGTGTTCGTAATGGCTGCAAATCGTATAGTTCTGGAAAAGAAACAGACTGATCCACATAGCCCCAGCCAATCGATGGCGTCTCAATATCTCGTGCTACTTCGGTTAAAGTCTTCAACGGATTTTTTCCCGCAGCTTTTAAAATTAAATGGGGTGTCACACCAAACTTTGGAGACACCGATTCTACCCCATGAATAACTGTAGGGACTCCCACCGATGCTAATAACGGCGCAACAAACGGCCATAAACAAAGTGTGCGATTAAAACCGTCATAGCCTACAGATAAATCTACCAAGACTGGACAAGAGACGAGGTCATGAAAACTACGGTCCCACAGTGCATCAAAACACCCCAAGTTTTCATCTCGATTCTCACGCTTCAAACGCTCCGCTTCCATAAAAATAGCTTTTTCATATTCGGGGATTTCAGGGTTAAAAAAATAGATCATAGCATTTTGCATTTCGGTACGGCTTAGGTTTTTTCCACGAACAACACCCAATAAAATGGTTTGAAAAGGGGTAAGTGCTGATGGGGTCAATAAGAAATTTATCTCAGGAGGAATAGCCGTAAAAGAGAAGAGCCACGCCGTTTCGCTCTCCGTATTTTCCAACATCAAAAACGCAGTCAAAATGGTTGCCTTTGTTGTGAGGTGACATGCATCCGACACCATACACTCTGTAAGCAAAGCCAACTCTTCGGACGACAACGACTTACCCATCGTCGCACCCGTACCTTTTTTCTTTAATAATGCTACTAATTGTTTTTGCATGTGTACTCCTTAAAAAATGGACTTGGGATCGTAATCGATAATGACACGAACAGATTTTGGGGCCAAAGGAAGCTGTGCTAATTTTTCTTTCACTTCTTCGTGGTGTTCTGGCAAACTTTTAATTAAAAAATGCCAGCGATAGTGGTTCTTAATTTTTTCAATCGGTGCAGGCGTCGGCCCCAACGCTACAACCGCCACAGACTTTAACCATTTCGCTAAATAGGTAGCATGGATTTTGACATCTTTTTCGGTAAGAGACGACAAAATAATATGGGTTAATCGGGAGTAGGGCGGGTATAAAAATGCGTCGCGATTGGGAAGCTCTTCCGTATAAAAACTTTTGTAATCATGGGTTTTGGCATGTTGAATGGCGTAATGATCTGGCTGAAACGTCTGGATAAAAACACGACCCAATTTATCGCCTCGACCTGCACGTCCTGCTACCTGGGTGAGTAATTGAAACGTCCGTTCTGGCGATCTAAAATCCGGCATATTCAACGTGGTATCAATACCAATTACGCCTACCAACGTCACGCTTTCGATGTGATGCCCTTTGGCTATCATCTGCGTTCCGATCAAAATTTGTCCGTCCGACTTAAAGTCTTTTAAAATTTTCTCGAGGGTTTTCGATGTCTTAGCCGTATCGCGATCAAGACGATCAATCTTGGCTTCAGGAAATCGTTTCACCAATTCCATTTCAATTTTTTGTATACCCGTCCCTCCAAAAGACAAATGTGGTTTCTGGCAGCTAGGACAGGTGTGAGTGACAGGTACTTTGATATCGCAGCGATGACATCGAAACGACATGTCATGATGATAAGTAAAACTCAACTGACACTGGGGACAGGCATATAACTTTCCACATTTCTGACACGAAATATACGGCGCATAACCACGACGATTTACTAAGATTAGTATTTTCTCGCCAAGCGCCAACGTCTCGGAAATCGCATCGTGTAAAACTGACGAAATGGGTGTTGGATTTTGCGCCATTTGTGTCGTCATATCTACAATTTCAATCTTAGGTAATGGACGATTGAAAATGCGATCTGATAAACATAATAATCCAATGCGGTTTTGAATGGCCGAGTAATACCGTTCAATAGATGGCGTCGCGCTGCCGTAGACCAAACTCGCCCTCGATTCTTCGCACCGAAATCGTGCCACTTCCGCCGTATCATAACGGGGATGGTTTTCTTGTTTGTACGTGCTTTCATGTTCTTCGTCGATGACAATCAGTCCCAGGTTTTGTACGGGCGCAAAAACGACAGATCTTGGCCCAATGACAATCTGCACTTGGCCGGATTCTATTCTGCCCCACGCAATTTCTCGATATTTAGGCGTGAGTCCCGAATGCAAAATCACACACGTTGATCCAAACCGTTCCGTAAAAACATGCATAAACTGAGGCGTTAAAGCAATTTCTGGTAGTAACATTAATACGGTTTTCTTACGTGCCAACATGGCTTTTGCAACTTGGATATATACCTCTGTTTTCCCACTAGAAGTAATGCCGTAAAGCAACCATTCTGAAAACCCATGGTCAGAAATAATGGCGTCCACAGCAGCCTGCTGTTCTTCTGTTAACAACGGATCGGAATCTGTGGATACCACCGGTGGTGCTTCGGGTGGAAGAAGACGTTTTTTCTTATTTCCAACTACTGTTTGGTAGGCCTGGTGCGGGGTGCATCGATAGAACTTGTAAAGCCAAGAAATAACAGACAAAAGCTCGGGATGGACAGCAGTTTTCTTTTCATGAAGAGAGAATATAGGTTTGCAAGGTCGATCCGACTCTCCGTCCGAAATACCCATCACTAAGCCTACACAATGGCTTCTTCCAAACGGAATATCGACATGATCACCCTGCACAACCGATATCGTATCTGGAACACTATAGGTATATAAAGTGGGTACACCACGAAAAACTAAAACTTCACAAAACTGCATTAAACTGGCAACTTCAACACAAACGTGGCTCCTTCACCAATCTCACTTTCGACATACAATTCCCCATTGTGTTTTTGAATAATGTCATAGGACAAACTGAGTCCCAACCCCGTTCCAATTTGCGGATTTTTGGTCGTAAAAAAAGGATCGAAAATTTTACGTTGAATCTCTTTAGAAATGCCAGGCCCATTATCAGAGATACGACAGTAAACATGTCCTGATTCAAAAGAAGTGGAGATCTTAATAAGCCCATGATGCGACTCATCAAACGTCTCTTTAATCGCCTGACACGCATTTATAATTAAATTCAAAAACACCTGGCTGATTTTGCCTGCGTCACAAATAACCAAAGGAATATCACCAAAAGAGGTGTCTACAATGGCATGATATTTATGTTCGTTTTGACAGATCACCAGCGTATTGGCCAGGCCTGCATTTATATCAAATAATGACTGATCCACCAACTTTTCCAAGTGCGAAAAATTTTTTAAGGATTTTACAATATCAGACATGCGTTTAATCCCTTCTTGGGTTTGACTAAATAAATTTTCTAGATCTTTTAATGCCGCGTCCAAACTAAGTTCTTCTTCAATATGTCTTAATTCACGCAGATGATCGGTGTCCTCTATAGTGACTAAAAACCGATGATAATGTCCCATCATCTGCGTAAATTTACTGACATATAACTGCAAAGCAAATAAATTATTTTGAACAAATCCCAGCGGATTATTAATCTCATGTGCAACGCCCGCAGACAATTGGCCAATAGAGACCCAGCGTTCTTTTTGAATTAACTTCCCTTCTTTTTCTTTTAATTCCTGAAATGCACGACGTAATTCTGAATTTGCTTCTCGAAGATTTGCGGTTTTTTCAAGAACCATACGATTGGCATTTTCTGTAAACACATCCAATTCTTTTTGTTTACGCTTTAGAATCTCTTCCATTTTTACCACTTTGGATTTAATCATATTAAATTCAGAAATATCCCGAAACGAATACACCATATAGGTGCGATCATGTGTCACCAAATGGCGAAGACAATACTCCAACATAAACGTTGTTTTATCACGCCTGGTTCCCACTGTTATTTTTAAATCCAAATCGTCAACATTTGTATCCGAAAAAGTGGTGAGCCCAATACCTGAAAATAAATCCTGAATGGATTTATTAGAAATACTATCCTCATCATATCCAAAAATATGCAGCGCCAATCGATTGGCATAGACCACTTGCCCGTCGACAACTAGAACCCCATCTGCTAAATGGTTTAGAAGCCCTTTAAAAAATCCATCAGAAAATTCTTGAAATTCCATACATCATCACTTTTTCAATACATATTAATTTGATACTATATTGATCCTATGCAACAAAACGAAACTAACCTAGTAGAAGATCCTTGCCTGTGGTTCCCACAAGCTATCGAAACAACTCAGGTCGGCGCGTTTATTCAGTACATCAACGAAACCCAACATCTTAAACTTACATCCTACAATGACCTCTATACCTGGTCTATACAACAAACCGCACTTTTTTGGAAATCACTCTGGGATTTCACTGCGCCACTATCATCGGGCACTTACAAAAAAGCTGTTTCAAACGAAGCCGTCCTATGGCCAACGCCCACATGGTTTGAAGGCATCACCTTAAACTTTGCAGAAAATCTTTTGAACGCCCCAGACAATCATCTCGCCATTATTTTTCAGTATGAAAACGGAAAGACTAAAAACTATTCTTACAAAGATCTTAAAACACAGGTAGCCTATCTCGCCAATTGGATGAAACATCAAGGCATTCAAAGCGGAGACGTCATCGCGGGATTTATGCCCAATTGTCCCGAAGCCGTCACGGCCATGTTAGCAGCTACGTCACTCGGTGCCATCTGGACATCATGCTCCCCAGATTCTGGCACACAATTTGCCATCGATCGTTTTGAACAAACCCAACCCAAATTATTATTTTCCGTTGATTGTTACCTCTACGACAACAAGCAATTTGATATCACCGATAAACTTCAAGAACTCACCAAAAAACTCACTTGCCTTAGCCACCTCGTTATCGTAAAACGCAATCCAACGGTCACCCATGAAATCCCCAAAAGCATTTCATACGAGAGTCTCATCACATCCGGGCCACAACCAGAACTCACCTTTACACGACTTCCATTTTCTCATCCCATCTATAGTCTCTATTCATCTGGAACCACCGGAAAACCCAAAGCCATCGTGCACAGTGCAGGCGGCACACTTCTCCAACATCTCAAAGAACATCGCCTCCAATGCAACCTCTATTCCCAAGATAAACTTTTCTATTACACCACCACCTCATGGATGATGTGGAACTGGCTCGTCTCTGCACTCGCTAGCGATATCACCATCGTCCTATTCGAAGGAAAACCTGACGCAACATTTTCTTGGAATATGGTAAGAAATCTTAAGATTACAGCATTTGGTACCAGCGCCCCATGGATTTCACTCTCTCAAAAAAGCAAATTCTATTTGCCAGAAAATACATTGCCAGATTTAAAACTTATTCTTTCAACAGGCGCACCGCTCTTACGAGAACACTTTGATTATATTTACACCCACATTAAAAAAGACGTACAACTTTCCTCTATATCGGGCGGTACAGACATTGTCTCTTGTTTTGCAGGAGCTGGCCCTGTGCCCGTAAAACGTGGACGTCTTCAATGCGTCGGACTTGGCATGCCTGTCGATGTGTGGGACGAAAATGGCAACTCAGTTAGAAATGAGCAGGGCGAATTGGTCTGCACTAAACCATTCCCTTGCATGCCCATTTATTTCCTTCACGACAAAGATAATGAAAAATACAAAGCCGCTTATTTTGAAAAATTCGACGGCATCTGGGCCCACGGAGATTTTGCCATTTTGTACGACGATAACAGTCTCGAAATTATTGGTAGATCCGACAGTACCATCAAACGACATGGCGTGCGAATTGGCACGAGCGATATCTATAATGCGCTTGAACAACATCCTCAAATCGACGACGTACTCGCGGCAGGAAAACGCGCCAAAGATAACGAAGACATCGTTCTATTTGTGAAGCTTAAATCAGATAACGCTGACAAAATCCAACTCAAAAAAGACATCCGGAATTTATTGATTGCTCAATCCCCCTGGCTAAAGCCGGACTACGTTTTCTTCGTTCAGGACATCCCTTACACGAGCAATGGTAAAAAAAGCGAAGTGCTTGTGAAGAATTTATTAAATGGAAAAGCTGTAACCAATTTAGGTGTCCTGAGAAATCCTGATTGTATTACAGACTACAAACTTATTGCTGACTCTCTAATAAAAACTTAGCTTCATTAAATAAAGCTATAGGCCTATTTTTAACTGTGATCACAAACTGCCGCACCAATTCTGCCGTATTCTTTGCAACAGTCCCATCATTCATCATATGATTATTCTCAAACCCAATACGCACATGTCCCCCTTCACGAACGGCCTCAAGCATACATGGCAACTCCTGATCCCCAAACGCACAGACGGCCCACTCTAAATTTACATCGACTAGCACGTCTCTCATCGTTTTAAGCATGGGTGCTAACTCTGCGACATCTGCTTTCTGACCTGTCTTTTTTCCCAAAACAAATAATAAAAATAAGACGGATGTTTTGGGAATAACTTCCCGATTTAATAAGTCAGAAAAGTACACAATATCGTCTGACGAATAACAAATGTATTGCAGTAAAATTTTATTATTAACAGACCATGCTAAAAAATTGGCAGCAGCCATTTCATGTGCCGCATTAGGAACTAATTCACGCACACCAATAGAGGCCGACGGCGGAACCAATTCTGTCACCAATCTCATCTGATCTTTAGGTTCATAAATTTCTACCGTCTCCGTCGACGCCTGAATAATTAATCTGTCCCCATACGCAGCCTTAATTAAATCTATAGCCTCACGATACCGCGCTGTATCCAAGCTATGCCCGCCCAAGTCATCGCGCACATGTAAGTGAAACAACGTCGCACCAGCATTAACACACCGCCCCGCTTCTTCTAAAATTTCTTGTGGAGAAATAGGTAGGGTAGGGAAGTCTTTTTTAGATTTTCTAGCCCCGTTTGGGGCGACAGAAATGATGATAGGTTTCGGGTTCATTAGCCGATAATAGCTTTATCAATCGCAACAGCAAGCTTAGAAACTATTTCGTCTACATGATTTTCTGTCATAATAAACGGAGGTGCCAACATAATATGATCTCCATTCTGACCATCAATTGTCCCACCCATCGGATAGCACATCAGACCTTCTTGCATCGCCAATTTCTTCACAGCTACATTCACAGCTTTAGATGACGCAAAGGAACGTTTACTTGCGCGATCTTCCACCAATTCAAGGCCTAAAAACAGACCCCTGCCACGAATATCTCCGACATGTGGATGCGAATCAAATTGCGTATGTAAAGCTTTGAAAAGTAACGCGCTCATTTTATTAACACGATCCAACAACTGATCACGTTGAATAATTTCCTGAACTTTCAACGCGGTCGCACACGCCGTAGCGTGGCCCATATACGTATGGCCATGTTGAAAAAAACCACTGCCAGATTGGATCGCTTTAAAAATTTCTTCCGAAACCATGAGCGCCCCAATCGGTTGGTACCCAGCACCCAAGCCTTTCGCAAGTGTAATTAAATCTGGCACAACACCATCAAACTCACATGCAAAAAGCGTGCCTGTGCGACCCATACCGCACATCACTTCATCCAAAATTAATAACACATTGTAGCGATCACAAATTTCACGAATCCGTTTGAAATAACCTGGGACAGCAGCGACACATCCCATCGTTGCACCTACAACGGGTTCTGCAATAAAGGCAGAAACTGTTTCGGGACCAACGCGCAAAATTTCGGTTTCTAATTCATTAGCAACGCGCAAGCCATAGGCCTCTTCAGACTCACCATTTTCTTGACCTCGATAGGCATAACATGGGGAAAGATGGCTCATGTCTAACAGAAGAGGATCAAACATTTTACGTCGCCACAAGTTGCCGCCCGCAGACAAAGCCCCAAGCGTATTGCCGTGATAACTTTGACGGCGAGCAATTACACGATATTTATCAGGCTTTCCAATTTCCAGAAAATATTGGCGCGCCATTTTAATGGACGCCTCAACAGCCTCAGATCCACCCGAGACAAAATACACATTCGAAAATCCAGCGGGTGCCTGAGACACCAAAAATGACGCCAATTTTTCCATAGGCTCATTTGTAAAAAAACTGGTGTGAGCAAATGCCATTTTTGCTGCCTGTTCTTGAAGTGCAGCAATTACTTCAGGGTGACCATGTCCCAAACAAGAAACTGCAGCACCACCCGAGCCATCAAAATAACGCTTTCCAGTTTGATCGATTAAATAACACCCTTCTCCAGACACTGCCGTCGGCATAGCTGCATGAGTATGCCGATGAAAAACTGACGTAGCCATTTTAAACGCCTAGGAAATTAACAGCATCGGCAACCGATTTCAAAATGCCCGTATCATCACTCACAATACGATCCAAATAACCAGAAATCCAAAGAGCATCCGGATTACTTCTCGCAATAATAATATTTCCTTGGGTACTGGCATCCGCAGGAGATCTAAAAATCTTAAAGATAATCAGGCCTTGCGTAACACCGACCACTTGCATTTTTCCAATCTCAGTAGACATAACGAAACGGGCATGTTTTTCAACGCCAGAAAGTCCTTTTTGAGACTCCGTAAAAATCTTCCAACTGGTTTCTACAGGAACCGCGAATGTCTTGTGACCCTCAATTTCTCTGCACTGAAAAATGTAGTGATTTCCGATGCCATGACGATACAATTCCTTCTGTAATATATGCAATGAAACCGAGTTATCGTTTACTCGAAAAATAATAGGAGTTTGATTTTCAAGGCTCATAAATCGGCGACGATTAATCAACTGTTCAACCGCATTTTTGGTCACATCCATCCAGCGATAACCACTGCCTTCTGCAATATAATTACCAGCCTCATCTTTGGCTAAAAATTCATCCGGATGTGTAAAATGGGTAATCAATAAAATGCGCACATCAGGAAAAAGGGCATGAACGCCATCGATCATAGCGAAAAAGTTTTCATCAAAACGATATGGATAAAAAGCCAGTTCTTTACTACCAATCCTAATCGTACGCACCCCTGCTTGTGCAAGGCCAATCATTAAACGTGCCAAACGGCGGTTAGAAAGTACTAAAGGGTCACCACCAGAAAGCAACGCTTCATGGACAGGATATATATCTTTACCCGTTTCAGGATGCTTACCTTTGAACTCTTTAACCATCTGATTATGAGCTACAATATACTCTACCACTTTATCAATATTGGCCATTTCTTTGCCAGTTTTTTTAGAAAATAAATCTAGTCGGTAACAATATCGACAGTGAGCAGAGCAGGTCGCTGCTGTATAAAGTAAAACCATTTCATACTTGTGTAACAATCCCGGAACTGGAGAATATTTATTTTGATTTGAAGGATCCATTTCACCTGATAAATCTTCGGTTTCTTCAGGGCGCGCTTTGACGAGATTCCGAAGTGCTTCACTGTTTTGAGAAAGACGTAAATAATGTTCTGTCAGCTTCACTTTCATGCGATCTTCTATGTCGCGAGGGGTACCCTTTATTTGAGAGAGCGCATCCAATTCATCTTGGGAATAAAATCCCTTAAATTCTTCAGGAACAGTACCCTCTAAAAAAGGTTTTAGCCCAGGGACGCCCGCGCCATTTGCACCACCCCGATTAAACTCTGTTTCTTGTAGAGAATCTAGAAAATGCACAATCTCTTCTTGAGTCGGCACCGTAGTACGCAATTTAGTTTGGTTATTCACACATATCTCCCTATCAAAATGGGTTGAAAATCAAAAAAATTATACCGGAAAAATACGAACCTCTGCAAGCAAACGATCATCACTTTCACAGAGTAAAGCATAATACTGCATAGGATCTGTTCGTAGAAGATGTTCATGATGTAAGAGAAGTGTTCTATAGTGTGCTAAAGTCGTCAATTCTTTCCCAGAAAATGCGTCTCTCGGCATAGTCAAAACAGCCTCTATAAATCGCGTTTCATTAAAAAAATGCACAAGCAAAAAAGGCATGAATGGAAATAAATAGCTGGTGGCACATCCCTGTAAGGCCATCCAATGATCCATCCAAACAGGGCTGGTATACTCTTTTGGTATCTCAATTTCACCAGACTCTAAAAATGTGTCAATGCCGGCTTCTATATCTCTAATCCATTGCATGGCCTCATACAGTTCCCCTGGATGTGCAGGTACCGCACAAAACCGTGTTTCAAGCGTGTCTTGTGTACAATATGACCCCAATTCTGAAGATGAAATCACAGGGTTTCTAATTTTCGGAACACGCAGTTTAATCTCTTTTTCGAAGTGTGCCTGCAACTCAAAATCAGGGCAGGTTTGTTTCCATAATTGACCCAAAACGTCTAAGCCATGTCGCTCTAAAATCAATTCATAGTATAAAAGAAGCCGTTCTTTATGTGCGAAAAGGGGCAAGAACTCTTCTTGTGCCCAACGTTTTAAATCTCCCGAAAAATAAGAAGCTGGCATAAAAGATCTCACCAAAGCCAAGTTATGTTTTAGCGCGGATACATCAAATATAGAATCGAGTCGCTGACGTACCACCGCAGGCGCTATTTTTTCTGAAATAATCTCCTGATTTAAACTTTCTATAGAGGCAGCTTTTCGTCCTAACCCTTTGAGAAAAAATTTATACGCAATAGGATCCACTTTTCTACGGCTAAAAAAATACGGATAAAACGCAAACGGCACATCTAAATTGTCATGAGGTTGATACACAGGCCCCGCTTCAGAAAAATCCGTCAATGTGTACAGTCCTTTAGAAACAAATACTAAATTCTGAGTACTCACGTTATGATGTTTAATAGGTGGGTTTTGAGCCAGCAAAAACGCAGTTTCACGACCTGAATTTTGAGAAAAAACAGATAAAGAAAAGGGTTTTAACGCATCAAGTTGGGGATGATTAATATAACTCAGGCGAAAACTAGACGGCACCAACCTCATCAATAAACTCTGTCCGTTTTGCGTCGGTAAATAGCCTAAAGGCAAAACACGATCGGCCAATGCTTTTTCGGTTTGACCCAAACTAAGTGCAGTCAATAAAGAAAATTCGTCGTGAGCCTCATCCAAATTCAAAGCGCCCGTCACACGCACATGATAGCCAGACGGACAACCCGATTGCACACGATAATGCGCAGTAGGGAAGCCACCTATCGGGGATCCACAGCCTTTAAGATCCACCAAATAATCCACACCATTTACATGGGCCAATACAGGTTCATAATGAGCACCCTGTCGTTTTAATAGAATACCACCGCGAGACATTTCTGGTTCATTCACAGGTGCATAACACAGCACCGCATACCCACTCTCTGCATCGGGAGCGGTTACAAATAAATGTCCAGAAGCCAGCATCAACTTTAAGTCTTCAGAAACCGCAGAAACAAATGTACTCAATGTCCATGTATTCCCAGAGTCCAAAGTCGAAACAGGAACAATAGAGGCCTGATAGTCTACCTTAATACTTTCATCAAAAAAGACATTAGTATCGCTAAATAGCGTTTCCATCTGTCCCTTTTTGCGATAAAATCCTAAAATAGTCACGTGTTTGATACTCATGAAACAATAAATCCATAAGTAACTTTAGTATTATGGGAGCTAGGTATTACTACTTCAACTACAGATTTTCTAGTAAATGTATGTTGATTTTCGCAATTTACTTTTCTATTAAGGGAGACTGCATTGCCAGGGTCACAATCCGGTGGTGATCCGGATTCAAACGGCACTTCTTTAGGTAAAAAATATTTTTCTCTACTAGTTATATCTATTGGCTGAGATTGAGAAAGTTCTTGCGGAGTCTCTATATGTGTTTCTGATGCGATTAACTTTTTCTGAACCATTCTACGTCTCCTAATCAATAGTGTGAGTGCTTTAGAAGTATAGAGGCATTTTGGATTTCTTAAAACTATGGCATACTTTTTATGAGCGTGGGTTAGATTAAGTAGGAGGAATATGAAAATGAATAAAGAAACACGAAATTTGGTTATCGGAGTAGGCATCGCTTTGGTAGTAGGCTTTGTAGTTGGCAGTGCATTACAAACAGGCCGTTGCCCAATTTCTGGCATGGTTGTTTGTAAAGATCGTGCAGCGGCATGTGACAAAATGAAAGCTTGCGCAGCAAAAGAAACTGGTGAGTGTGATAAAGAAGACGATTCATTCAAAAAAGATGAAGCTACTGCTGAAAAATCAGCTAAATAGTTCTTTAAATTTCTCTGTAAGAAGGCCTGCTAGTCGGGCCTTCTTCTGTTTTTAAGGTAGACATATAAAATGAAAAAATCATACACAATTATTGAATCCTCACGCTATCTTCCGAACCTTCCCATTTTGAAAGAAACACTTTCGTTACTACAAGAAAACCGTGTTACTTACAAAAATGAAATACATCGTGATAGCCGCTTTGCGATTTGTCACTATAAAATTGCACACGAAAATGGTCATCTTCATCTTTACTACGACGCAGACAAATCTGCCATAACTACAAATCAAAAAAAAGCCAACACCCCGCCTGATCTTTTAGCATGTGACGCAGTAAAATCTATTCTCATGGAATTCTTGACGATAATTTCAGACTCAAAACTTACAAAAGCAGAAGTAAAACTGATCCAAACCGATGTCTTCCCATTTGAATTTAATCCTCACAGAGACAGCCAATTTGGACGCCTCCGGCACATCAAATATTTAGCCACAGTTCTCATCAGTTGCAGCGGGATAGACGGCGGAAACATGCAGCTTTTTTATTCTGATAACGACATGCGAGGGCCTTTCGATTTGTTAGAAGAACTGCCCGCAACAGCCGGGGCCGGGTACATCGTAGACGAAACATCGCAGAAAATTTTTCATGGGATGAAACCAGCATATAAAATAAAAGAAGGCGCCCATCGTGCAGCCTTGCTGGTGCGATTCTTTGAATAAACTAAACCCTGGAAAATACAGACACTATAAAGGCCAAGAGTACGAAGTTTTGTTTACTGCCAAACACAGCGAAACCTTAGAAGACATGGTCGTTTATCGTGCACTTTATGGCGATTTTGATATTTGGGTAAGGCCTTTAACTATGTTTCAAGAAAGTATTCTTATAGAAGGTAAATATGTCCCACGATTCTTGTGTATAGTCGAATAGATTATTATGTTGTTCGGGGTATTTCTAAAAAATAATTCATAAGTTTCATAGAAATTTTTAGTCCAAAAAAACCGATAACTCTTATATGAACCGATCGAACCATAAAATAATTGCATTTGAAATGGGGGAAATCCTGTTTCCAATACTCAATACTGCCCCCCCCAACTTTAAAGAAAGATTTCGGATATTATTTTTAGAGGGTCCCATATGTATTTCTATAAAAGGGGTGGATTACAAAATAACACTAGAAAACTATGAAAAAAAACCACTAACCCAACTTTTTTTGCAAGCGGGACTGTTGCGAAATAGAAGTTTAAGCAGAAAATAAAAAACCCACGTGAGCGGGTTTAATAATTCCTCTATAGTGGTGGTTATGCGACTAACACGGAGGAATCAAATGGCATTTTACGATATAGATTTAAAAGATCAAGTGGCGGAAAAACATGAGCTATGGACGATTGAAAAAATCGTAAAGTTTCCGAAGATGATGTATCGGTTTAAAGAGTTTGAGAAAAGAGTGGGAAGAAATGGATTTGGTGTAGATGTAGGGATACGATGCCTGTACCTACAATTTCATTATGATCTATCAGATCGTGAATTAGAGACACGACT